>JAIFLK010000302.1 GCA_020049115.1 Chloroflexota bacterium | reverse complement strand
CCTGATGGAACTGCCCACGAGCGTCAGTGAGCTGCGCCAAATATCCCACTTCGAGCCAACGTTCTGAATTACGATTATATTTCATGCCGTTCGTCAGCAAGTTGTAAAAGAGTTCGCGGATGCGGGCTGAATCACAGCGAATGGTCGGCAAGGGGTGCGGAATCCGCACGGTGGTATGCTCTTCGGTCAAGCGGATTTGGAGGTCTTCAATCAGATATGTCATCATGAGGTTCAAATCTACTTCTTTAATGGCTAAATCAACTCGGCCGACGCGTGAATATTCTAATAAGCTACTAATTTGCTTCTCCATGCGCTCCGCCAACCGCGCAAGGGTTCGTAACATTTCTAGCCCTTCCTCATCTAAACGGTCGGCATAATCTTCTAGCAAAAAATTAGAAAAGTTATGAATACCCCGTAACGGCTCTTTCAAATCATGCGAGGAAATATAGGCAAAGGCATCAAGCTCAGCATTACTGCGTTGCAGTTCATAGTTTAACTCCGCCAACTCTTTAGCCCGTTGCGACACAATCGCGTTAAGCGTAGCTTCTCGTAAGGCTAAGGCTTGCGCTATTTCATCTTGCCGCCACGGCAAGGCCGTAAAACGTAGCTCTTGTTTCCATTTCTCAAAGGATAAGCGGGGGCTAAGGCGCACCTGGTCAGTTTGGGTGACGGGCTTATGCGGGTCACCTGCCCAAGTCACCGTTTGAATCACCTCTGGTTTAAACCAAAGAAGATAATCTTTTAATTCATGGGACAAAGTGATGGCTAACAAACCACTAGCGGTAGCAATCATCGACTCATCGGCTTGATAGTGCGCTGTTAAGCGGTTGGTTTGAAAAAGATTGTCTGAGCTATGCTGATGTAACCATTCAACGAGGGGCATCATGGCTTCAGCAGGTGGCGTTTGCCCTAACAAGGTCACTTCACCATTCACATAAAGAGCCGCCCCGTCAGCCTCAACCAAATCAAGCATTGTTACGTCACCTTGCGATAGACCCACCACAAAATCATGTTGTTGTTCTATCTGTTGCCCCAATTTTTGGCGAATAGCCGCCGCCTCTTCTTGATAGGCTTTATCTTGGTCTTCCTCCGCTAACCCCAAACGCAAGGCCATCAAGTTGGCAATGAGGAAAGTAGAGGCGCGCAGCGGATAGGGAATATGCAACGGGCCTGCATAATGATGTCCCGTAATCAATCCCCACATTTTATTATCTTTAACAATTGCCACCGTCATGGTACTTTGCACTTGCCCCATGTTCCGTAAATATTGCAGATGAATGGGGGAAACGCTGCGTAATATGGAAAAACTCATATCAAGTGGCGCACCTGTTAAGGGGTTATTTGAGGGGGTAAGACCAAACGGCTGATAATCGACGTGCGGAATATGACGAATTAAGGTAGAGGCAAAAAGTTGACGGGCTTGTTTAGGAATATCAGAGGCGGGAAAATGGAGGTTTAAGTAAGATTCGCTTAAGCCCTCAATTTGCGCTTCCCCCACCACCCACCCATGCCAATCTTCATCAAAACGATAGACCATCACACGGTCGTAACCCGTAAAGGCGCGGAAAAGTTCTGCTGCCGTTTGGCATAAGGCCGAAATGGTAGTGGCTTGGTCAAACTGGCTGATGGCTTTATCAAAATGATGATAGAAGGTACTGAAATCCATTTTGAAGTTAGGGTTAAGGGGTTCTAACTCTAAAAATAATACCCCATCAAACTCATGGACTAAGGCATTAAAGAGGCGGGTTTGTTCAGGTAAGGTGAGTTGTAGGTCAAGAAAAATAGGCGTATTGGGTGAGTTTATTTGTTCACGAAGATGTTCAAGTGGCTCTGCCCCGACCATCATACTAAGCGATTGACCCACTAAGGTCTGCGGCGGGTATCCCAATAATGATTCACTATTCAAACTAACTTGTAAGATAATGAATGTCTCTTTTTGCAAGGTTAGCAAAACCCCATGAGGCTGAATTAAGCCAGGAATGTGAATGGGTTCACGGTCACAATTGGTTAAATCTACCGTTTGAGACTGAACACCATCAGGCACTGAGATAATACTCGTCATAAAAAATCTCCTTAATGAACAAAGATTGCATTATTGGGGTCATGTTCAGCTATTATAAGGCTTTGAGCCTTATTAGGGCTTACGCAAAAACCAAGTCTACCCCCCTTAATCCCCCCGACATCAGGGGGAGACTTTGCCCCCTCTCCTACGTAGGAGAGGGCTGGGGTGAGGTGTTTGCGTAAGCCTTATAATAGCTTGGCGGTTAGCCATTGGTCAATCATTTCAAAAAATTGATTGGCTTGGTTAATGATAACGGTTTCCGCCGTTGGCTTTTGGGTGACATAGTCCGTTAGAAACTGTTGCACGGCCTGCCATTGCGAACCCACTTGGGGGCCGTAGCTATAAAAATAGGCCCCGCCCTGTTGTGGCGTAAGGCCCAAGACGGGCTTGATTTTTCGCAATAACACCTGCCCACCTAACGTTGAACCTTCCAAAACATAAAGATAGGCCAACATTTCGGCAAAGTCATGCCCAGGTGATAACGGGAAATGACTATCTGCGGGGAGAGGATAGGCCAAATAGGCCAAATCTTGTGCTAACAATGGGGCGCGTTGACGAGAAGTAATATCAAACCCATAGGCTGCCCAATCAGGCCAACGTTGATATTCCGCTTCTACCGTCACATGAATCGGCCATAACCGTTGTAAATAAGCGGCGTAATCCGCCTGAGAGATGGTGCCTGCTACCATGCGCTGTGCATAGAGGTTGGCTTCAAGTTGTTGGTGGGCGGGCTGAGTGAGGTTTTTTAACCTTTTCAAAAAAGGGTGAGGCGTTTGAGCGTGGGGCATGGTTAGGTTCGGTTGACCTTTCATAATAATTCTGTTATTGTAGCAAAAAGCACCAACATAGTCAAACAGATTAATTAACTGTGATTTTATACTGCATTTCAAATCAAAATGGCACTTTGTGGGACAGGAGTCCGCAATCCTTTGCGGACAGCCCGCAAAGGATTGCGGACTCCTCATGGTCATAACCAATGTGTAGGTTTCAAATGAAACGCAGTATAGTCGGAGTTCGTATTAGAAAATCAAACCTTGCCTCTCGTTTGTGGCGAAAACTTAAAGGCACTAACGCCTCTTTGTTTTTGCGCGCGGTAAATGAAAGACCTATACCTCTTTGTTTTTGCGCGCGATAAATGAAAGACCTATACTAAACAGACATTTAATCAGGTCACACCTTGGAGTCCAAATCTTCAGATTTGACTCACTGCTCAAATCTGAAGATTTGGACTCCATCAAGCGCAATTATGCTCAAAGTTCGTCGCCTCTGGCGCATTACGATTATATTTACCACCCTGTGGGCTATCTTACATACATGGTTACGCCCTCGCCAAAACAGCCCCTTCATTATAGGACATCGTGGCGCGGCGGGATTAGCCCCTGAAAATACCCTCGCGGCGTTGCGTGAGGGCATTCGTCATGGGGCGAAATTTTTGGAGGTGGATTTACAACGCTCGGCTGATGGACAATTGCTGATATTCCATGACACCTTGCTAGAGCGCACCACCAATGGGCTGGGCGCGCTCTGCTCGCGCACTTGGGAGGAGTTGCGGCAATTGGACGCGGGCAGTTATTTTAGCCCCGATTTTGCGGGGGAGCGCATCCCCTTGTTGGCGGAGGCGTTAGCATTAATAATGCCACATGCGGCGGTTACGTTAGTCATTGAGGCCAAAGACCCCCACACCTACCCTTACATGGCGCGTGATTTAGCCGAAATGTTAACTCAATTTCAGGCTGAACAACGGGTTATTGTGATTTCATTTGACCATGTGTGGCTGAGTGAATTTCACCGTTTAGCCCCGCGCGTGCCATTAGGCGCGTTATGTTGGGGTAATTATTTTAACCTTAATTTACCGACTTTGGGCATCATTAATGTGGATTGGCCGCGCATTATCCTTGACCCCACCTTTGTTTGGCGGATGCACGGGCAAGGCAATCAAGTGTGGGTTTATACCGTGAATAGTTTGCGCTTAATGCGTTTGTTAGCTTGGCTTGGGGTGAGTGGCCTGACCACTGATTATCCCAATGGGCGTTAAATTTGTGTAATCGCTCAATTCAGCCTAAAATCTGACCTTTAGCGCAACTGTTAGCTAGTCAGTCGGTCAGCAATCAGCGAATCAGTTGGTCAGCGTTCAGCAATGAGCTAAAAGTATTAGCTCATTGCTGACTAGCTGAACGCTGACGCGCAACTTACTTCTCCTCTTTACGAAAGGATAATCAATTATGACAATTTTAGTGACAGGCGGTGCGGGCTATATTGGCAGCATCGTGGTAGAACAATTAGCAGAACAAGGTGCGGAGGTGGTGGTATTTGACAATTTATTTCAAGGGCATCGCGCCGCAGTTCATCCCAAAGCCAAATTTATTCAAGGCGATTTAGCCGATGTTGCGGCCGTAAAACAGCTTTTTGCGGCGCATACCATTGAAAGCATTCTGCATTTTGCCTCTTACACCCTAGTCGGCGAGTCGATGGAAAAACCCTTCAAATATTTAGGCGATAATGTTACGAATGGGTTAAATTTATTGCAAGCCGCAACCGACGCGGGCGTGAAACATTTCATTCTTTCCTCCACCGCCAATTTATTTGACCAACCTGAACGGCTGCCCATTGCTGAAACGGAGCGCATTGTGCCTGGCAGTCCCTACGGCGAGTCTAAATTCAT
The DNA here is from genome assembly GCA_020049115.1 of Chloroflexota bacterium. GTDB lineage: Bacteria > Chloroflexota > Anaerolineae > 4572-78 > J111 > JAIFLK01. The sequence continues at coordinate 25,881 of JAIFLK010000302.1, read as the reverse complement.
TTTAGAGCGATTCTTGCATTGGCTTGATATTACGAAAAATCTGCGTTTTACCGCCTTACGCTATTTTAATGCGGCAGGGGCCAGCCCTGAGCGCGGCGAAGACCATGACCCTGAAACCCATCTGATTCCAGTGGTTTTGTCAGTGGCGCAAGGCAAACGTCAACAAATTACAATTTTTGGCAATGATTACCCCACGCCTGACGGCACTTGTATCCGCGATTATGTCCATGTGTTAGATTTGGCACAGGCGCATATTTTGGCCTTGAAAGCCTTACAAGCAGGTGGCCCTAGCCGCCAATATAACTTAGGCATTGGCAAAGGTTACAGTATTCAAGAGGTCATTGCCGCCGCCCGTAAAATTACGGGGCATGCCATTCCCGCCGTCATTGGCCCCCGCCGCCCTGGTGACCCCGCCGAATTAATTGCCTCCCCCGCCGCCATTCAGCGTGAATTAGGCTGGCAACCCCATTATACCGAGTTAGAAACCATTGTGGGCGATGCCTGGCGGTGGTTTCAGAAAAACCCCAACGGGTACGAAAAATAGCCACCAATCAATATTCAGGGGATAGCGATGGAGTCCAAAGCCGTAGGCTTTGAGCAGTGGGACAAAGCCTACGGCTTTGGACTCCGTATCCCCCATTATTTACAGGTGGAAAAATAGTAGGACAGACTTAAGTCTGTCCCACCTTCCATGTCCATTCGCCTAAATACGGCCCGCCCCACCCGCCTCGCCATTTATCTTAACCCCATTCATTTGGGTCGTTATTTATGGCAATATCGGCAACTGATTTATCAATTCACTCAACGGCAGGTTTTGGCGCGTTATCGTGGGTCGTACTTAGGTGTAATCTGGTCATTTATTACGCCACTGATGATGCTACTGGTTTACACCTTTGTTTTCTCAGTGGTGTTTCAGGCGCGCTGGGAACAAACTGCCGCCGATAGCCATGCTGAGTTTGCCTTAACTTTATTTGCGGGGCTGATTGCCTTTAATGTTTTTAGCGAAGTCATCACCGCCGCCCCGCAGGTGATTGTTAATCAACCCAATTTGGTTAAACGGGTCGTTTTTCCTCTAGAAATTCTGCCAATTAGCCTCTTGGGGTCAGCCTTAGTTAATTCATTTATCAGCCTGATTATCTTGATACTCGGCATGGCCTGTTTATTAAAACCTTTAAGCTGGACGATAATATTATTACCCTTAATTTATCTGCCGCTTATTTTATTAACGCTCGGTTTGGCTTGGTTTTTGGCCTCATTAGGGGTCTTCATGCGAGACATTGGGCCTATTTTGGGCGTTGTCATGCAGATGCTCTTTTTTTTAACGCCCATTTTTTACCCCATTTCGGCCATTCCCCCAAATTTGCGTTGGGCTTTATACCTCAATCCCTTGACCTTCATGGTCAACCATTTTCGCCGCGTCATTTTATGGGGGCAAACTCCCGATTGGCTAGAGTGGTTTGTTATGACCTTGCTCTCGGCGGTGGTTTGCCTGTTGGGATATAGCTGGTTTATGAAAAGTAAAAAAACATTTGCCGATGTCGTCTAGGACATTGGTCATTTAATTTTTAGTATCAGTATATCAAGATTTTGGCCTTTAGTCATCAGGTGACTAGCAGTCACCTGATGACTACCCCCAAAACGTTGATATACTGAGTATATCTGAACAGACAAGAATGTCTGTTCTACCGTTGGTAGGTCGGACATTCTTGTCTGACCATGTACTAAAAATTAAATGAACCGTTCACTACTCACGAAGGATACACATGGAAGAAGAAATAGATTTAAGACGTTACGTTTATGTTGCGCTCAAGTACAAATATTGGCTGATAGGGCTGCCGTTATTGGTAGGTTTAGCCACCTATCTTTTTTTCGCCTTACGCCCCGCCGTCTATGAAAGCAAATCAAGTTTAGCCATGTTACGGGTGCGCTCGGAGGTGGCTTTTGAGCCTAAATTCAAAACCGTTGCAGATGGCGATACCGATTCAACGATTCATCGGGCAACTTTGTTGGCTTTAGCCACTAGCCCCAATGTGGCGACAGTGGTTTTAGCGCAAATGGGCAATCGTTTGGCTGAGGTGGATACGGTAGAGAAATTATTACCACTAATTACGGTTGAGCAAACGGGCAACTTGTTGGTGATTAACGCCAAAGCCAATCAACCTGACCTGGCCGCAGAGTTAGCCAATAATTGGGCGAAACAGACCGAAATTTACATTAATGGTATCTATGGACAAGTCGCCCAACAATTGTCAGAAATTGAAACAAAACAGGCCGAAGCGTATCAAGATTATGTGTTAAAACAGCAAGCCTTAGAATCCTTTATTACGACTAATCACATTCGCGCCCTGAATCGTCAGGTGGCTGATTTGAACCAAATCCGAGAGGATTTATATAAACGGCATCTCAGCATTATTGACTTGGGTTTAGAAACGCAATTTATCTTAGCGAAGGGTCAAAGTGAAGATTATTATCAAACCCTGACCGACCAACGGCTACAGGTGCGGCAACAACAAGAAAATCAGGCGCGCGATTTGTTTAACTATTATGACGCACGGCAAAAGTTGCTTAACCAATATTTAGTCGGCATGGAAGCCTTAGCGCAACAAATCACCACCCAACCCACGACTACCGTTAGCATGGGCGATGTGTTAGCGATGATGCAAGCTAAAGTGGCTTTATTTGGTCAAACGGGTGAAACTCCTGCCAACAACCTGAACTTACAGTTAAGTGACGCAACCCTTTTAGCCAATAATCCCGCCCAAGTTACGGCAGAGTTAAAAGAGTTCATTGCTCAAATTAAGGTTGAAGCCACCAAAACCACGCAACAACTCGAAACTCTCAGTAATACCTTGTTAAAAGGGGATAACTACCAATATCCTGGCATGACTTTAGATGAATCTGACCCATTATTAAGTGCCGCGACCAGCCGTATGAAAAACATGACCGAGTTAACAGGATTAGCTAAAGTTTTCCCTGAATATGCAAAATTGCCTTTATATCAAAAAATTACCGAACTTGATTTGCAAATTGACCAACTCAATGGCTTGCTAGAATCTGAGCAGGCCAAACAAAAAGAGTTAGCGGGTGAACGGGACTTGGCTTGGGAAGCCTACCAAACCATTCAACGCAAAACAACGGAAATTCAAGTCTCTGCTCAAGCTCCTTCCTCAGAAGTGCGATTTGTTACGCAAGCCTTACCGACTAATCGCGCCACCGCCTCACGAGCCTCACTCAATGCCCTCATCGCCCTTGCTGCCTCTTTAGCCGTCACCATGATTGCGGTTTTCGCGTGGGATTGGTGGCGAGAAACCACGCCCACAACCAATTAACGTGGCTATAAAAAGGGTGCGCCGACAATTCGTTGGCGCACCCTTTTTATGTTTATCTTTACTATTATTACTTATTTTTAGCCATCCAAGTGGCTAACTGCGCCCGATAGTTAGCTTGTTGGTTAGGCGTGGTGGCTAACTGAATGGCTTGCTTATAAAAGCGTTGGCAACTGGCCCATTCTTTGATGCGGCAAAATTGCGTCGCGAGTTCGGCGTAAGTTTGTGGAATGGGCGGCAAATGAAACTGCTTGGCCTGAGCCAACATGTCGGCCTGAGAAAGACCTTTTTGCTGAAAGTAAAGCGTAACCCGTTTATCAATCGCCAGTTTTACCGCGCCTTGTTGCTCTAACCACTTTCGTAATTCACTGTCAGTTTTATAGGAATAGCTGCTTAAAACAAACCAACGGCGGGCATGTTTATCAATCTCGGCTTGAATATTGGCGGGATTACTATACATTAAAAATGGTTTGGTTGCAGGAGGATAATACCAATTCATGGTTTGTTCGGAACGAATTGTAATAATTGCGTCATTAGGCTGGGCTTCGGCTTGTAATAATTGCCCCACGGCGCGCCAATCTTCATAGGCAGGTAAATGGTAATAGGTTAATAAAGGGGACAATTGGCAGAGGGGTAATATTAAATATAAGAAGTAAGAAGTAAGAAATGATTTGGATGGTAATTTATAGCGGAGATAGCTTTGGGCGAGATGTGCGCCCTGCGCCACCAGCATGAGGAAGGCGGGCAAGGTATATAAAATGTAACGGTGAGCGAAAAAAGTACCCCGTTGGAGGAGAAATAGGTAAATTAAGGTGCATGGTAAAAAAAGCCAACCGAGTAGCAATAACATGGCGGGGCGGTGGGTGGCTTGCGAAGGGATAAGGCTGAGGGTGGCGAGCAAAAAACAGCCCGTATAAATGAATAATCCTAACGGGGATGGTGTCGCTAATTGTGATAAAAAGTTATCTGAAATATAGGCTATTTCTAATGGCGGGCCGTTGCCACGATTGGGTTTTTCTGTGGGGGAAAGGGTTAAGCGGGTAGGTTCGGTGAGGGCCGTGGTGAAGCCAACGCCGACACTGTAAAGGATTAGGGGGCGACCTACCACCAATAAGGCCAGGCTCAAAATGAATAGCATGAGCGCAAAGGTGGCAGTGTGCGCCCAATAAAGTTTGGCGCGCCAGTGGTAGATTTGGTTCAGGCTAACGTATAAGCCAAGCGGCAGCCAACCAAAGAGGGCAAAATAATGGCTCAAACTGCCACCCAATAACCCCACTCCCGCCAGCCCCCAATATCGCCAACGGTGGGTACGATAGGCTTGCCATGCGCCCAAATAGCTGATTAATACCAGTAATAATAACAAACTGTAAGGACGGGCTTCTTGGCTATAATCCACCGCGAAGGGGTGAACCGTGAGCAACAGCGCGGCTAATTGACCCACGTGGCGATTAAACATGACGCGGCCTAATTGATACGTTAGGGGTATGGCTAAGGTGCCAAAAAGCGCGGCGGGGAGACGTACCCACGTATCTTGGTGGCCTAGCTTTACCCAAAAATGCAATAAAATATAATCTAATGGCAAGGCTGAATGGAGGGGCAATTGCGGCAAGATGCGGCTGAATGACCCTTGAGCGATGTCTAATTGCAATAATTCGTCATACCACAAACTGACTCCACCGAGATGATGGAGGCGCAAGGCCAAACCAAGTAAGCTGAGGCTTAATAATAAGAAATGAGCTTTGAGAGATGAGAAGAGAGAAATGAGAAGGTTTTCATTGGAGTCCAAATCTTTAGATTTGACTGTCAAATCTAAAGATTTGGACTCCAGAACAGTTTAATTCATGTCCTCGCGGGCTACCGTTAATTTTCGCAAGGCTACCGTAACCTCATGGCGATTGTGGAAGAGTTGGCGCACGCCTAACACTTCATAGTTACGGCGGAGGGTGGTTAGCCCCTCCTCAATGGCCTGGCGTACCCCTCTAGGGGGAAGTTTCATGGTCATAATGACGAGGCCACTGGGCTTCAAACGGAAGGCGAGGGCATTAACGAGGCGCGCCGATTCGGCAATATCCAGCCGCATGTCGTTGGCGATGAAATCAAAGTTGAGCCGATGAGAAACAAAATGTTGCGCTATCTCACGATAATGATGAATGTAGGGGTCGGTCAAGAGCGCGGGCGCGAGTTCTGCCGTGTCCACTGCCCACACTTCATAACCCCACTGCCGTAGCAGGCGCGTCCAGCCACCAGGGGCGGCCCCCAAGTCAAGGGCTTTGGCGTTCTCAGGCAAGGCTAATTTGAACACCTCAATGGCCTCCAACAGCTTAAACTCGGAGCGGCTAATTTGGTCATCGTCCCGTTTGAAGCGGCGTTGACCGCCCGCCCAGTCGCTTAAATTTTGCGCGGCTGTTGACCGCCCTAGATAAGCCGCGTCTCGGACTACGGCTAGGGAGAAAATCCACCAGGGTTGCTGCACATTTAAGGTGTAACCTTCGGCAATTAACTCGGATGATAACGCTTGATTAAGGTCGAACTGCTGATAAGGCCGCTTGGTTTGGGGGTCTAAGATACGGGTTTGGATAGAAAAGGGTTGTTGGTCGGGCGGGAGCATGTTTTTGACGGCGGCGCGTAAGGAGTCTAAATCACTGTCACGTTGCTCTAGGACAATACGGATTTGCGGCGGGCAAATATGATGGATGAAGATGGGCGGTTGGGTTTGCCATAGCCGCGCCAATTCCTCAAATGAGACTGAAAGCGTGGCGAGGTAGGTGGTGTCGTTGAGCCGTTTGTTGGAGTAGTGCATGGCCCCAAAATCTTCTAGGGCTAGATGCGCGGCGGCCTCGGCGGTGGTATAAATCACTTGGTAGAGTTGGTGGAGGGGTTTGGGAACAAGTTGGGTTTTTAGTTGCATGGGTTTCCTTATTATATAGTCATTTTATCATCATGACTGTTCATGATAACCTTTCCTGCCCAAAGGGGCAAAATCGGCTTTGGTTAGGTTAGTGAATTAGGGCTAATGCGACTAAGAATTACTTGACAACGTATGGATTATAGCATACCATAAGCAAATAAAGAATGAACTGTGATGAGTCCATTTTATGAAGAAGAGAGGCGGCAGATGAATTACAAATTTTCTATGATTGTCGTATTATTGTTAGCTAGTTTAATGGCAGGCTGTTCGTCAGGCACAGCTACCCCGACCCTTGAAGCGGCGGCAGGTGATGGCACGGCCAAGCCCCAGGCTGAGGTGGTTTCCGCTGAGGCGTTTGTTGTTCCCGTGAAAAAGGCGGATTTAACTTTTGAAGTGACGGGGCGAGTGCTTGAGGTTCTCGTCCAAGAAGGGGATAAGGTTAAAAAAGGGGATGTTTTAGCTCGCCTGGATGATAGTGTGGCGCAGGCGGGTTTGACTGAGGCAGAGTCTAATTTGGCCTCGCAGTTAGCCAATGTAGCTAAGTCTGAGGCCGAATTAGCCAAGACGAAGGCTGGCCCTACCGCCGAAGAGATTGCCAGTAAAGAGGCGGAGTTGGCGCGAGTGGAGGCGGTTTTAGCGGAGAAATTGTCTGGCCCGACCCCTGAGCAAATTGCTAAAGCGGAAGCGGCGGTGACCACAAGTAGGGCTGAATTGAAGCGTGAATTGGCGGGTAATCGGCAAGAAGATATTCAAAAACAAGCCGCCATAGTATTACAAAAAGAATCAATTGTCCGTGAGAAACAAAGCGATTATGATCGCGTGCGTTATGGCGACCCGAAAGATGTCATGGTAGTGGGGACGGCGTTGCAAGGGGCCACGCTTGATTATGAAGCGGCGCAAGTGGATTATGACCGTTTAGTGAAAGGGTCAACGGATGAGGATATTGCCATTAAGCAAGCACAAGTGGCGCAACAACAAGCGGGTTTAGCTGAAGTTTTGGCGGGCGCAACGGCAGAGCAAATTGCTCAATCACAGGCAGATGTGGCGCGTGTGGAGGCAGAATTAGCTAAATTGGTGGCGGGGGCGACCAAAGAGGATATTGCCGTTGCTCAAGCGGGGGTGGATATTGCGAAAGCCGCCGTTGATTATGCCAAAAGTCAGATTGCCAAAACCAAGACTGAATTAACTCGTTATCAATTGGTGGCCCCGTTTGATGGTGTGGTCGGCTTAATCAAAATTGAAGCAGGCGAAATGTTTCAAGGTACGGGTGATAAAGCTATTACCATGGGCGATTTTTCCAAGTGGCAAATTGAAACCGATGATTTGACCGAAATTGATGTGGTTAATGTTAAGGCAGGACGTAGCGTTAATGTTAAAGTGGACGCGCTGCCTGACGAAAAATTTGAAGGCAAAGTTGTGCGGGTCAATCCTCGTTCCGAAACGAAAGCAGGTGATGTGACTTACACTGTATTGCTTGACATTACGAGTGGCGATAGCTCCAAGTTAATGTGGGGCATGACCACCTTTGTGGATATTGCGGTTAAATAACTGACCCAATTTTTAGACTTCACAGGTTTTTAAAACCTGTGAAGTCTACCGTAGAACTTATGTTTATTTAAGGAGGCTCTATAGATGAAACGACCTCATAGCGTGTTACGTTTTATTTTTGCTGTTACCTTTATATTGCTAGGCTTTTGGGCTGCTAGCACTGTTTCGGCCCAAGAAGACCTCGATACCATCTTAGCACGAGGTGCGGCGCGGGGTTTTTTAACCACTCTGACGCGGGCCGATTTGACCAGTGTGCAAAATTTTTATTTGGTGGACGGGGTAGACCCTAAAAGTTGGCTTGGTGAGCTAAAAGAGCAAGCGGTCAGCCGTTTTGAGATTTCCGAGGAAGGGTGGGCAGATAACGATACCTATCAAGTAACCGCCATGTTATACCCGATGCGGCGCACTTTAATGGTGCAAACGGGGCAGCATGAGGGGCGTTGGAAGGTGGAAAGTTTGGTTTTAATGCCCTTAACTGGCGCAAAATCTATTGTAACAACAACGGTCACAGCACCTGCTTTAACTGTTACGACTACCCTGACCGACTTTGCGCCCATGAACAATGGCTTAAGCGGTTTGATAGCTTTCCAAACCCATAGCGGCAATGATATTTATGTCATTCGCGCCAATGGTACAGGATTACGCAAAGTGACCACAGGAATTGACCCTGAATTATCCCCTGATGGTAAAAAAATTGCCTTTACGCGGTGGCTGCCTGATTACGCGCTTTACACTATTAACGTGGACGGCACGAATGAGCAACGTTGGGCGGCAGGTTGGCGACAAATGAAATCGCCCTCATGGTCGGCGGATGGCAAACGGATTGTTTTTAGCTACCAACAAGGTGGCCGATTGGATGAAAGGCAGGTGGAATATAATCCCGTGGAGTTATTCAAAGACGGGGAAGAACCCCCGCAATTACCCTCAGCAGGTTGGGTGCGGGATTTTGAATATGACCAGAAAACGGGACTCATTTCCTATAAAGTGGCTCCTGATGCCTATTGGCATTTGCAACAAATGGATATAACAACGGGGCAATATGTGGACACCCAAAGTGGTAGCCCTTACAGTTATGGCCCAAGTTTTCACCCGACTGACCCTAATAAAATCATCTTTCGCGGGGATAAAGGGTTGGGGTTGTATGAGGTGAACAGCAAAATTACCCAACGGATTAGCGAAGATGTGGGTGATAAAGCGGCAGTGATTTCACCGAATGGGCAGAAAATTGCCCTCTCTATGTGGCAAAATGGGCATTGGGAAGTGCAAACCATGAACGTTGATGGTAGCGGGCGACAGCAATTAACGGCAACACCGTTAAATGTGATTGCCAACCGTCAAGTGGCGCGGCAAGAAGTTTATGTGAATGAAGAGGGCTATCGCACCATCCGCACCACGCAGGGCGAAGCGCAACCCAACGCCGATTGGCAATGGAGTCACGCCGCACCTGCTTGGTCGCCTGATAGTCAGCACATTTTGTTCGTCACAAATCGTAGTGGTAAATGGGAATTTTGGCTCATGAACGCCGACGGCAGCGACCAACATCCCATGTTTACCAATGGGGCGTTGGATAATATTTCGTTACAATATGACGGGGTGGATGAGCGCATGGTGTCGTGGCGGGCGGGGCAATAATGATTGGGTGAACCAGGGCGGTTGAGAATTATCTCAATCGCCCTGGTTATTATGGGGTTTCATTATGCTAATGAAATAACCCATGCTAGAATCAACTCAATAGGACTTACGCAAAACGGCCATTTTTGCGGAGTGACACACGCCCTCGTGTGTCACCGTTAGCACGAGGGCGTGCTATACTGCGTTTCAAATCAAAATGACACTTTTTGGGACAGGAGTCCGCAATTATTTGCGGACTCCTCATGCTCATAATCAATGTGTAGGTTTCAAATGAAATGCAGTATAACTCCTCTATTTTTGCGTAAGTCCTACTCAAAATAATTCCACCTGTAAATTTTCAGGGGATAGCAATGGAGTCCAAAGCCGTAGGCTTTGGACTCCATATCCCCCAATTATTTACAGGTGGAATTGTTTTACTTAAGGATAGCTGTTTAATAGTAGGACTTACGTAAAACCGTTTATTTTGAGGAGTGACACACGCCCTCGTGTGTCACTGTTAGCACGAGGGCGTGCTAACTCCGCGATTTTTGCGTAAGTCCTACATAGGAGAGCCGACCATCAGGCCACGGCCATGTAGCTGTTACAAAACCTATCTGGAAAATAACCCCTGGTCCCACCATCAACACCAAACATCATTAACATGTAACGTAAATATTTTACCATTTACTCCTTGAGTTAGGTAATTTTACTTTATATTTGTGCAACCATAGATTGGAGACGATTCATCACGATTACTTTAAACTCAATCCATTGTATCACACAACCAGCCTACATCCAAGGAGTATTTTAGATGTCCTACACTGCATTTCAAATGAAAACTACGCTTTCGGCGCAGGAGTCCGCAATTATTTGCGGGCTGTCCGCAAAGGATTGCGGACTCCTGCCAGTCATAGCAAAAGTGTAAATCTCAAATAAAAGGCAGTATAAATGAGTCATGGATGCGGAGTCGCAACGCCTGCTTTGCGAACACATAACAAGCATGTGACTCCAGCTTGTCCAGAACTGTTTTATTTCAATCCACTCCAGCCGACCAGAGTCCCGCGCATCGTGAGCGAGCTTACTTCAATAAAATTGGCAGATAAATACGCGGCAAGGCTTTAGTTTCGCTCAATAACGTAATCACCTGCGTCGCGGTCACATTCCCGCCGATGTTCTGCGCCACCACGGTGATGGTTTGCGTTCCCGTAATAGCCCAAGTGTAGCTGACCACGGCTGTTCCTTGCCCCGTCGCGGGCAGGGGCGACCAGGTGTAACTCAGCGGCAAGGTAACGTTATCAGGTGTAATGGTGGCGGTGAACACATAGCCCAAACCCACCAGGCCCGTTATGGGGCCGCTGATTTGTACGGCTAAGGGTGGCACATTGACCGTCACTGCTGCCGTCCCTTGTACTTGCCCCGCCGCATTACTTACCGTTACGGTTAAGAGCTTCACCCCTGGCGTACTCCAACTAAAGGCGATTTCATCACTTAAGGAATCGGTTTGGCGAATGACCCGATTTTGCGCGGGTAAAATTTGGTTGGTGGCTTCCCAATTGTAAGTTAAAGGTAAGGTGGCATCACTTGGCATAACCACAGCGGTAAAGGTATATGTCTCACTGACATTAAGCTGCGTTTCGCCCCTCATCGTCACCGACATGGGCGGTTTAGCAATGGTCATGGTGTGAACGGCAGTCACTTGTCCGCCGATATTCTCCGCCGTCACGGTAATCACTTTAATGCCCGCGCTTGTCCAGGTAAATGGCAGGCTCTGGCTTAAATTACCCGTTTGAATTTGGGGTATTTGGTCAGTGGCTTGCCATGTATAACTTATGGATTGTGTCGCCAGGTCGGGGCTGACGGTGGCGGTGAAGAGATATGGCGTGTTGAGTAAGCCTATCTCTGGCCCGTTCAGGGTAATGGATGTAATGGGAACGTTCATGGTTAGCATGAACGTAGTCGTCACTAGGCCAATGTTATTGGCTGCTGTGACCGTAATAAATTTAACACCCGCCGTCGGCCAGGCTAGGCTCATGGGGCTGGTTAAGGCCGCGCTTTGCGTCATGGGCGCGAGGTCGGTGGCTTGCCACAAATAGCTAATCGGCATGGTGGTGGTGATGGGGCTGACGGTGGCGGTAAAGTTGTAAGCCATGTTTATATTGCCCTGAGTTACGCTATTGACCAACACGCTCACGGGCGCAACTTGTAATATGACGGTATGCGTGGCGGTTTGCGTCCGTCCCGCTGCCCAGGCCGTCACTGTAATAACTTGTTCACCCGCCGCGCCCCAATTCAAGGTCAAAGTATCGGTCAAACCATTGGTATGAATAACGCTACTCTGCCCTGTAGCTTGCCAAGTATAACTAATGGGTTGCGCCGTACTATTCGGATTGATGGTGGCGGTGAAGGTATAGGGCTGACCCACTCGCGCCAATTGCGGCCCCATCAAGGATACACCTGCCATAGGTTCAGAAATCGTCACTAAATAACTGTCGCTATCCGTGCCTGATACGCTGACGGCGGTTACGGTAATGGCTTTCATCCCACCCGTTGGCCAGGTGAAAGTGGCGGTATGACTGAGGCTGCTAGATTGCACAATGCCCGTGTTTTCTGCCGTTTGCCAAGTATAAGTTACAGGTTTTAAGGTCGTGCTAGGGCTAACTAGCGTGGTAAAAGTGTAAGGCAGGTTAATCTCACCCGCCTTCGGCCCGCTAATGGTCGCAAAAATTGATGGCGCAGCAACCACCACCGTTTGTGTAACCATGCTTGAACCATGTCTATTTATTACAATTGCGGTGATAACTTTCGTCCCTGAAACCGTCCACGTGTATTTAACATTATCATCTAATTGCATCACATTGGTATGGGTGAGCGGCGTTTGACCCGTCGCTTGCCAAGTGTAGGTTAATGGCAATTCTGTTTCCGCAGGTAAAACGGTGGCTAAAAACCCTTCCTCTTGATAAATCTCGCTTGCCGTCACCCCGTCAAGGGTCACTGCCGACGGCGGAATGAACATGGTGATAGTTTGCGAAGCGATAAGTTGCCCAAAACTGTTTTGTACTGTTATCTTAACTGTCTTAATGCCCTCCGTTGCCCATGAGAAGGTAAAAGTATCGCTGACCGTGTTACGGCTTTGGAGTTGGGGGCTTAAATCCGTGGCCTCCCAACTGTAATCTAGCGGCATGGTGGTATTCGTGGGGCTAACGGTGGCGGTAAATACGTAATTTATGTTAATGTTGCCACTCGTTGGGCCAACCAACGTAATTTGTGTCGGGGCAATTTTGCTGGCATCTACCACCAAATCAACCGAGTTTGAAATCTGCCCGTAATTATCCACCGTTATTGGCACGACTCCCGCCGAGGCCATGGTGGTAATGGAAACGTAAGCCGTTAATTGATTGGCATTGTTATAAACCGTTGGCACACTTTGCCCATTCCACTTCACCACACTTTCGGAGGTAAAATTGCTGCCAGTAACCGTTATAATGTAAACGGGCTGACCTGCCGTTACCGTAGTCGTTACCACACTGGTTACGGTAGATGTCGTGGGCTTGGTGGCATTAAAACCAAACGCCCCACTATCGCAACTGCTGCGCGCATAGCCTCGTTGGTCAGTGGCGAGACAACCTGACCCTTGACTTACCGCCCCGCCGCCTAATAACGGCATGGTTTGGGTTGAACCGCCATTATCGGCTAAAGTCCCGACATTTGGGCTAGTCGCTACGCCCGTTGCCGCGCCACAATCGCCATTAGCCCCCGTGGGAAATAGGAAATTGCCGCCGCCATTAGATAATACAATATTGCTATTGCAATTAATGGTGCTATTGCCAGATAAAAGGCTATTTTTTAAGGTTAAGGTACTACTTCCTGGGGCTTGTTTCTGAATCCCGCCGACATTGATGCTGGAAAGATTGCCCGCGATGGTACTATGAATGATACTAACGGTTGTGTCATCAGGTGTAATAAAAATGGCACTTGGATTTTTGCCACTATTCGAATTAAAGGTACTATTCTGAATAGTTACAACTCCGTTATTGAGGTCAAGCCCCGCTGGGCCAAAATTTCCGCCCGTTCCTAGCCCCGTGTTATTGTTCAGTGTGCTATTCTGTAAGGTTAAGGTTTGGCTAGAACCCGCCAACGCCTCAAAATAAATTGCCCCACCGCGCGCCGCCGTATTCAATTTAAACGTGCTATACTCAATTAAGACATTTTTGGCTTCATTGACGAAAATCGCCCCACCGCGATAACTGTCTAGCGTGCCACTAGTGGTTTGATTATTACGAAAAGTGCTATGCCGCGCGTTCAAGGTGCCACCATTTCGCACACTGATAGCCCCACCACGTTGCGCGGTATTACTTTCCAACGTACTCCGAATAAGTTCCACCGTGCCTTGATTGATAGCAATGCCCCCACCAAAACCAGTAGCCGCGCTATTACTTTTGATGGTACTGTCCACAATCTTCATGATGGCCGCAGTGCCTTCATTAAAGATACCACAGCCGACATCAAGGGTATTTGTACAAGCCGTATTATTAGTAATAGTAACTTTTACCAACCAGGTCGTCCCCTGATTGTAAATCGCGCCACCACTTGGCACCCCGCCACCTTGAGATAAGGTAATATTTTGCAAGGCCAATTGTCCAAAGGAGGGAATTTCAAATAAACGGGTGGTATTTCCTCCATTAAGGGTTATTAAACCACCCCCATCAATCGTGATGAATTTATTGACCGTTACTTGGCTGGTTAAATTAATTGTCTGTGCTGATGAACCGCAATTAAACGTTATAACTACATCGCCAAAGGTGTTGACGGCGGTTTTAAACGCGGTCTCGGTACAGCTCGCGCCTGAACCCGTTCCTACGACTACCGTTGATTGCGCGGCAAAGGTTGGGCGAACATAGCCCATGAATAAAACTAAGACGGCAACTACCGCCCATGTAAGTTGTGTTAATTTATGGTGAGTCATTATTGCTCCGAGATATGGAGTCACGACGCTTGCTTTGTGGCGCAAAGCAAGCGTTGCAACTCCGTAAATTTCCTACGCCATTACCTTTTCAAACGCCCGCCGCATGGCCGCAATCGTTTGCTCAATCACCTCGTCGGTGTGGACGGTGGAGATAAACGCGGCTTCAAATTGCGAGGGCGCAATATAAACCCCTTCATTTAAGAGAGCATGGAAAAATCGGGCGAAACGTTTGGTATCACTTTGCGCCGCCGTCGTCCAATCGGTTACGGGCTGACTAGAAAAGAACATGCCAAACATTGTCCCCGCTTGTGCCTGATAAATTGGCACGCCAACCGCGTCCGCCGCTTGTCGAATACCATCACCTAACCAAGTCACTCGCGCCACCATCGCCTCAAATAGCCCTGGCTCACGAATCGCCTTGAGCGTCTCAATACCCGCCGTCATCGCTAACGGGTTGCCACTGAGCGTTCCCGCTTGATACATGGGGCCCGCAGGGGCAACCTGCTGCATAATCTCTCGCCGCCCTGCATACGCGCCCACAGGCAGTCCGCCGCCAATGACCTTGCCTAACGCCGTCAAATCGGGCAATATATTGTAGTATTCTTGCGCGCCGCCCCGTGCCACGCGAAAACCCGTCATCACTTCATCAAAGACTAGCAACGCCCCATGCTTATCACAAAGTTCGCGTAGCCCTTGCAAATAGCCCACTTGCGGCAAAACCACGCCCATGTTACCCGCCACTGGCTCAAGAATAAGCGCAGCAATCTGCGCCCCAAATTGGTCAAAGAGGGTGGTCATGGTGGCTAAATCATTGAATGGGGCAATCAAGGTATCATGAATAGCGGCGGCTGGGACACCAGGACTATCAGGCAACGCGAGGGTGGCAACACCCGACCCTGCTTGCACCAGCAAAAAATCAGCATGGCCGTGATAATTGCCCGTTAATTTAACAATCTTACTGCGGCCAGTGAACGCCCGCGCCAAACGCAATACGCTCATGGTGGCCTCTGTGCCAGAATTGACAAAGCGTACCTGCTCGGCAGATGGCACCATATTACAAACTAATTCGGCCAATTCCGTTTCTAGGGCGGTAGGTGCGCCATAGCTCGTGCCTCTGGTGACGGCATGTTGCAAGGCTGTCACAATGGTGGGGTGGGCATGGCCGAGAATGAGCGGACCCCAACTGAGGACATAATCAATATATTGATGGCCGTCGGCATCGTAGAGATAGGGGCCGTTGGCATGGTCAATAAACAGGGGCTGACCACCCACGCCCCGAAAAGCTCTTACGGGTGAATTAACTCCGCCAGGAATCACCCGTTGGGCTGCTTGAAATAATTGTTCAGATTTTGGATATGGCATGGAAAACCTCATTGGGTAGGATTTCGGCCATGAATTAAACATAAGCCAATTTGTACAATATATTTAATCCGTGGCCGAAGTGTATTTATTTTAGCACATGGCTAAATAAATGGAAATTATCTACTGATTTGATAAGTTATTTGGTTACTAAATATTACAATAAATAAGGGGATTGACATTTTGTTACCATACTGTAGCAAAATAGACTCAAAAGTTGAACTTATGATAATAATCTAGTAATATTCGACCTTTAGGCTTAGAATGTGTATCTATCACTTACGTAAAGGATAAATTATGACCAACAAACCGTCATTGCTACAACAGCATGGGCAAAAATTAGTGGCTTTAGCCTTCTGGCTAGGGCTAATTGGCAGCGGCATGCTCTATGCCTATTTGAACAACCTCACTACCACTGACATGTTGTTACAAATTATAAATTTACTCAAAACCCCCTTGGGGCCGCTTATTTATGTTATCATTTATGCCATTCGTCCCTTAACCTTTCTTTCTGCTGCGGCCTTAACGTTAGCGGCAGGCTCTATTTTTGGGTCTGGCTCAACCTTTCATTTGATGCTGGCCGTTTTATATACCGTCATAGCCAGTCACATTTCCGCCAGCGTTGCCTATCTCATTGGGCGTTATTTTGGTGCGGGGTTGATAACGGAAAGTGACGGTGGCTTGGTGCAAACGTGGGCGAAACGGATGCGCGATAATACTTTTGAGACAGTACTCGTGATGCGGGTGTTGTTCATGCCTTTTGATTTGGTCAGCTATTTGGCGGGTTTCTTACGGGTCAGTTGGCTTACTTTCATTACTGGGTCTATACTTGGCTCAGTTTCTGGCACGATTGCTTTTGTTTCATTTGGCGCATCTATTTCAGTAGAGGATATTATTTCGGGTAAACGACCCGATTTGAACCTTTACAGTTTAGCTTTTGGCATTGTCCTCATGCTCATCAGCCTCGCTATTTCCCGTTATTTCAAACAACAAGAATAATACGTAATTACATGGAGTAACAAAGCTTGCTTTGTGCCACAAAGCAAGCTTTATGACTCCCATTTATAACCATGAGTGAAATTATTTTATTACCGCAAGATAAGTATAATGCCCAACTATTACATAATGTTCACCCTGCCGAATGGCAAAACCCCACCCCCAATGGCCGCTATAATTTGGTGGTGATTGGGGCGGGAACGGCGGGCTTGGTCACGGCGGCGGCCGCGGCGGGGCTAGGCGCGAAGGTTGCGTTGGTTGAAAAACATCTCATGGGCGGCGACTGTTTGAATGTGGGTTGCGTCCCGTCTAAAACGATTATTCGCTCGGCCAAACTGTTAGGCGATTTGGACATGGCCGCTCATTTAGGTGTTAATGTTCCGCAAGGCGTGGAGATTGATTTTGGCGCGGTTATGGCACGGATGCGGCAAATTCGCGCCAAAATTAGCCCTGATGACTCGGTCTGGCGGTATCGTGATTTGGGCGTGGATGTCTTTTTAGGCTCTGGCAAATTCAGTAGCCCCACTAGCCTTGAGGTCAATGGCGTAACGCTTAATTTCAAAAAAGCGGTTATTGCAACGGGGGCGCGCGCCCAAACCTTGCCCATTCCAGGGTTGGCCGAGGCGGGCTATTATACGAATGAGAGCATTTTTACCTTAACCGAACGGCCTAACCGTTTAGCGGTTATCGGCGCGGGGCCGATTGGGGCGGAGTTAGCCCAATCCTTCCGCCGTTTGGGGTGTGAGGTGACGCTGTTGCAGCGCAGCCCGCAAATATTAAGCCGTGAAGACCGTGAAGCGGCGAATATTATTGAAAAAGTGTTAGTGCGGGAGGGGGTGCAGTTGGCCTTGGGGGTAAAATTCAAGCAAGTCACCTTAGCAGGGCAGGCCAAAATCATTGCTTATGAGCATGAGGGGCAAGCCAAGCAGATTACGGTAGATGCCATTTTAGTGGCCGCAGGGCGAGTGCCGAATGTGGAGGGGTTGAATTTAGAGGTGGTGGGCGTGGTGTATAATTCGAAAGGCGTGGAGGTGAATGATTATTTGCAAACCACCAACCCGCGTATTTTTGCGGCGGGTGATATTTGTATGAAACAGCAATTTACCCATGCCGCCGATGCCGCCGCCCGTATTGTGATACAAAATGCCTTGTTCATGGGGCGTAAAAAATTGAGCGCGCTGACCATTCCCTGGTGTACCTACACTGACCCCGAAGTGGCGCATGTGGGTATTTATCCCGCCGAAGCCGAGGCCGCAGGCATAGAGGTGGACACCTTCACTCGCCATTTTAGCGAAGTCCATCGGGCGATTACGGATAGCGAAGAGGAGGGGTTTGTGAAGGTGCAGGTCAAAAAAGGCACCGATAAAATCGTCGGGGCGACTATTGTAGCCCGCCATGCGGGGGATATGATTAACGAAATTACGCTGGCAATGGTGGCGAATGTTGGCTTAAAAACCCTCGCGACGGTTATTCACCCCTACCCGACCCAAGCCGAGGCCATCAAACAAATAGCCGATGCCTATAACCGTACCCGCCTCACGCCAACCGCCAAACAACTTTTATCGGGTTGGCTGTCATGGACAAAATAGGCTAAACCAAAAAGCCGCTGACTTTTTATGAGGTCAGCGGCTTTTTGGTTTGAGAAACTGCCTGATACGCTGACTAACTATTTCAAATGTGTTTCAAACCAACGTAAAATTTGTTTCAGGCGCGCAATGCGGCGGTCAGTGCGGCCACTGCGGGAGAGGTCATGGGTTTCGCCAGGGAAGCGGACAAGTTCCGTCTCCACGCCTAATTTTTTCAGGGCGATAAAAAATTGCTCCCCCTGCTCCATGTCACAGCGCAAATCCTCTTCGTTGTGAATAATTAAGATAGGCGTTTGCACCTGCGCCACATATTTCAAGGGCGATTGCCGCCAATAATTTTCCACATCTTCCCATAGCGGCTTATCCAACCCCACCAACGACTCCACCCGATAAGCCAAATCACTCGTGCCAGCCATGCTAATCATATTGCTTAAGCTACGTTGCGTGACCGCCGCTTGGAAACGGTGCGTATGACAAATAATCCAATTCGTCATAAAGCCGCCATAACTGCCGCCCGTCACGCCCATGTGCTTCGGGTCAATATAGGGCTTCTCCGCCACCAAATCCACCCATTTCATCAAATCGGCATAATCCAGATTGCCCCAATCATTGTAAATGGCTTTGGCATGTGCCTCACCATAACCCGCGCCGCCGCGTGGATTGCAAAAATAAATTACATATCCTTGCGCGGCCAAAAATTGAAACTCAAAGGTAAAATAATGCCCATATTGCGCCATCGGCCCGCCATGAATTTCCAAAATGGAGGGATATTTTTGGGTGGCATCAAAGAAAGGTGGCTTAATAATCCAACCTTGCAAATCATTATCCGCCGCGCCCTTAAACCACACCTCCTCCACTTGCGCCAGCTCAAAATTCTCAAACAGAGCCTCATTCAAATGGGTCAACATTTGCCGTTCATGTGTAACTAAATCTAACGACCAGAGTTGACTAGGGTAGTAATTCCCGCCACTCGCATACGCCAATTTCGTACCATTACGGTCAAGACTGAAAAATTCCACCACGCCTTCACCCGTCAACTCTTGTAATACATTCCCCTCGGCTTGGCGAATGGGAATGGTTTTGAGGACGGTATTACCCCGTTCCACCACCTGCACGATGACCGCCCGACTATCGCTTGACCAGACGGGCGATTGGATAGTCATCCAGCCCATGTCGCTCAGGGTGAGTTGGTCAATGTTAAAATCAAAGGCTTGGGTTAGGTTAATGGCTGGGCCGCTCGGTTGTAATTGTCCGCCACGAATGTAAGGTGTAGGCACAACCCATAAACAAGTATTACGCCAACGTTCATTAAGACCACCTTCCTGATAATAGGCAATCCATTGCCCATCGGGGGAAAATTTGGGTAAATTTTTCAACCCTTTTGGGGCGATAACTTGGTGCATGTCGCCCCCGTCGGCAGGCATGAGGTACAAATCCACCTCATCCCATTGGCGGTCAGGGTCGGCGGTGCGGTTGGAACGAAACAAAATCCACTGTCCGTCAGGCGACCAACTAGGGTCAAGTTCATCATAAATCTCGCCCTGCGTGAGTTGCTTGGCCTCGCCCGTCGCCACCTCCACCCGCCAAATATGCCAACGTTCCACAGGCAACACGCCCATGCGGTCGCCTTTATACACCAAACGAGTGATATGGCGCACCACCACGCCCAACTCTTGGGCGCGCGGGTCACTCTCCCGCGCCAACATTTCAGCATCTTTCGAGCGCACCATGCAGACCAAATGCTTCCCATCAGGCGACCAATCAAAACTGCCAATATCGCCTGGCAATTGGCTTAAGGGACGCGCCTCGCCACCATAAAAGGGAATCAGGTAAATTTGCGACTGTTTCCCATCGCCGCGATTAGACAAAAAGGCAATTTCCTGCCCATCTGGCGACCAACGGGGCTGGTTATCCACTTGCTTACCGTAGGTATATTGCCGCCCAGGTTTACTGCCATCTGTCGGCACGAGCCACAAATTCATGTGCTTTTTCAAGGTGGCTTTATCCACCCATTGCACACAAAAAATAATATTTTGACCATCAGGCGAAATTTTGCAATCCGCCACCAACCGAAAACCATATAAATCTTCAGCCGTAATCGCTCTTTTTAGTGTCATTAATAGGTATGAGTTATGAATGATGAGTTATGAGTTGTTTAGGCTATTCCAAGAAAATAAATCTCCCATAGAGGAGTTAGCACGCCTTCGTGCTAACTCGTGATACACGAGGGCGTGTATCACTCCTCAAGATTTGGGACGATTTAAATCCTGAACGCCTTACCCATCACTCACCACTCATCACTCTATTTATCGTTCCTCAACTAAGAACGTGGGGACAGTTGAGCCGCCGCCAGCCGTCACATTAAGCAATGCTGAAGTTGAGAGACGGGTGAGACAACCATAAACAGTATCACCATGGAAGGCAAAGGGTGCGGTATCTAACATGCGGTCAAAAATGTGGAGTTGATTATCAATCATGCTAGGATAGGGTTCTGAAGGAATATTAATCCTTTCTTGCACAATATAAGGCGTTTCTAACGCGACCTTAATGGCCTGTTCCCACTCTCTATAATCCACCGTCCAACCCAAAACAATGCCGCGCCCGCCGTAATCATCATTCGGTTTTAGCACCAGGCGGTCTTTATTTTGCACAATGTAGGGGATTAAATCAACGGGCTTACCATTATGTAATGTCGTCCGATACTCCACTTTTCGTGTCCAGGGAATATGGTCAGCAATGGCTTTAGTCTCTTCCGCATTGAACAGGTAAGCATTGCGCTCATCACTGAGGACGGCGAGACTGGCCTTTTTATATAACATTTTGCAATTAAAAGGGTTCGCCATGCAGACCGCGTTATCTAACACTGCCCTAACAATCGGATGTTCCAGCCCGCCCTGTTCAATCAACTCGCTGATTAAGACCCGCTTGAAAATCAAATTAATGTGGAAATCACCCGCCATGAGTTTACCACCAATATACTCCACTTTTTGCGGCGAGGTGATAATGCACTCTAAGCCCTGCGCTTTGAAATAGGATTGAAACAATAAAAACTCGCTATAGGTGGGGACATCAGACCAATCAATAATCGCCACACGCGGCTTTTCGCCCCGCCCCGCCCATTGCTGATACGCGTCCATTAAGGCATGTAACGCCCCATGGCGCGCGGGCAACGTATACAGGACATAACGGCGCAGGAAATCCCGCATGACGGGCAAGCCAAAAAAGACCGCCGTTAATACATCGTTATAAGCAGGCGCGGCGGGTGTTTCAGCGTTATATTCCGTAAATCTTAGCTCATTCGTTTCAGGAATATAAAAGGAATCAAGCCGCGAAATGGGCGTGGGGGTGTGAAACCCTGGGTCATGTTCCACCAAAATATGCTCCCAATCTAGCAACATAAATTGCTCGCGGAAGATTTTATCTTTCAAACCCATTTCATGAATTTTGCCAAAGGCTTGTAACAAAACTTGGGTACGGTGACGAATATAACGATATTGCTCTAGGCTGAGGAAACGCGGCCGTAATACGGTTGTGAGTGGCCTGTCGCCAAAAAAGAGGCCGCGCAAATTCATTTGGTCATCCAAATGGGCTTGGGAATCTTGGGCGGCTTCAGGGGTTAATAGGGCATGGTACGTCTGAATGGCATTTTGAACAACGCTCATGGGTTGGGCAGAATTACGGCAGAGGGGTTACTAAATAGCTTAAACCCTCACCCCCATCCCCTCTCCCAAAGGGCGAGGGGGGATAAGAGTAACTCCCTCGCCCTTTGGGAGAGGGCTGGGGTGAGGGGGTATGGGTTGTGCTAGACGATAACCTCTTTGTCTTAATTCCTTATCCTTGTGTAATAAAATAAAATTTGGTCAGCTAAATAGGGGAATATCATGGAAAAAGTAACAAAGGCGCGGTCAAAGAGGGTGATAAAAACGTCGCGCCGTTCATACCGAATAGTTTGTAATATGGCTTGGGCGACCCACTCGGCTGGCACGCCCGCCCGCCGATTAGGGCGCAAACGGGCAATATCACCTAACGAATTATGAACAAATTCCGTCGCCGTCACGCCAGGGTAAACCGTACTCACTCGCACATTGGCGGTCTTAACCTCTAGCCGCAAACTTTCGGCCATGCGCTCTAGGGCCGCTTTCGTGGCGCAATAGGCGGCCATGTGGGGCATGGCGCGCCGTCCAATAATGGAAGAAATGTTAATAATGAGGCCGCCGTCAGGGTTCGCCATAAGCGTTGGTAACGCGGCCTGAATTAAGGCTACGGGGCCAAAATAATTCACCTCCATGACTTGGCGCGCCGCCGTTTCATCAAGCTCGGCCACCGCTTGATAAACGCCGATACCTGCATTGTTAATAATAACATCAATTGTCCCGAAAATCGCCACCGTTTTATGGGCGAGGGCGGCGGCCTGAGTCGTGTCGCCCATGTCGGTGGGAATGGCGATGGCGGTATAACCCTGAGCATTTAACTCCATTGCTAACTGTTGCAAGCGAATAGCTCCACGCGCCGCCAATACCAACCGACAGCCCGCCCGCGCCAAAGCGTAGGCAGTGGCGCGGCCAATGCCCTGGCTTGCGCCCGTTAAAATGACGACCCGTTTTTTACACCTCACCACTCACCTCATTACAAAAACAGGAGTCCGCAATAATTTGCGGACTGTCCGCAAATTATTGCGGACTCCGTAAACGCGCTCATTTCTAATTTCTAATTCGTAATTTTCTTACTGTCTGTTAATAACCACTGTTCATCTAAACCGACGGGGAGTTCAATAGTAAAAACACTGCCTTTACCAGAGGCACTTTCCACCCAAACCCGTCCGCCATGCGCCTTGACCATCTCTCTGACCAAAAATAACCCTAGCCCTGTACCTGGAGTTTGCCGCGCCAGGCGATTATCCACCCGATAAAAACGGTCAAAGACATGCTCCTGGTCAGTGGGCGCAATGCCAATGCCCTGGTCACTGACGGTTAAATAAACTAACTTTTTGTGGCGGTCATACTGCCCATTCACCTTAATAATGCCCCCTTCGGGGCTATATTTGATGGCGTTGCCAATCAAATTGGTAATGACTTCACGTAATCTTTCGTAATCACCTAAAACGGCGGGGTAATCTAGCGGAAAGTCAACCTCAAAGGTGTGCTTGGTGGTGGTCGCATGGAGATTTTGAACGGCCAGGCGCGTCACTTGCGCTAAATCTAAATAACCGAGGCGCAATTTAAAGCCACCCGCTTGCAACCGACTAGCCTCCAACAGGTTATTAATCTGTTTATCAAGTCGGTCAGCTTCCTCTTCAATCACTGCTAACCCCTCAGCCAGAGTCGCTTTATCCCAATTAGCATCCTCCCGCGCCAATGTCCCCGCGTACCCTTTGATAATACTAACGGGGGTTTTAAGCTCATGCGAAATGACCGACAATAAGGTTTGTTTCAATTGCTCGGCCTCATGAAAATGGGTCACATCGCGCACATTGGCGATAACCTGGGTTATTTTGCTATCGTCATTTTTTTGCGGGGAGTAATGATTAGCAAGACTAATAAGCATGCCGTCAGCCCGTTGGTGCATGCCCTCGGCAAAAAGCCGACCATCAACAGGCGGGCGGATAAGCGGGCATTGGGTATGGCAGACGCTCACCCCTTGATTGGTGCGAAGATTTAATACCTCGTAACAAGGACGACCTAGCGCATCATCGGTAGAAATGCCCGTCAGGTTGGCTAGGGCGCGATTCCAGGTTTGGATAATACGGTAAGGGTTAATAATCATAACGCCATCACCGCTATTTTCGATGATGGCATTAAGGCGCGCATGTTCTGCGCTGAGGGCTTGATAAAGTTGGGCGTTATGTACTGCAATGGCGGCTTGATGGGCGAAGGAACTCAACACATGTTGGTCATTATCGCTAAAGGCCACGCCATAAGTACGAAAAATGAAGATATAACCAATAATGTCCTCGCCAATTTCTAAGGGCAAGGCCACAACTTGGCGTAATACCATGCCTGCGGCGCGTGAGGCGAGAGCTAAACGTAAGGCAATATCATTGAGGGAATTTTCTTCTTTTTTCTTGTTGGCATCAAGGTCACGCCAAAGGGGTTCAAACAGGGGGACGGCTTGACGGGGTAAACCGATACTGGCAAAGGGGGCGAATTTGCCGTCTTCGTGGCGCAGGGTGATTAATCCCGCTTGGCCTGATAAAATTTCGACGGCACTTTGCAATGTGAGTTCAAGGAGTGAGGCTAAATCTAGCCGCGCGGTCATGGCGCGGCTAATCTCCAAGAGGTACTCCCTTTGGCGTAGGCGAAAATCAGGCAACATGGCGCGGTTGGGTTTAATACTTACTCAGAATCCGCGAAGGAACAAAAGTGCAGGAGTCCACAATCCTTTGTGGACATCCGCAAATAATTGCGGACTCCTGACGTAAGTTATAGGAGTGTTTCTTAGCGGATTCTGTTAGTAATAATTAGCTACTTAACTGACTGAGCAGGTAGTAAACGAGGCCGCTACCAATGGCAAATATAAAGACGGATAAGACTAATCCAAAGGCTACTAAAATGGGTGTGGGGGTGTCATTGGCGGAGGAGGAGGTCGCAGTGGTCGAGGCAGCAGCAGGACGTTTGGTCACTTTTTTAGCTTTGGTTGAGGTTGTGGCTTGAGTCGGGGCCTCTTCCTCATCCTCAATGGGTGGCGAACTCTCGGCCGCGGCCCCGTCATCCGTCGGGGCAATATCAAATGAGGCGCGCAATGGGTCATTTTGTGGCTCTAGGCTACGTAAACCCTCTTTGGCGACACGATTTTTCTTGTTAATTTTTAAGACATTTTTATAGCAGACCCGTTTATCTTCCGCTTCCGTTAAGACATCGGCCAAGCCCAACCAGGCTTCCTCATACCGTGGATTTTCCTGGATAATGGTCTCATACATGAGCCGTGCTTGTTGGATAGCTCCCTGGTCAGCCATTTGTTTGGCTTCGGCTAGTGTTGGCATAGTCAATCCTCCCTTAACAATATCATAAATTTCTCCGCTAATTGTACAACAGAGTCAAGATTATGACAACCTAATGAAAGGGATAACCTGATGAGGGGGGAACGGATACTCTCGTGAAACTTTTAATTCTATTTTCATTACATCGAGTTGCGTTTAGGGCAGAGTGTGCTAGAATGGAATCTGCCCTCCACGGCAATCACTATTTTTAGTGACCAAAGTCCCCTTCATTGGGGATTTTGTGTTTTTGGCGACCATTATTTAATTTAATGAGAGTTGCACTTGCGATAAAATGTGATAAAATTAAATCTGTTTATGCAAATTGTAATGTATTTTTGTAATATAATCCCACTCAATTTGAAAATTCAACCTGTAACTTAACAACCTGAGTTCGGGATAAGGAATTAGGACGCGGATACACGCAGATTGACGCGGATTTTTCTTTTAGTTTTTTTAAAAATCCGCATGTATCCGTGCAAATCCGCGTCCCATACCTTGTTCATCGCTTTATCCCGAACTGAGGTCGATAGTGGGATTGATGAAAATGAATAATAATAGTTAATATCTCACTAATGGCTAGTCTTGGCTCTTTCCTTGGAGCTTGAAGG
>JAIFLK010000250.1 GCA_020049115.1 Chloroflexota bacterium | reverse complement strand
TTTCATGACAACACCCCCCATGGTTACACCTGCAAATAATAGAATATCAACATAATTTCTGACTATGTTTATTTTATAACCAAATTACAATTTTCCCAAATCGTAAAGGTACATTGCCAAGCGAATTTTCCTCTTTTCACCACTCCCTCTTACCCCTCACTCACCCGCACCGTAAAGCTAACCGTCGTCCCCTGCCCAACCTCACTCTCCACCCAAATGAGGCCACCATTCAATTCCACCATTTCCTTACACATAATTAAGCCCAAGCCTGTCCCTCTCTCCTTCGCCGTCCCCATGGTGCTTTGATTATGTCCAACCTTAAACAAATTAGCCACACTCGCGGCACTCATGCCCACGCCATTGTCTTTAATGCTGACGGTTAACTCCCTCTCCTGCTGGGAGAGGGCTGGGGTAAGGGTACGCGCCGCTAACACCACCTCACCCCCAAACGACGTAAATTTCAGGGCATTACTAATCAAATTACGCACTACGGTATTTAACATATTAACATCGGCATAAACTTTTACATTAGGCTCAATTTCACTCCGTAATGTAATCCCTTTCGCCTCAGCATTGGCTTGAAGTAGCTCCATATTTTTCGCCACCAATCGCGTCAAATCCACCACTTCTGGCTCATACTCCATGCGCCCCATTTGCAGCCGCGCCCACGTCAGTAAATTCTCTAGCAAATCAAACACCCGTTTGGCCGAACGATGGCTAGAGGCACTCATCTCCTTCACATCTTTAGGCTGCAACGACTCGGCCAAATCAGCCATCAATTCCAAATTACCCAATAACGGCAAAAATGGCCCTTTGAGGTCATGCGCCACAATGGAGAAAAATTTATCCTTACTGGCGTTCAGGGCGCGCAAAGCCTCGGCTTGTGCTTGGAGCAATTGCGCCTGCGCGCTAATCTGCAAATGAGCATTCACCCGCGCCAAAACCTCCTCTTGATGTAACGGTTTCGTTACATAATCCACCGCCCCCGCCGCAAACGCCTTGACCTTATGCTCAGGTTCACTCAAAGCTGTCATAAAAATAACGGGAATCTCTGCTGTCAGCACATTTGCTTTTAACAATTGACAAGTTTCAAACCCATCAATGCCAGGCATCATCACATCCAGCAAAATAATATCAGGAATGATACCCTCCGCTTTTTCCAACCCACTCATCCCATCTTGAGCCACCAACACATCTAGCCCATAATCGGCCAGATAATCCGCCAATACCCCAATATTAGCGGGGGTATCATCAATAATTAACACTTTTTGACCATGCAAATCAAATCTGTCACTCATAGCAATGCTCCTTTATAAGTTTTGTTCCAACAACGCCCGTAACTTCTTTTCCTCATAGCCTCGCGCCAACTCTAACACCTGCTTAATAAAGGGGTGATATTCCGCCCCCAATTGCGTAAGTAAGGCTTCCCCTTTCAGCCGCACCTTCCGCATGTTCCCCTCTCTCGTATATTGATATAACTCCGTCAACTCCGCTTGGGGTAACATGGCCTCAATCACCACCTCAGCTTTAGCCATTTCAGCCTTATAATCCCACGTTAAACCCAACGCTTGACCAATTAACTCTAACAATTTATCCACATTAATCGGCTTGCTCAAATAACCATCATAACCCGCCGCCACTATCCCTCGCTCTCGCAAATCAAAAGAACTCGCCGAAACCACAATAATATGGGTAGTCTCTAAATCAGGCATGGCCCGAATTTTCTCAATCAATTGAAAGCCCGTTAGCTCTGGCATCACCACATCCGTAATAATTAAATGAGGCCGAAATCGCAGCGTCATATCAAACGCCACCGCCCCATTCTCCGCTTCCGCCATTTCAAACCCTAACGGCTCTAACAGGGCTTGCAACACATAACGATTACTGGCCTTATCATCCACCAACAACACCCGCCGCCGTTCCCCTTCATAACCTAAAATTTGGCTACTCCCTTGCACCACCTTAACCACACTCTCCGACACCACCCCCAACGGCAAATTCAACTCAAACCAAAACAAACTCCCCCGCCCCAACTCACTCTTCACCTGAATTGTCCCACCCATCAATTCTATCAACTGACGGCTAATGGTCAAACCCAGCCCCGTCCCCTCAGCCCGTTGCTTAATTCCGCCCGTCTGCTCAAAAGGCTGAAAGATTTTTTCTAGCTCATGCGGGGCAATCCCCATGCCGCTATCCTCCACCTCAAACCGTAATAATGACCGTTGCCCCTGTATTACAATCTGACTCACTCGTAATGTTACCCCGCCCTGCATCGTAAATTTAACGGCATTACCCAGCAAATTCAACAACACCTGGCGCAACCGTTTCTCATCTACCAGCACCCCTGACGGCAATGAATTAAACTCCTGCAGAAACTCCAGCCCCTTCTCCCGCGCCCGCATATAAATAATACCCACCACGCTCGCCAAGAAAGAGCCTAAATCAATCGCCTCTGGATGCAGTTCCATCTTACGCGCCTCCACTTTGGAGAGGTCTAAAATATCATTGATGAGCGTCAGCAAATGGTTGCCACTTTGATAAATCACATTCAAGCCGCTTGCCATGTCCTGGTTTAAATCGGGTTTCCGCCGCAAAATCTGAGCATAACCTAAAATCCCATTCAACGGCGTGCGTAATTCATGGCTCATGGCCGAGAGGAAATCACTCTTGGCTTGATTTGCCACCTCCGCCCGCACGCGTGCTTGGTCGGCCTCCTCCTTCGCCAGAATCGTTTGCTGTAATAATTGTTGATTTTCCACCGCAATGGACAGCTGCCCTAACATCGCCCGATAAGGCCGAATTTCCTGTTCCGTAAAGGCATGTGGCTCTTCACCTTGCAACAATAATATCCCCAACTGCCGCCCCTGACTCCATAACGGCAACACGGCCATCGCCCGAATATTTTGCTGTTTCGCAGCGGCTAAGGTCGCCGCGTCAGTTATCTCACCCTGTTGATAATCGGTATACAGAATAGGCGTTTCAGCCACAAAAGCATTCAAAATCGGCATATTGTGCCGCAAATAGCGCGTGCCAATGGGAATTGGCTTCGTCCCCTGCCCGCTATACCAATTGGCTTGGCAAATTATCGCCAACATTTCAGTCGTTTGGTCAAATTCAAAGGTAAGTAACACCACTCGATTAATCACCTCAATCTTCGCTTCTTCCACCAAAGCCGTAATCAACCCCATCAAATCATGAGCCAGTAACATGCGTTGGCTGATAGTATAAAGCGTTTCCGTTTCCCGTAAGGTGGCCTGATTTTCAGCAAACAAGCGGGTATTATTAATGGCTGTAGCCGCTTGGTCAGCAAAACTTTGTAACAAATGAGTATCTTCCTCCCGATAAGCCGCAACTTTGAAATTATCCAGCGTCAACACCCCCAAAACCGTATTTCCCAACAACAACGGCGCGCCCATCCAAGTCCGAATCAAGTCGCCATCTTTCCACACCTGCCAACGCGCATCTTGCTGCACATCCGTAATCAACATGGGCTGTTGCTCGCGAAACACTTGTGATGTCGGGTCAATGCCACTAATAGGCACACGATAACCAACATAACTGGCTGAATAATCCGTCCCGCGCGTCAACACCAATTCACTCCCCTCTTGCAAAAAGACACTCGCCCCATCATATTGAATAACTTGCCGCAACTGATTCATCAGTTCGACCAAAACCTTATCCCTATCCAAACTGCTATTAAGGATAATTGCAACCTGACGCAAACTTTCGGCCACGCGGCGTTGATGTTGCTCTGAGCTAAACAAGCGCGCATTGGTTAAGGCCACCCCCACTTGATTAGCTAAAGAACGTAACAAATTACTATCACCCTCATCAAACCCATGCACCCTATTGGCCTGCACATCTAACACCCCCACCACATCATCGGCCATAATAATCGGCACCGCGATTTCTGAGCGCGTCTCAGGCAATAAAACATTAGGCAACCAATCGGGTGAAGCCATCACCTCATCAACATTAATCACCTCCTGAGATTGCCAAGCCCGCACCACAATACTTTTATCCGCCGTTAAAGGAATGGCATGCCCCTGGTTTTTCATCACTTCACCCGCCTCACCCGACCCCGCCGCCAGAATTAAGGCCGTTTTAGGCTCATTCAGCAAATAAACATGAGCATGATAATAGCCAAATTGCGTTTTTATCTGATTAACAATTTCAAATAAAAGTAAATCCACCTCCAAAATCGCATTAAACCGTTCCCCCAAAATCGCCACTAATTCCAACCGTTGGGTTCGCTGCCACACCCGCTGCTCCAGCGTATCCACCAACTGGTTCATCTTCGCGGCCATGCTATTAAAGGTATCCGCCAATTGCCCCATTTCATCAGGGCTATCAATCTGCACCGCCACCGCCAAATTACCGGCTTGCAACTCACTCGCCGCCGCCGTCAATTTAATGATATTTTGCGTAATACTATAATTTAACAACCGCCCAATGCCCGTTGCCAAAGCCAATCCCACAAGAGCAATAATCACCAAAATAGTCGTCACCAAACGATTGGTTTGGTCAATTTGCTCACGGGCATGGTCAACTTCAAGATTAGATAAATCAATTAACTGCTTAGAAATGGGGTCAATCGATTGCGCCTGTAAATCAAAATCATTCAATTTAGCCCGAATATCGTTATTAAGCTGTAAAATTTGGTTGGCCGCCACTCGATAGGCTTGAATATTGGCTAAAAGCGGGGCTTTAACGGTATTCGTAATTTGCTCATCCACCTCAACCGCCTGTTCTATATCAACCAACGCATTTAAGGCCGATTGCATAAAGGGTCGCTTTTTGGTCTCAAAATAATCCTTCTCATTAAAATCCAACTCACGTTGCAAATCTATGAGGTTATGATTGCCTATACGAAAAATGGTAGCGCGTAAACTCTGTGAAAATTGTAATAATTGCGGCTGCGCCCCCGTTTCATCCGCCGCCAACTTGGAGGCCAATTCAATCGTTTCCAGAAATATATCGCTATATCGTCGGGTGGAGGCCAAATAAAGGTTCAATTTAATTTGAGTTTCTTTCTGTGACAGGGTGTCAGATTGACTCAAAAGTTGGCTAAGTTCACTATTCAGCGTGACCACTTTGGCAATCTCCGCCACAGTGGATTGAGCATACTGCTCCCGCGCCGCCGTCAGCCCAATTTCAGGATAACGCAAGAAGAAATCCCGTTGTAATACGCGGGCTTTCTGCAAACGGTTATCCATCTCGAACACGATTCGTTGGAATTCGGTACTGGTCGTAATCGCCGTCTCCGCCTGCTGACGCACCACCACCAACGCAATAAAACTGGTCATGGCAATCAGCAAAATTAAGACCAATAACGCCCCGAAAGCAACCCTAAATTTAGCAGAAATACCTAACTTGCGCCACCAATTAAACATAAAATTCCTTCCTTTCATCATTAACTCCTACCATGATACCAGGTCTAACTCCCCTGCAAAAAGGAGAGCAACGCTTCAGCTTTGCTCATTCTTGGTGGCGCAAAGCTAAAGCGTTGCACTCCAAAATATCCTTTTTGCAAAGGAGTCATTATTTACTTTTCTCAAGAGTGGAACTGAAAATGACATTGTCGTTCAGGCCATCCAGCCCAGTAGCGGGGTCATTGAGTTGTAATACACTCACTGAACCAATATTACAATCACCAAATTTATTACAATGTATTTCCCCTGTGGCCCCTTGAAAATCCGTCACGGTATAGAGTGCATCCCGTAAGGCTTGGCGACCCAAATGCAAGGTATTGTCATCATCCTTCAGCACAACTTGTTCAATCGCCTTCAATAACAAATTGGTCGCATCATATGTATAAGGTACCGTAAAGTGCGGTACATTAGTGTTATATTTAGCCTTAAAATCAGCACTAAATTTATCAAAAGCCGCCCCACTCGGTTTAGCCGTTACCACCACATACATCCCAATCCCTTTAGCCTCCACCGACTTAATAAACTTATCGGTAGCTACAGAGCCAGCAACCATCCGTTGAATTTTTTCCAGCCCAACCACATCCTTCGTTTGAATGGTCAAATAATCCGCTTCGGGCTGAAAAATCGGATAAAAGATAAACTGAGACTCAGATTTAGCTACGGCAGCCAAAATCGGCAGCATGTCCTTATCGCCTCGATTAATCGAGGTAGCTAAAACCACTTCACCCCCCAATGCGGTAAATTTTTGGCTAAAAAGTTCCGTCAGTGCCTCAGCATAAGCATCATTATCATGAATGGTCGCGGCTTTGGTCACACCCAATTTTTGGGAAACAAAGGTCGCGGCAATATCGCCCCAATAGGCCGCATTTTGGATAGTGCGAAAATAACCCGCCTGCCAATTAGCCCCCTTTTCATCGCCCACGCCCGTTAAAGCAGGCACCGTATTCGCCCCCGAAATCATCACCAACCCCGCCTCCGACATGATTTTAGCCGCATTGATGGCTGAACTAGAGCAAATTGTGCCAATAATACCCACAATTTGTGGGTCGGCCACAAGTTTCAAAGCTGCGTTAGCCCCACCTTCAGGAGTACACCCTTCATCTTCATTTTGTAATACAATGGGATGACCCAGCAAACGATTATCCCGTTCCGTTAAAGCCAACCCAATCGCCTGAAGACCAAACTCACCCAAATTAGCCTGGCCACCGCTAACCACCTGCAATGACCCAATTTTTATGGGCGCATCTGGGGCAATCGTCACACAGCCTAACGCATCCTTACATTCAAACGGCGGCTTGGCAGGTTGACATGCGGCTACCATAACCATGAACATAAAACTGACCACCACTTTATAACGTAACATTTTTATCTCCTTTGATATTACAGCTAATTAAAAAATATAATAACTTTTTGTTATAAATACTGCTCCAACAAAGCACGTAACTTTTCTTCCTCATAGCCCCGCGCTAACGTTAAGACCTGATGGATAAAAGGATGATATTCCGCCCCCAATTCAGTGAGTAAAACTTCCGCTTTTAGCCGAATTTCCCGCATGTAGCCATCTTTCACATATTGATGTAACTCCATTAATTCAGCCTGTGGTAAACTAACTATACTTTCTATTGCTTCTGTAATCGCCTCTGTCTCATACAGCCATTCTAAATTCAATGCTTGTCCCATTAACTCTAACAATTTATTTACGTCAATCGGTTTACTTAAATAACCATCACATTCCCGAATAAGTTCCATATTATAGCCTACAGCAAAGGAACTAGCCGAAACCACAATGATGTGAGTGGTCACTAAATCGGGCATGGCATAAATTTTCTCAATAAACTCGAAACCGCTGGTCTCAGGCATAATTAAATCAGTGATGATTAAATCAGGCCGAAATTGCAACGTTAAATCAAAAGCCACCGCCCCATTCTCAGCCTCCGAGATTTCAAAGCCTAACGGTTCTAACAACGCCCGCAGTAAATAACGATTGCTAGAAGCATCATCCACCACCAACAACCGTTGTCGTACCCCTTGATACCCCACGACTTGCCGAGAAATGGTTTTTGGCCTTAACAAAGTATCGTTGGTTACGCCCAGGGGCAAAGCCAACTCAAACCAAAATAAACTTCCTTGCTCCAACTCACTCTTCACCTGAATTGTCCCGCCCATCAATTCCACCAATTGACAGCTAATGGCTAACCCCAAGCCCGTTCCCTCAGCCCGTTGCTTAATATTCCCCGTCTGCTCAAAAGGTTGAAAGATTTTTTCTATATCCTGGGCCGCAATCCCCACGCCGCTATCTTCTACCTCAAAGCGAATAAGCGAATACCCCCCTTTCATTCCCCCTGAATCAGGGGAAACAGAGGGGGGTAGGGGCTGCACCACCATCTGACTAACCCGTAATGTCACAGCTCCATGTGCGGTAAATTTAACGGCGTTGCCTAATAAATTGAGCAATATTTGGCGCAGCCGTTTCTCATCCATCATCACCACCAAAGGCAATGAGTTAAATTCTTGCTTAAATTCTAGCCCCTTCTCCCGCGCCCGCATGTAGATAATCCCAACGACACTTTCCAAAAAAGCAGGCAAATTGACCGCTTCAGGATGCAGTTCCATCTTACGCGCCTCCACTTTAGAGAGGTCTAAAATATCATTGATGAGGGTCAGCAAATGGCTGCCACTCTGATAAATAATATTCAAGCCATTTATCATATCGGCGTTTAAGTCATGCCTACGCCGCAAAATCTGGGCATAGCCCAAAATTCCATTCAGCGGCGTGCGTAATTCATGACTCATGGCCGAGAGAAATTCGCTCTTAGCTTGATTAGCCGAGTCCGCTTTAGCCCGCGCCTCCTCAGCCTCAATTAAGGCCGCTTGGGTGGCATCGCGGGCCTGGCGTAGTTCAATGGTTTGTGCCTCTAACAACTCATTCGTTTTCTTAATAATTTGTTGGCTGGCAAAAAGTTCATCCCCACGATGTCGAGTTTTATCTTGGGATTGCACCGCCCAATGGAAAGAACTTAATAAATTACTAATACTCACCCAAACGGTCAGCGCGGTCGCCAATGAAAAAACAGTCGGCACAATAAAATAGCTTAAAACCTCCCAATTGAAGCCCATGAGCGTGATAATGGTCATTAAATTGGTACAAACAGCTATCAGGGCAACCCCAAAAGGTATCTCAGGAATAATTAATAAACCAGAAGCAACAATAATAGGGATAGATATATAAGGCACGAACAACTGCCACGCGTTGGGTAAAAAGAGCGCAATATTAGAAATGAGAATGAGGCTAGCCAAGGTGAGCATGGCAGCATGTTCAATCTTTTTGGCTTGATAAAGTTGCCAAGCAATCCAGTTAAATCCTACCAGCAGCAGCCCTATCACCAAATAAATCGGGCCACCCAATTGCCCCAAAGAAAAGGCCCGCCCACCATATAAAACCACCATGATTCCCAAACTTATGCTAGTGACAATTAGCCCTTGAATGGGGCCAACTCGCAACCCATGTAAATTATTTTGTTCGGAAATAATTTGTTCTTCTAATTTAGGGGGTACCCCTTCGTTTTGTGCTGATGGTTCAGGTTGCTGTTTGCTTAATTCATCATGATTTAATTGCATATTATTTTCCCTTAATAATTCACTGGCTAAAATTAGCCTTTTAATTCACCGCCCGTTAAACCAGTAACAATATATTTTTCAGCAAAGAAGTAAAAAACCAGTGTTGGGATAATCAAAATTGTAACATACGCCATAATTTTAACCCAATCACTACTATAAAGCTGTCCAGAAAAGTTTTTTGCCAAAACCTCACAGGTCTTTGAGACCTGTGAGGTTTAAACATAGTCAAAATTTAGCTGGATTGCTATAAGATTAAGTTATTGTTTCTTTAACTCCGCAGCAGCACTCGCTTCGATTTGATTGGCTAGCTCTTCAGGGGTGAGATTGCCCGCAAACAATGCTTCGGTTAAGTCAGTCACATCTTACCCCAGTGCGGGGGTTATGAACTATACACATAAAAATTAGTCAAATCATATCATTTTATGTCTGATATAACACACGATATTAACACCTGATTTGCTTAAAC
>JAIFLK010000060.1 GCA_020049115.1 Chloroflexota bacterium | reverse complement strand
TGGGCGGGCGGGGCGATACTTCTTTCATTCGTAGTGGCCGCGACCGCGCCAGCATTGAGGCTGTCTTTAGCCTGTCGCCACCGATGCAAAGCGAACTGCAACCGATTTTGGAAGCGGAGGGGCTTGATGATGACCCACCCGACAGGCTCATGGTGGGGCGCGAGTTACGCAGTAATGGGCGCAGTTTTTGCCGCATTAATGGGCGCACCGTTAATTTAAGTTTGCTCTCGCAATTGGCCTCGCCCTTGATTGATATTCATGGGCAGCATGAACATCTCAGTTTATTGCGTGTGCCGCAACATCAAAAGCTGCTTGACCGTTATGCTTTGTTAGATACGCCGCGCGCCGCTTTAGCCGTTGAAGTCCGCAAACTGAACCAGGTGCGCCATGAGTTACAAACCCTGCTCAAAAGTGAGCGCGAATTAGCCCGCCGACTTGACCAACTCTCGTTTCAGGTGGAGGAAATTACCACCGCTAACCTTACAATAGGTGAAGATAAGGAGCTAGAGGTGGAGCGCACTCGCCTGAGCAACGCCGAGCAACTGACCCAATTGACGGCTGAGGCGTATCATCTCTTAATGGAAGGACGTGACGAGGGGCAACTTTCAATTAATGATTTGTTAGGTCAAGTGGTGCGAGTCTTTCATCAATTGGTTAAGTTAGATGACTCTATGTCGCCCCATAACGAATTGGTGGACAATTTGACCTATCAGGTGGAGGAGTTGGCGGAGGTTTTGCGCGGCTATACGGATGACTTGGAATTTAACCCGACGCGCTTGCAAGAGGTGGAAGAACGCCTTCATTTAATATTCAATTTACGGCGCAAATATGGCGACTCCATTGCCGATATTTTAGCCTACGCGCAACGGGCGCAGACGGAAATCGAAAATATTAGTCATAGTGAAGAGCGCATGACCGAGTTACGTAAAAGTGAAGAAAAATTACGTCATAAAATTGGGCAGATGGCGCAGGAATTATCTCGCCAACGCCAGAAATTTGGGCAAACATTGGGCGATAATATTGTGGCGCAATTGGCCGATTTGGGCATGCCGCACACCCGTTTTGCGGTGGAGGTTAATTGGAAAGATGAAGCCAATGGCGTTTATGTGACCGATGAGCAGGGGCAAAAGCGTACGGTAGCTTGCGATGAACGGGGCATTGACCGCATTGAATTTTTGCTTTCGCCCAACCCTGGCGAACCCGTGAAACCGTTGGTTAAGGTGGCTTCGGGTGGCGAAACCAGTCGGGTCATGTTGGCCTTAAAGACAGTTTTGGCCTCGGCAGATGATACACCGACGCTGATTTTTGATGAAATTGACCAGGGCATTGGCGGGCGGATTGGTGGCGTGGTCGGGCGGAAATTGTGGGAATTGGCCGCGCATGGACGGCATCAAGTCCTCTGCGTGACCCACTTGCCGCAAATCGCCAGCTATGCCGACACCCATTATCACGTCAGCAAACAGGTCGCCGACCAACGCACCCGCACCCAAGTCCGCCGTCTGGATAACGATGAACAGGTGGAAGAAATCGCCACCATGTTAGGGGTGTTAAGCGATAATACCCGCGCCAGCGCGCGCGAAATTCTCGCCGAAGCGGGAGAAAAGAAATTAGGAATTAGGAATTAGCAATTAGGAAATTTTTACCCACTAATTCATAATTCCTAATTCCTAATTCCTAATTCATGTATAATTATTCCGATAAGCCCCGTAATGGGTTGATAAATTTGGTTAAATTTGTAGCCTTACTGTTATCAACCATTCTCCTAAGCACTTTGTTAGGCTTTTATTTAGGTTACGCTGAATTTCAAACGCCACAGTGGATGGTTGAGCCTACCGCCACGC
This sequence comes from Chloroflexota bacterium, assembly GCA_020049115.1. Taxonomy (GTDB): domain Bacteria; phylum Chloroflexota; class Anaerolineae; order 4572-78; family J111; genus JAIFLK01. The sequence goes on along the minus strand of JAIFLK010000060.1, from coordinate 7,715 downwards.
CAACCGCCACGCCGCCGCCTGAGTATGACCTGAAACAGGCCGAAGCCTTTTTCGCTCAAGGGGATTTACAGGGCGCAGTCCGTAGCTACGACCAAGCCCTCCGCAAAGAGCCGACCAATGACCAAGCCTTGATAGAACAGGCGCGCCTCTTAATTTATACTAGAAACACGGGCAAAGCCCTTGAGCGCGCCGCGCAAGCCATGACCATCAACCCCAATAGCCCCGACAATTTAGCCTATTATTGCCGCGCTCTTGATTGGGAAGCGAAATATGAGGAAGCATTTGCGGCCTGTTTCTGTAGCACGGAGTTACACCCCAAAAATGCGGATGGCTATGCCTTTCTTTCGGAAATTTACACCGATTTGGGCAATGTGCGTAATGGCAAAAGTTATGCCCAACAAGCGATTGACCTGAATTATAACAATGTTAATGCCCATTTCAACATGGGCTATGCCCTAGAGGTGCAGGGCAAATATGATGAGGCCGCCGCCGCGTACGACCGCGCCATTACGCTTGCGCCAAATGTGTCTAATTCTTACATTGCCGCAGGCTTAATGTATCATACCATGGGCGGTTATCGTAAATATCAAAGTATGAAACCTTACGAAGTGGCGGCTGACCGCTTTAAGCGCGCCATTCGCTTGCAACCCTTTAACCCTGAACCTTACACCCGTTTAGGGTGGACATATTATTACGATGAGCAATATGGCCGCGCCGTTGATGCCCTAGAACAGGGCTTGGGCGTTGACCCGACGTATGCTAAAGGTTGGGGCAATTTAGGCACAATTTATTACGCCCGCCGCCGTTTTGAGGAGGCGACCACTGCCTTTCCTAAAGCGATTGAGTTGAGCGAAAATGAATTTTTGCGCCGCGCCCGTTTATTGGAGGTATACACCGAAGCCCCCGCCGCGTCGGGGCCAGTGCAAGTGCCGATTTTGCGGGGGCGGTTTGAGTGGCCTGATAAGCCAATGGAGATGAAATATACCGCCGAGTTAAAGGTGTTGTCATATACCCCTAGCACTGACCTTAATTTAGAGCAAAATTGCGCCGAGCAAATCGCCCAATCATTACGAGCCGAAACGATTATCATGCCACCTGACCAGCCGATTACTTTTACTGCTGCGTTTAGTCATACGACGGGGCAGGCCGTATTAGACCTTAATACGGGCAATTTGAGCATTACCATGACCAATTTGCCGCAGTCAGCTAAAAAGTATGAATTGAAAATTTTCTACTGGCCTAGCCGTACTGACAGTTTAGGGGTATTTTCGCCCACGCCTGATAACCAAGTGTATATAAATGTTAAGTTTGATGAAAAATTAGATGCTCCCGTTGAATATTACTATCAATTAGGATTATCATACGCCTATATTGAGCGATGTAAGGAATCAGAACCCTGGCTACTCAAGTCGCTAGAACTTGAACCCGCCGCCTGGAATCCTGCGTGGCAGGGGCTAGAACGTTGCCCTAGCCCTAAATCCCCCCCCACGCCGATTCCTACGGAAACGCCGTATCCGACAGCTACGCCCACGAAATAAACGTATAGCTTAAGCCTTTATAAGGTTTGAAACCTTATAAAGGCTGGCCTTGTCCCTTAAAAATTTACAGGTGTAAATTTGCCAAATTTGAATTTCAGGTTATAATTCTCCTAACTTTCAGCCATATTATCATTCTTAAAGTTATTTAATGACCTCACCCAAAACCTTAACCCATAGCAATATCAACACCGCCAACACCTGTTGTTGTATGGTTTGTTTATGCTGTCTCATGACCTGGGATAACGCGAGGGTGTTGAGGCAATTTTGACCATCAACCATACTGATTAACTACAGCCCTTCGCCTTGTCGAAGGGCTTTTTGTTTAACCTCACCCCAGTCCTCTCCTATGTAGGAGAGGGCTGGGGTGAGGTTTTGTGTAGTTCATTTGAGGAGTCTGTTATGTCTGCTGTAGAAACCATTAAACTCAATAGTCACGGTCTCAAGGGGTCGCTGCCCCTGCAATTAGTTGAGCCAACGCCGCAATTCAATGAAGAAGGCAAGCAACTGCTCAAATTTCATGGCATTTATCAACAAACCAACCGCGATGTGCGCGGCCGCCAAAATCAGCAATTTAGCTTTATGATTCGCTCGCGGCTGCCAGGCGGCAAGCTAACCGCCGAGCAATATTTAGTGCATGATGCCATTGCCGACACATTTGGACAGGGCGATTTGCGCCTGACCACCCGCCAAGCCATTCAATTGCATGGCATTATCAAAAGTGACTTGCGCCCCACCTTAAAGAAATTGAATGAAGCCTTAGTCACAACCCTTAATGCTTGCGGCGATGTCAACCGTAATGTCATGGCTTGTCCCGCCCCTTTTGGCGACCCAATTCGTCAGCAATTGCAAGAGTATGCCGATAAAATTGCGGCACATTTAAGCCCGCGCACCACCGCCTACCATGAGATTTGGTTACAAGATGATAACGGTCAATCGGTGAAACAAACCTTTGAAACAGAGGAAGTGGTTGAGCCGATTTATGGCAAAGTCTATTTGCCCCGTAAATTCAAAATTGCCCTCGCCTTTGCGGGCGATAATTGCACCGACATTTTTACCAACGATATTGGCTTAGTCGGCTTATCTAATGAAGCGAACCAAACGGTACATGGCTTTAATGTTTATGTCGGCGGCGGGCTGGCCTTAACACATACGAAAGAACAAACTTTATCCCTGTTAGCCCAACCGTTGGGCTATGTGCCTGCCGCGCAAATGATTGACGTGGTGGAAAAAATTGTGTTGGTGCAGCGTGATTTTGGTGACCGCACCGACCGCCGCCATGCCCGCATGAAATATTTGGTTAATGATTGGGGCATTGAGACTTTTCGCGCGAAGGTGGAGGCTTATCTTGGTTACGACATCGCCGCGATACAGCCCATGCCCGCGCTAGATGCAGATGACCATCTCGGCTGGCATGAACAGTTAGACGGCCACTGGTTTTATGGTTTATTTGTGGAAAATGGCCGCGTGAAAGACGTTGGCAAGCGGCAGATTCGCAGTGGCTTGCGCGCCATTATCAGCCAATTTAAGCCAAACGTTATTTTAACGGGGCAACAAAATATTATCATGTCGGGCTTCACCACCGCCCAAAAAGCGGAGGTCAATCGCCTCATGTTATTTTACGGGCTGCAAACCATTGACACAATTAGCAACATTCGCCGTTATGCGATGGCTTGCCCCGCGCTGCCCACTTGCAGCCTCGCCGTCAGTGAAGCCGAGCGCGTGTTACCTCGCTTAATTGATGAGATTGAACAGGACATGGCCGCGCTCGGTTTGGCAAATGAGCGCATTAATCTGCGGATGACGGGCTGCCCCAATGGGTGCGCCCGTCCCTTTGTGGCCGATATTGGCATTGTGGGGCGTAGTGGTACGAAATATAACCTTTCTTTGGGCGGCAATATTGAGGGGACGCGCTTGAATACGGTTTATAAAGAATTGGTTGAATTTGGCGATTTACGGGGCGAAATTTATCGGGTCTTAGCCGCGTATCAAGGCCATGCCGAGCCGCAAGAACGCTTGGGCGATTGGGTTAATCGCGTGGGTTTGGCGCAAGTGAGCCATCTGGCGGAACAAGTTCATTACAGTTTAGAGTTGCCCCTTCAAGCCTCAATCCCTGTTTTAGTTTAGATAGAAAAAAGACCTGCAAGGTTTTAGAAACCTTGTAGGTCTAAAATAAGGAATACATGATGATAACCGTCGAACCTACCACTAACTTACAACTCAATTGGTCACTTTTGGACGCTCAAAGTGACTTTGGCCCGCTAAACCAACATTTTGCCCATGAACCTTTCGAGGAATTACTAAACTGGTCGCTCAATACTTTTGGCGATAAATTGGCAATGGTCACAAGTTTTGGGCCAACGGGCATGGTTTTGCTAGACCATCTCGCCAAAATCAACCCTGGCTTTCGGGTCATTACGATTGATACCGATTTCCTCTTTGAAGAGACCTACTCTCTACGCGAAAGAGTGCAGCGACGTTACCCCATTCAATTGGAAATTCGCAAAACCGCCCTCACCCCCGCCGCCCAAGCCGCCACCTATCAGCCTGAATTATGGCTGAGTGAACCCGATAAATGTTGCCATATTCGTAAGGTGTTGCCATTGGGCAAGGCTCTGGAGGGGTCAGATGCTTGGTTCACGGGGCTGCGGCGTGACCAATCGACCACCCGCGCCAATATGCCACTGATTAGTTGGGATAATAAATATCAACTTATTAAAATTAATCCCATGCTCAATTGGACAAAAAATAGTATTTGGAAGTATATTTTAGAAAATGACGTGCCATATAATGCGCTGCACGACATGGGCTATGCTAGTATCGGCTGTACCCATTGCACCAAATCAACCTCCAACCAACACGATGAACGCTCTGGCCGCTGGACGGGGCATGGCAAAACTGAGTGCGGGATTCACATTTAAGGCTAGAATCCGCGAAGAGACGCGAAAAAATCGGAAGAAAAAAGCAAAAACTTAGCTTTTCTTAGCGTCCTTCGCGGACTCTGATTAAGATGTTATTATGAAAACATATCCTATTAATTTAGTGTTAGACAATCGCCTGGTGGTGTTGATTGGGGCGGGGCGCGAAATAACCCGTAAGTTGGCGGGCTTGCTAGAGGTGGGGGCGCGGGTCAAGGTGATTGCGCCTGAAGCCACACCGATTATTTTGCACCAGGCCGAGCAGGGGCGGATTGAATATTTCGCCCGTCCCTATCAACGGGGCGATTTGCAAGGGGCATTTTTGGTGTTGGCTTGCACCCGTAATGAGGCCGTCCATGATGAAGTGTGGGCGGAGGCCAATGAAAATGGGCAGCTTGTTAATGTCATGGATGTGATTCCGCAATGCAATTATCATAACACTTCCGTAATACGGCAAGGGCAACTGACCATTTCGATTGGTACAGGTGGCGCAGCCCCCGCCTTAGCCGCGACCTTACGGAAACGCTTTGAGAAGGGTTTTGGCGAGGAATACGCCGAGTTTTTAGATTTTGCCGAGAATTTGCGCCCCATTGTGGCGGAGCGCATTGTTTTTGAAAAGCGCAAGGATTTTTGGTATGCCCTTGTGGAAAGTGGGGCCATTCGGCTATTGCGGCGCGGTGACCGCGCCACTTTTGAGGCGCAAGTGGAGTCGCTGCTCAATTGTTATGCCGCGTTAGCTGAGTAGAGCGCAACAAAGCGGAGTCCAAAGCGGTACGCTTTGAGCAGTTGGTCAAAGCGTACCGCTTTGGACTCCGCTTTATATCCGAAGATATTACCAATTATGTCAATCAACGGAACGGTTTATCTCATTGGCGCGGGGCCTGGCGACCCTGATTTGATGACGGTTAAAGGTCTTAATATTCTGCGCCGCGCCGATGCGGTGTTGTATGATGCGTTGATTAATCCTGTATTATTACAAGAAATTCCCTTGAGTAGTCAATTGATAAATGTGGGCAAGCGCAAGGGGCTTCATAGTATGAAACAAGAAGAGATTAATCAACAGTTGATTGATTTGGCTGGCACATGCCAAACTGTGGTGCGCTTGAAAGGGGGCGACCCGTTTATTTTTGGGCGCGGCGGTGAGGAAATGTTAGCCTTGCGCCAAGCGGGGGTGCGGGTGGAGGTGGTGCCAGGGGTCAGCAGTATCAATGGGGCGTTGGCGTATGCGGGGGTGCCGCTAACACACCGTAATATGGCGGCTAATTTCGCCGTCGTCACGGGGCATCGGGCGCGGGAGGTTGATGAACAATCCTACTGGCAAGGGTTGGCGCAATTGGACACGTTAATTATCGTTATGGGGCTGACGCAATTGCATGATATTACAAAACATCTATTGACGGCTCGCAAATCCCCTGATACCCCCGCCCTCGCCATTCATTGGGGAACATTGCCTGAGCAAGAGGTCGTCACGGCCACGTTAGCCACGCTCACTCAACGGGTGGCGGAGGTACAATTGCAAGCTCCCGCAATTATTGTGATTGGCGAGGTGGTCAGTTTGGCGGAGGCGTTGCGCTGGTTTCCAGGGATATACCATGAAGGACAATTAGGAATTAGGAATTAGAAAAGCGTCCCGTGAATTTGCACAGGACGCTTTTCTAATTCCTAATACTATATTTTTAGCCTGAGGCGCGGCCATAAACAAGCCTTAATCCGCTCACTAGTAAATTTCTGACCTTTTAGCAATTCATTAATGCTGGTATTTCTAGCGTCTATTTTATTTTTTATTTGCTCGGTCATGATATTATTCCTTTTTTTCAAAGGTTAGGTGGACTCCAAATCTTTAGATTTGTTAGAGTCAAATCTAAAGATTTGGAGTCCATGTTTAGGAAAAAGCCTACTTTATTAACTCGCTAAAGCAAGTGAAGAGTAATCTAACGAGCGCACCGCTAAAACTTGGCTAGCCAATAAAGGCTGAATGAAAGATTGGGCAACGGTTATGACGGCAATTGTCTCACCTAAAGCATTAAAAATCTCCAGCGAATAACCATCCTCGCCATGTTTAAGCGGATGATAATCTACAATGGTTGCCACATCACCCCGTTTCAGCTTTTTGGCAGGAATATCTTGGGTTAAAAAAACACGTTCAAATAAAGGATAAGGCATAATCAACTCCTCTCAGGATAAAGAGTAATAAATTTTGTTTGTCCTGTTTCAATTTCAGTCATCCAAAAAGTACGAACCATTAAAGTCAAACCATTTGGGCCACGTCATTGGCTACGAATTTCATACATGTGACCATATAACGTTGATTCTACCCATGTCGCATCTAGGGGCAAAATTTGGTTTCTTAAATTAATTTCCAATTATTGCCAGTTATCAAGCGTATAACCTGCCGTGGCTAACCAACGCGACTTATCATTTTGAGGTTGCCAGACCAGCAAATAACGATTAATTTTAGCCGAAGCAATGAAACTGTTAGGTGGTAGCTGCATCAACTCATCTCGCCTTCTTCAACAACTTTAGCCGTAGTAAAAATTTAACCAAATTTCAACGAATGACTATAATGGGGCTGCACATACAGCGCATGAGACCCCACCGCGACTTCATGGGGATATTCATGCGGGGCTTCGGCGTAAATCTGTAGGCAATGAGTCCCATGTGGCAATAAATAGCCAGGGTGATAGACCCAAAATTTGATACTCTCCTGACGAATGTATGACAATTTAGGATTGGAGTCGCCAAAACGATACGCCCCTTCGGGCAAGCCCTCCACCCGCAAATTGAATTGCACCTCCGCCTGCTCGCCATCGTTATGCAGCGTAATAACACCCTCTAACGGATTATTCGCCGTATGCGCCGCCGTCAACTCCGTTGGCGTGGGAAAAGCCACCTCCACATTAATCACCTTAGAGCTACGGGGCGCGTAGAAGGTAAAGCGGTGGTCATCTAGCGTAATTTGTTGATGATAAGGAATCCCCTGCTGTTCTCGTGGCGCAAGCGTCAGGCTGCCCGCCGCACTTTGCAACTGAATCGGCTGCCCGCCTACATTATATAGCTCCACCTGACACGGCTTGGCGAACACCTGCACATGCCACCGCCCCGTCGGTTTATTGCGTAATGGTAGGTCAACATTGGGGACATTGCCAATATTTAAGGGGTTTCGGTCAGGCAAACTCCCATCTTGCGTCGTATAAAGTTGCGGCAACCCCTGCGGGTCAATGACTTCAATATTCATGGAGAATTAGAAATTAGAAATTAGAAA
>JAIFLK010000082.1 GCA_020049115.1 Chloroflexota bacterium | reverse complement strand
TGGCGCAGGTTTATTACGGTCAAGATGTCAAACTTGACCGCCCCGTCGCCATCAAATTGATTGACGCGCGCCACCGCCAAAACCCCTCCTATGCGGAACGGTTTGTGCGTGAGGCGCAGGCCGTGGCAAAGTGGCATCATGAACATATCGTGCAAATTTACTATGCCGATGACCAGGACGGATTGTATTATTTCGTTATGGAGTTCGTAGATGGGCAGGATTTGGAAGGCATTTTGGCAGAATATCGGGCGAAAAATGAACTCATGCCCCATAACCAAGTGCTGCATGTGGCGGAGGCTTTGGCTGAGGCGTTAGATTATGCCCATGAACAGGGCGTAATTCATCGAGATGTGAAGCCCGCGAATTTAATGGTGGCGAAAGATGGCCGCGTCATTCTGATGGATTTTGGCCTAGCCATGGATGTGGAGCAAGGCTCAATCGGCGAGGTCTTTGGCAGTACGAAATATATCGCCCCAGAGCAAGCCCGCCGTTCCTCCGACGCGCTGCCGCAGTCCGATATTTACGCGTTGGGGGTCATGTTATATGAAATCCTCACCGACCATTTGCCCTTTGATGACCCCTCGCCCACCGCCCTGGCCATTCAACACCTGACCATGGAGCCGCCGCGCCCGCGTGAATTTAACCCTAAACTTAACGCTGAAACCGAAGCGGTTCTGCTCAAAGCCTTACAAAAATCGCCCGACCAACGGTATCAAACAGGGGCCGAATTAATCGCGGCCCTCAAAGTTGCGTTGGCGGGAGATACCGAATTATTACCAACAAAAGTGGCCGCCGCCCCGCCCATCTTCAACCCCGATAACCTCATGGGGCAATTATTGGACGAGTATCGTTTAGAAAAATTACTCGGTCAAGGTGGCATGGCGCGGGTTTATCTGGGCGTGGACGTGAATTTAGACCGCCGCGTCGCCATAAAAGTGATTGACACGCCCTACCGCGATGATGAAACGTATGAAATGCGTTTTCAGCGCGAGGCCAAAGCCATCGCCCAATTGGAACACCCGCAAATTGTGCGGCTCTATCGCTATGGCAAAGCCAATGGGCTGCTCTATATGGCGATGCAATTTATTGAAGGGCAAACCCTGCAAGCCCAACTTGCTCATTATCGTGACCAGGGCGACTACATGCCCTTTGCCGAAGTGCAACGTATTATAACGAAAGTGTGCGCCGCGTTGGATTATGCCCATAGCAAAAGCGTCATTCATCGTGATATTAAGCCCTCCAATATTATGCTAAATGAACAAAACGAGGTCTTTTTAGCCGACTTTGGGCTGGCTTTATTACAAGATGTTGGCACACGGGGCGAAGTTCTTGGTACACCTCATTACATTGCGCCTGAACAAGCCATGTCCTCCGCGGGGGTGGTCACGCAGAGCGATTTATACGCCGTGGGCGTAATTTTGTTTTATATGCTAACCAACAGCCTCCCCTTTGATGCTGCTGACCCGCTTGACATTGCCATGTTACACATGAGTGAGCCACCGCCTGCCCCGCGCACTATTCGCCCCGACCTCAGCCCCGAATTAGAGAGCGTGGTGCTGAAAACCTTAGCTAAGAAACCAACGGAACGTTACGCGACGGGCGCAGAGTTGGTCGCAGCCCTAGAGCAAGCCCTCCCCCAGGCCGAGTCCGCCGTAGCCGTCGCGCCACCGCCGCCCCCTGTGGTTGAAATCCAACCCGAACCCGTTGCGCCGCCCGTAGCTGTAGCCACGCCCACGCAACCCGAGCCAGCCAAACCAACAAGACCCGCTGTCCCCACCCTGCCACCAATTCCTGCGGTCATGGCGGCCCGCCAAAACAATCAACCCACGACCAAAACCCCCTCTATCTTAACCAAAATTGCCGAGACTTCGCCCGCAAATCGTTCTATTCTGTCAGTAACTGGCTTAAAAGAACGCGGCGGCCTGCCCTATATCGTCGCGGCAATCGTTATATTATTGTTATTATGTGGCGCGGCTTATCTGATGTTTGGCACAGGGCAAAAAGTAGAAATTGTCCAAACTACGCCCACCCTTAGCCCGACCTCTACCGTTGCAGTCACGGAAGTTGCCGCCGCATTTGACTCACCCACCGCCACCGTTGCGGTGGTTGCGACCATGACCATGACCCCGACTGAAGTCGCGGCAACTGCCACATTGACCCCCACCGAAATTGCCGCGACTCCCACTGAGGCCGTGGCTGATGACCAAAATAAGTTAACTTATTTAGCCTTATGGCGGTCTACTTTCACTAGCACAATTACGGCTAGGGGCGAAAAATGGTTTAGTTTTAACTCTAAAGAGGCCACCAATGGCGCAATTATTGCCTTTGTACGAAACCGTGATTGGTTGGACATGGTAGTTTATGATGGGTCACAAATTGGTCGTTGGCCGCCCAGCAAACCCGATTCTATTTCGAATGTAGGGCTTGGCACAGACCGAGACCTTGACGGTAATCAATATACGAAGGAATTTATTTGGGAAGGGAATTTTGTCCCTAATACTACCATTTATATCCGCCTGATTAATCGGCTGAATAAAACCGTTGAGTATTGTGTGGCTACACGTAATGATGCCAAACATTGTCCGTAACATGTAAGAAAAACAAAAACGCCCTGCTCAATGATTATTTGAGCAGGGCGTTTTTAGTCATTTGGGAAAAATTGTAACTTATTGCAAATATTGTTTGAGCAATTTTTCCAATGCCGCTTCATCAAATTGCGCCACCAAATCACTCAGTTGATGTACAAAAAGTTTATAAACAGGGTTGATTTGCTCCAATCTTTCTAACTGACGCTTAATCGCTGAAACACTGCCTTTCTGAGTTAAAGCCAATAATAACTCTAACTCATTCTGTGGCGGAATGATGACTGTTTTAGTAGGAATTATTGCTTGAATAGGCTCACTACTAAATGTAGTTTCACTGTAAGTGGCAACAGGCACTTTAATTTCAAACCAAAAGGTACTTCCGTCCCCCAATTCACTTTTAACTTGTAAATGACCGCCCAGCATTTCGACTAATTGTTGGGTAATGGTCAGCCCTAAACCTGTCCCCTCGGCCCGCTGATTCAAATCTCCCACTTGCTCAAAAGGTCGAAATATCTTCGTTAAATCATCCGCCGCAAGCCCCACCCCCGTATCAATCACCTCAAAACGTAATAAAATTTTTGGCTGATCATCTGTTAAGATAAGTGGGTCAATCCCAGTGACACGTAATGTCACCTGACCTTGTGTCGTAAATTTAATGGCATTGCCCAATAAATTCAATAAAATTTGGCGTAACCGTTTTTCATCAACCTCAATGGCTTCGGGCAATTTATAAGCCTCGTAGTTAAAACTAAGCTCTTTTTGTTGCACCCGCATATAAATAATCCCCACCACCCCATCAAAAAAACTCGCCAAACTTACCGAGACAGGATATAACTCCATTTTACGCGCCTCAATCTTAGATAAATCCAAAATATCATTAATCAAGGTTAATAAATGAGAGCCACTTTGATGAATAATATTCAGACCATTCGCCATATCTTTATCTAAATTCTTTTTACGCTTCAAAATTTGAGTATAGCCCAAAATACCATTTAACGGGGTGCGTAATTCATGGCTCATGTTAGATAAAAAATCACTTTTAGCCTGATTAGCCACTTCAGCCGCTTCCTTCGCGCCAGCTAACTCAGTCGTTCTCTCCGCCACCCGATTTTCCAGTGAGCCAATCAAATCTCGCAATTGCATGGTCATACTATTAAAAGCACCCGCCAATTGACCAATTTCATCCTCGGTTTCGACCATGACTTGATGAGTTAAATTGCCATGAGACACTTCATTCGCCACACGGGTTAAATTGGTAATGGGGTGAATTAAATAACGAGATAAAGCGATTGACAATAAAATGATAATAAAAATGATGCTAATTGTTACAAAAATGGTATATCGCAGTTGCTGTTGCACGGGTTGTAAAAATATTTCTGGAGGTTGTATAAAAACAACCGTCCAGTTTTTTTTGTTCAAACGGAACGCGGCCATCTGTTTAACCTCAGCTTCTGCATTAACCGAAGCCCTAAAAACTGTGATTTTATTCATATTAGTAATAGCTACGGCAAAATCAACCAAATTAAACGATGTCACCTCCCGTGCAGGTAAAACATGTTGCTTTCGTAATTCGCTCATGGTGTTTTCTTCAGGTAAAACTAACATGGTAAAAAGTAAATTATTTCCCCGCCCTTGCGCTAAAACAAAATTATTTTCATTTAATAAAACCGCAAACGACCCATCACCTGCTAATTGGTCACTCTGCTCCACAATCTCCTGTAAAATAGGCAAACGCAAACAATACCGTAATAAACCAATAATTTCTTCCGAACGTTGTTGACCTTCCCTTAATTTTTCCCGATAGACGGGTGCGCTAAAACAAATTTCAGGGGTGCTATCCCCAAATAAAACTTCGGAAGCATACCCCTGTCCACCCGTCATAGCTCCCGAAAAATAGGGCTGTTGAGATTCATTACGCCCGACATTATTCTCTTGAGTATCTACTAAATTAATCCCCTTCGCATCTAGCAAAGCCAATGAATCAATATGATAACCATTTGCTTCACGCCGACGTAAATTCTTAAACATGGCTAAAACCGTTTGTTGTTCAACACCACTTGGAGGTTGTTCAGCGACCAACAATAAATATTTTATAATATCATTATTACGTGCATCCCCTTGAACATATTGGAGTTGGGTCTCAATAAAATTATCAAGTTTCGTTGCGGTTTGAGACGCGGCTAACGTGAGTGTTTTTTCAGCACTCGCAGTTAAAGCATCCGTAATAGTTTGATAGCTTAAATAGCCCAAAGAAATAATGGGTATAAAAGCCACTAATAAAAACGAACCAATTACTTTAGAACTTAAAGAAAAGCTTAGGGTTGATTTCCACATAGATTTAGCATAAATCCTAACCTATAGGGCTTACGCAAAACCTCACCCCAACCCTCTCCTACGTAGAAGAGGGTGTAAAATTTCCCCCTGATGTCGGGGGGATTAAGGTGGGTAGATTTGGTTTTTGCGTAAATCCTAACCAAAAAGAATAAAAGTAAAATCTACGAAGTCATACTAAGAAACATTAAGGGGGCAACTTCGCAGATTTTGGGGTCTGAGTGACCCATTTTTACGGCCCAATTTTCTCGGCCTGAACTTGAGCTTGCTCAATAATTTCTTGAATAGGCTGTTTGGTCGTTAAAACAGGCATAAGAACTTGGTCATTATACACTTTCCATGTCTTTAACGGCTCTTGCTTCCATTGAGGTAAAACCGCCAAACTCGTATTATTCAGTAATTCATCAATAAACAGTTGGGTCGCCGAGTCAACCGTAGGGCGTAATTTGGTTAAAGCACTGCGGGTCGTCGGTAAACGTCCCGAAGTGGCAAAAAGTTGCTCTTGCACTGCCGCACTCACCATGACTTTAAGCCAATTTTTAGCCCACTCAGGATGTTGCGCTTGGGTCGGAATGGCATAAATGACATTACCCACCACCACACCTGCCTCATGTCCCCCCGTTGGAATCGGTACAGTTGAATAACGACAATCCTTACACCCTGTATCTTTCGCCCATTTAGGATGCCAACTCCCCGCGATTTGATAGGCCGATTTGCCCTCAAACAGTGGCGTATAAACCTGCCCCTCTTCGCGATTAGTGGTTAAACCTGGAGGGGTATATTGATTGAGTTGGCGTAAAAATTCTAATACAGGTATCGTTTTAGGGTTATTAAAAAAAGGTTCAGCACAATTATTCCGACAAATCAGCGCATCTGCCTGATTCAAGAACACAGACATGCGAAAAATCCCGCCCGTCGTTGGACCCACCGGCCCCTGTAAACTAAAGCCATGGTATTTACCCGCCCCTTTTTCCGTAATAGTTTTAACCTGAGTCAAAAGCTCGTCCCATGTTGTAGGAGGCGTATCGCAATCCAAGCCTGCCTGTTTAATGACATCGCAATTACGCTCAAGGCCAAAAACGCCCGTAAAGAAGGCCAGCCCATGCACTTGACCATTATACTCCGCCCCTTTATAAGTGCCAGGAATTAAATCTGCCTTAATATCGGCCATGACATCATCTATCGGCATCACCTGCCCCGCCGCCGCGAGGGTTTGAAAATAACTTTCCCCAATCACCAAGTCAGGCGGTGTCCCTAATTGAATCGCATTGATTAAATTTTGATATAGCTCTTGGTCCCACCCTTTATCCACCATTGTAACTTTAATGTCAGGATATTTTTTCTCAAACTCCGCTTTAATCAAGGGGTCTCCCCCCCAAATAATCAACTCCCTACTTTCTGAATTACTAGACCTGGTTGCTGTAGCCACTTCAGCAGTTGGCGCAGGCGGTGGATTATTTGACGAGCCACAAGCAGTCAAAAAGCAACCCAGGGTAACAATAGCAATCAACGATTTTAAGATATTAAGCATAGTTTCTCCCTTAAAATTAGATAGGCTTGATATTACAAAAAAACGAACTGATTTATGCTGCCACTCAATTATAAACGAAAAGTAGATATAATCCACTTTTACCTTCAATATAACGATTATCTGGAATAGTTATGGACTTACGCAATCTACCCCCCTTAATCCCCCCGACATCGGGGGGAGACGTTACGCCCTCTCCTACGTAGGAGAGGGCTGGGGTGAGGTGTTTGCGTAAGTCCTATAGTTATGACTCACCCCGTCTCCTCTTTGGCCTTTTAGCCATTCAAGATTATAATAACGAAATTCATGCCTATGCAGCCACACCAAAATTACCCAATCTATGCCATCATCCTGCTGGCCTTCGCCCTCTATCTCCATACCCTAGCTGCCGACAGTTTTTGGGGAGATGAAATCCTCACCGCCATCTTTGCCCAACAATCCCCCCCCCAGATTATCCAGCTAACCGCCACCGACATTCATCCCCCCTTCTATTATCTCATGGTCAGCGGTTGGGCTTATCTCACCCTTAACCCAACCCAACCCACCGAGGCCACCGATTGGCTCTGGCGTTTCCCCTCCGTCATAATCAGTCTACTCACCGTCGCCCTCACCTATAAACTCACCCCCCACCTGCTCCCGTTTGATACGTTTAACCAACGCAACAACAAAGCCACCGCCGTCGCCCTCCTCCTCGCCACCGCCCCCATCGTGGTCAAATATAGCCAAGAAGCCCGCATGCACGCCCTCTTCATGGGGCTATCCATCCTCACCACCTGGCTGCTCATGCAAGCCCTCCGCCACCACCAGTGGCACTATTGGCTGGCCTTTGCCTGCGCCACCGCCCTCAATCTCTACACCGTTTATTTTGGCTTCCTCATTCTCGCCAGTCAAATCATATTTGTCGCCTTACTGCCCTCCTCACCCCGACCACCCTCACCCCGACCCTCTCCCAGGGGGAGAGGGAGTAACAATGAAGACTCCCTCTCCCCCTGGGAGAGGGCTGGGGTGAGGGCAAGCCTCTCCCCCTGGGAGAGGGCTGGGGTGAGGGGTCACTTCGCCCTAGCCACCATTGGCGCGGGCATATTATACCTGCCCTGGACATTCGTCTTAGCCAACATTCTACGCCGTCGCGCCGCAGTCGGGGCAATTGAAGGTGGCGTTGGCTCGCCCTGGCTGTTTCTATCTCACTTAGTCGAAGCCCTCGGCCCCATGCCCGCGCCCATGGCCTGGGCATTTTTAGCCCTCTATTTACTCGGCCTACTCAGCCTCCTCCGCCACCGAGCATGGCCGCAAGCCGCATTATTAGCCGCGTGGCTAGGCTTACCCGCCCTACTGCCCCTCCTCCTCGGCGACCCGCGCGCCTTACAATTTCGTTATGCTTTCGTCATACCCATGTACCTCATGGGCGTAGTTCAAGGCTTATCCGCCCTCATAATCTGGCTATACGAATACCCTCAAACCTACAAGGTTTCAAAAACCTTGCAGGTTTATCTGTGGCAATACGCCATCTGGTTATTAACCACTATTTCATTTCTCGCCACCCTGAATTTCTATCAACAAACTAAACCCGATTGGCGCGGCGCGGCCGCTTATCTTGATAGCCATGCCCATGCCAGCGACCTCATTTTGATTGGCCCGTTATGGGATGAGGGGCGATTTATGGGCTATTATTATCGTGGACCAGCGCAACTTTTGACTCCCGCGGCTTTAGTGACTAATATTGAGCGTTATGCCCAGACCATGCGACAAAATAATGGGCGATTATGGGCGGTTAACAACTTCACCCCCACCGAATCGCCCTTTGCCCTGAACCATGAATTTACGGGCGTAGTTTTATCTGAACCGCAATTAAATGTTTATGAACCCACTGTATTAACCCAAGTGGCCCTAGATTTAGCCCATCAAGCCGTAGACGGGGCTTATCCCTGGGCTGAGGCCGCCCGCGCTCAGGGCGTTATCAACCCTGACCCACGCACCGCCAAAGCTGCCGCCCTGAAAGCCCTCGGTGACACATTGGTCGCCACCCAGCAACTCCCCGCCGCGATTGCCGCGTATCAAGAGGCCGTCACCATTTTTCCTGGTTGGGTCGGTGGCTTCATGGCCCTGGCTGAGGCGCAGGAAATGGCGGGCAATCTATCCGCCAGCGCACAGGCGTATCAACAAGCGGTGGCCTTCAACCTTAAATGGCAAGGCGCACCCGCAGACCAAGCGGCCAAACTTGTGGCAACCAAGCAATGGGCTGAGGCCATTGAATTATATCATCAAATTACAAAATAAAGCGAACATACCTCACCCCCTGCCCCTCTCCTACTTAAGAGAGGGGTGATAAAATGACTCCCTCTCCTAAATAGGAGAGGGTTGGGGTGAGGTATTTACTTAACGTCTAAGAAACATGCCAAAACAACTGCTCAACCTCCTTAAAATTGCGGTCAGTGCGGGTCTACTTATTTTCGTTTTTAGTAAAATAGATTTAGTTCATTTTGTCGAAACCGTGCGCCAAGCCAACCTCGCATGGCTAACACTTGCCCTCGTCATGATGTTTTTAGGCGTGGTCATTCGGGCTTGGCGGTGGCAAATTTTACTGGTCGCCATCGGCGTGACGGTTTCTATCAAAGAACTCACTTCCATCTACTTTATTGGCTTTCTCTTTAACAACATTCTGCCCAGTGGCGTGGGCGGCGACGCGGTTCGCATTGTGGAGGTCAATCGCCATAGCGAGCGCGGCAGTGATGCCCTGACCAGCGTTTTAGTGGAGCGATTTTTGGGGCTGTCAGCGTTGCAAGCCATCGGCGCGATGGCGTTATTATTAGACAGACATGCCGTCCCCACCGCCGTCGCCATCTTCACTGTCATCATGTTGATTGCCATGTTGGTTGGCGGCTATCTCTTCATCCATCGTCCCCTTTATATTACCTTACAAAACCATCTCCCACCCTTTCGCCGCTTGACTGAAATCAAAGCCATCGGCAATTTATTTCAATCCTTTCAAAGCTACCCAGGGACGGCCTTGCGTCAAGCCTATCTCGTTTCATTACTATTCAATCTCTCGCTTATCAGCATGAACGTCTGCATTGGCCGCGCCCTCGGCATTGAAGCCAGCGTCATTCAATATGCCATTTTCATCCCCATCACCTC
>JAIFLK010000114.1 GCA_020049115.1 Chloroflexota bacterium | reverse complement strand
GGTACTTACGTATAGAGTTCCCCGCCGTGTTTCTTGGTGGTCGCAATCATGGCATGATTGCCCCCTTAACTCGGTCAGGGGTTTATCAGATAAGTAGATGAGCATAAATTCTGCGGCAGCCTTTATAAGGCTTGAAGCCTTATAAAGGCTAAAATTAGTCCGCAAAACTTTTGCTTAGGTACTTATATCAAGATTTGAGTGCAACTACTAAATTCCCCCCGCCCCTCTCCCAAAGGGCGAGGGGAGACAAGAGACTCCCTCGCCCTTTGGGAGAGGGCTGGGGTGAGGGTGACAAATCTTGATATACGGATACTTTAAGACAAAAACACCGCCACTGGCTAAAATCATCATTTCCTCAATACGAGGTAATACGGGCGCGAACACTGCATGGAATTAAATAAAGTTTGCCCTTAAGGTTTGGGCCAATATTATCGGTCACATCATGGGCTGTTTTAATAATATCACATTCTTGAAATAAATAGTCATTGAGTGCATAACCCAAATTGCGCCCTGACAGACCAAACACCACATGAATACCTGGCGATTGAATATCTGTGTCAATAATCCCGACGCGATGCCCCGCCAGGGTGAGCAAAACGGCGACATTAGCAATACTATTTGATTTTCCCGTACCACCACGAAAAGAATGAGTTGTAATAATTTTTGACATTAGACCTGTATCGCCACAATGGTCATATCATCACGAGGTTCGGCTAACCCCGTAAAAGCATCTAAGGCTTGCTGAAGATGAATTAACATATCCGTTGCACTGCTGATTGGGCCACGATGAACCATGTCTTGGAAACGATTAAAGCCGACCATCTCGCCCCCATGATTATTGGCTTCTATCACCCCATCCGTCACTAAAACAATGACATCCCCTTTAGTTAAATTAAAAGTAAGTTGTTGATACCCTGCGTACATCCCTAACCCCTGGCCCAACGCAAAGCCACCTAACTCTGGAAATTCCGTTGAACCATCCGTATGTTTGAGGTAGGGCGGAATACAGCCCGCATTGACGACATGCAAGATAGCATAAGGCGGGAGTAAGTCTGAAGCCTTAGCCCGACTCTCTAATTCCAACTCAAGGTAACACATGGCGCAGTTTTGGCGGCGCGATTTAGTATAAAGGGAAAGGGCTTGGTCAAGATAAGCCAGGCGTTCAGCTGGCGTAAAAAAACGGTCTAGCGAGGCATCAAAGAGCGATAATGAAGCGGCCATGAGCAGCGCGGCCGAAGCCCCTTTACCCGATACATCACCCACCGCCACCGCAAAACGACGTGTCGCCTCGCCCTCATGGGCAAAGGCATGATAACTGTAAAAATCTCCGCCAATGGCCCGCGCCGATTTAGTGTAACAAACCAAATCTAATTCAGGCCAATGAGGGCGACGGCGCGGCAATAAGCCTGCTTGAATCTCACGCGCCAAAGTCAACTCATCTTGCATGCGGTCATGGAGCAACTGCATATTTTTATAGGTAGTTTCTAATTCGGCGGTGCGAACTTTAACTTGATTTTCAAGCGTGGCATTTAACTGAGCTAATTGCTGATTAACTTGTTGGAGGGTTTTATTTTGCTCCTCTAATTGCCTATCTTGATTATATCGCCGTAGGGCTTCCGTAATGGTTAGAACGAGGTCAGATTGCTCCCAGGGTTTTGTAATATAACGATACAAATTAGCTTGATTAACTGCGTTGGTGATGCCGTCGGTGCTGGCTTGGCCGGTTAGCAAAATATTGATGGTTTTAGGAGACATCAAATGAATCTGCTTAAGTAATTCATCGCCCTTCATTACAGGCATGAGATAATCAGAAATAACAACCCCAATTTCTACCTCATCTTCAGCTAATTCAGTTATAATTTCTAACGCCTCAGCCCCGCTTTCCGCTATCTCAATGTGATAGTTAGCGAAATGGCGTTTAAGCTGATGCTTAAGACTAATTAACACCACCTCTTCATCATCTACGCAAAGAATCGCTAACCTATTCATAAATTCTCTAACCCTGTGGTAATCGCGTTAATTAAATCATCTTCTTGCCAGGGTTTATCTAAATAACGATGTAAATTAGCTTGCTCCTTCACTCGACGAATGGCGGTTTCATCTGCTTGGCCCGTCAAGAGAATTTTTATGACATTTGGAAACTGTTGATGAACTTGAATCAGAAATTCATCCCCTTTAACTCCTGGCATCAGCCAATCGGAGACCACCACTAAAACATTAACCCCTTCATCATTTAAATCCGTAATCACTTCCCAAGCATCCGCCACATTTTCAGCCACCTCATAAATATATTGCGGCCCAAAATGGCGTTTTAATTGTCGTTTCAAACTATCCAAAATAACAACTTCATCATCCACGCATAAAATAGCTATTTTTGTCATAAATTGATTTCACCTTTTAGCTCTCATAAAAAACACCTCTCAAATATTTTAGGTCTTACGCAAACACCTCACCCCAACCCTCTCCTACATATAGGAGAGGGCGCAAGTCTCCCCCCGATGTCGAAGGGATTAAGGGGGGTAGATAGGACAATTGCGTAAGTCCTATCCGTCTTACGTCTCATTTTTCACGTCCCCTTTTGGCAACCAAATGGTAAAAGTCGTGCATCCTGGCTGGCTGGTGACTTTAATTTGTCCGTTATGTTTAGTTATAATTTTACGAACAATATCCAACCCTAAACCACTGCCTTCACCGGTGGGCTTCGTTGTAAAAAATGGCTCAAAAATACGCTCCTTAATCTCATCGGGAATCCCCGGCCCAGAATCACTCATTTCTACCACAAGGCCACCCGCTTGTTCATTGACCACCACCTCCAATTTGCCTTTATAAGCCATGGCTTGGAGGGCATTATGCACCAAATTTGTCCAAACTTGATTTAACTCATCAGGATAACACCAAATAGCGGGAACATCGCCATAACGACGCACCACTTCAACGCCATGTTTCAGGTGATTATGATAGAGGGTTAAAATTGTTTCCACTCCGTCTATGACCTGAGCTAACACTTTTTCGCCCGTGTGGTCATATCGCGCATAACTCTTGAGGGCAAAAACCACTTTGGAAGCCCGCTCAACTGCCACCTGCATATTTTGGCTATCTTTCTGCACACTGCTCAAATCATGGGCGACTTGCAAAATAAACATGGCGTGGTCAGCTTGTAATATCGGTAAAAATGGCTCAATGTCATATATGCCCATATCAACCAAGCTATCGGCAAACATTTCCGCCTCAGCCACCTGTAATGTATCTAATTGTTGCCGCACCGCCCGCCGAATACGACGCGCCTCTTTCAAGGATACAATGCCATTTTTTGTCTGCATGGATTGTTTTAACAACGTAAAAAAATCAGTCTGCTGTTCCACCGAAAGTGTTTGAAACAAACGCGGCAACTGTTCCAATGAACTTTGTAAGGCATGGGAACTATTGCCTAAAGAAGCCCGAATTGCGCCCAAAGGCGTATTGATTTCATGAGCCACCCCCGCAATTAACTGCCCTAATGCCGCCATTTTTTCGGATGAAATGAGTTCTTGTTGCGTCAGTAAAAGTTCTTCTAAGGTTGTTTCTAGCCGTAAATTATCCCCTTCTAACCGTGTATTAAGTTCCATCACCTTTTGATTAGCGGCCTCAGCCATATTTTTAGACTGTAACAACGCCTGTTCCGTTTGACGTTTCGCCTCTAAACTATCCAAAAAGGTATTAAACCATTGTAACAAATCCCCAATTTCATCGGTGCGTTTCTCCGTAAAGCGCATTTTACCATCAAACGTCCCCGCTTCAATTTGTTTGAACAATTCTGTAATGTAGTTAATAGGAGCGACCATTGTCCGCGAAACAAAGACCGCCGCCAGTGAAATAAAACTAAAACACAACACAATGACCAATAGCGTTATCTGACCAATACGATTAGCCCGCGCCGTTAAGCTACTTATCGGCACCAGGCTAATTAAAACCCAATCATTTAATTTCATCTTACTATAACTAACTAACATTTCTTGACCATCTACCTGCGTCGTCAAAGAATCCTGGTCATTTATCAGCTGCGTAAAAAAGTCAGCCTCAATTTTTGCCCCAATCAGGCTTTTATCAGGGTGAAAAACCAGCCGATGTTCCGCGTCCACAATCATCATGTAGGCACCTTCGCCTAAATCTAGTTGGCTAAAATGCTCATGTAAACTCTCGACACTATAATTGACCAGCAATAAGGCAATCGGTTTTTCATGCAACTCCTCCCCACCAATTATGTTAAACATTTTGGCCGCAGCCACAACCTTACGGTGGGTTGAGTTAAGATTAACATTATCCTCCACCCCTATCCAATAAATAAGTTTAGTTGATTCTTTTGTTTCATCAAAAAAATGGGTTAAGAGCGGTTGGTTAATCTCTTGCACATTTAAGGTATCGCCCACATGATAATGCGCGCCACCCAAAGTAAAAATATCAATAGAAACCAAGCCCTTCAAGTTGATATAATTATTAAGAATATAACCGATTTTAGCATGGGTCGTTAAACGGGTATAGGTATCGGTTGAGGCTTCCTGGTCATTCAGCACATTTTTAATATCTTCGGCTCCAGAAACATTAGCCATCAAATTTTCAACCGTTTCTAACACCAACTCCAAATAATTTTTTTGTTCAATTAATAAACCCAGGGTGTAATTACTCACCTCAACCTGAATAACTGACCGCGCGGTGTTATAAGAAGCCACCCCTAAAACCAACAAAGGTAACACACTGACCCACAATAAAAATAAGACCAACTTAACGGTCAGGTTAAAACGAGGTAATTTTAATGTCATTGCATCCAACTTACGTAACTACTCCAAATAAAGCAGCGAGGGCATGAATGGAGACGTTATAGGGGTTCAAAATCTTGAACCCCTACTTTTGCCGACCGTCAAAAGGCATTCCTATCTAGCAAAATCAACATAACGAAATAATGCCACCTGTAAATTTTTAGGTGATATACGTTTGGAACAGACAAAAATGTCTGTTCTACTGTTGATTAGGTAGGTCAGACATTCTTGTCTGACCAGACCAGCACCGTATTATTTACATGTGGAAATAATGGTAGGACTTACGCAAACACCTCACCCCAGCCCTCTCCTATGTAGGAGAGGGCGCAAAATCTCCCTCCGATGTCGGGGGGATTAAGGGGGGTAGACTCAGTATTTCAAGATTTGGGTGCAACAACTAAATTCCCCTCACCCCCGCCCCTCTCCCAATGGGAGAGGGGAGACAAGATACTCCCTCTCCCATTGGGAGAGGGCTGGGGTGAGGGGGCTAAATCTTGATATACTGAGATAGGACTTACGCAAAAATCGCGGAGTTAGCACGCCCTCGTGCTAACAGTGACACACGAGGGCGTAAAATCGCGGAGTTAGCACGCCCTCGTGCTAACAGTGACACACGAGGGCGTGTGTCACTCCTCAAAATGAACGGTTTTGCGTAAGTCCTATGAGACTTGGCTTTTGCGTAAGTCCTAAATGGGCTAAGTACCCAAGCAAAAGTTTTGCGGACTATTTTTAGTCCTTATTTTAGCCCTTATAAGGGCTGCCGCAGAATTTATGCTCACCTACTTATTTGGCATCCACATTATCTTTAGTAATGAGCTTAACATCAACCAACGTTTCTAAGGGTATTTTTTCGCCACCCAACGCTTGAACTGCAAATTTCACCCCAGTATAGGCTTGCAAAGCCGCTTGTTGGTCAATGGTTGCCTGTAATGTGCCTGCCTTAATCGCCTGTTTAGCATCATCTAGGGCATCATACGCCACCACCGCCACCGCTTTGTTATTACTTTCTTGTAAGGCTTGAATCGCGCCTAAGCCCATCATATCATTGGCGCAAAAAATCGCCTTAACGTCGGGATGTTGTTTCAGCAATTTCATGGTCACATCATGCGCCTCATCAATTTTCCAATTGGCGGTCTCCATTGCCACCACCTTAACATTACTATTTTCGCCAAACGCCCGCACCGCCCCATTCTTACGGTCATTGGCATTACCCGCCGTGCGAATACCTTCCAAAATAATCACTTCACTAGGGCTTTTTAATTGGTCACTCACATATTTAGCGGACATGTAACCACCTTGCTCATTATTAACACTAATGAAAGGTACATCCACCAACCCCATTTGTTTAGAAACTTCAGAGTCTAAACGATTATCGACATTAATAATAATAATCCCCGCGTCTTGCGCTTTTTTCAACACAGGAATTAAATCTTTCGAGTTGGCTGGGGCAATCACAATGGCCTTCACTTTATCGGTAATCAAGCCATCAATAATGGCAATTTGTTGCTCTATGGACGTTTCTTGGGAGCCTGTTTTAACCACCAAATTAATGCCTAATTCCGTCTCTGCTTTACGCGCCCCTTTTTCCATCTCCACAAAAAAGGGATTGGTCAACGTTTTCATAACCAACGCAATGGTTGGCTTATCCCCTGACTGTTTGGTAACTTCAGGGGCTGCCGTTGCCTGTTCATCTTTCACAATAAGCGGCTTGGCTTCATTCGTGGCCGCCGAACCACAGCCGATTAACATGCTTAGAGTCACGACTAACATAACTAAACTGATTACTTTTTTCATACTTTCTCCGTTAATTTTTTAACAAACTGAACTGTAAAATATTTATGGTACGCCTTAAAAAGGCTAAGTTATTTTTAAGGTTTATCATCAAAATATATACCCAGTATTTCAAGATTTTGCCCCTCACCCCAGCCCTCTCCCAAAGGGCGAGGGGTGAGGGTGATTTAGTAGTTGCACTCAAATCTTGAAATACTGATACCGCGCGCGCATGAATTACACTTTTCAGGAGTGCGAAAGTAAAACTTTCGCCTGTCAAAATTTCATTTTGACACTCCAGTTAACGCCGTCGCGCAGCACACATCTACTCCGTGGGCAACTGAATAGTAAACGAAGTTTTCCCTGGCCGACTTTCAACCTCAATCCGACCCCGATGTTTTTCAATGATTCGCCGCACAATATCCAACCCTAACCCGCTGCCTTCGCCCGCCGCTTTGGTAGTAAAAAATGGCTCAAAGATATGTTCCTTAATTTCTGGCGGAATACCTGCGCCTGAGTCCGTAATCTTAACCGTAATGCAGCTATTTCGATGATACGCCGCTATTTCTAACTGTCCTTGATACGCCATGGCCTGCACCGCGTTATGAATTAAATTCGTCCAAACCTGATTTAATTCATCGGGATAACAAGCAATAGTGGGCATGGTTTCATATTGGCGGATGACTTCTACGCCATGTTTTAACTGATTGTGATACAAGGTTAAAACGGTCTCCACCCCCTCAATCACATTCACCGCTATTTTTTCCTCATGCTGACTATAATGAGCATAACTTTTCAAGGCCGTAACCACTTTCGCGGCTTGCTCCACTGCAATTGTAATGTTGCGGCTCTGTTTTTGCAAACCCGATAGATCATACAGGGATTGTAAAATGGTTTCTATCTCTGGCTCGGCTAAAAGAGCCATAAAAGGAGTCAAATCGTCATAAATCTCCATATCAACCAACGTATCGGCAATCATGGCCGCATTATTAATCTGGGCAACCTCAAGCTGCTCTTGAAGTTGACTCTTCACCCGCCGCGCCTCCCGAGACGACAATTTTTTAGTGACATGAAAAGATTTCTGAAGTAACATCATAAAATCTTGCTGTCGTGCTATAGATAACTGTTGGAAAATTTGCGGAAACTGCGCCAACGTCATTTCTAAACCATTGGCAATATTATTGATAGAAGCCCGAATCGCCCCTAACGGTGTATTAATTTCATGCGCCACGCCTGCAATCAATTGCCCTAACGCGGCCATTTTTTCCGCCTGAATTAATTCCCGTTGAGCATTTTTGAGATGTTCAACCGTTTGGGCTAACTCTTGCGTTCGCTGTTCGGCCATGGTGCGTTGGCGTTGCTCTTCATCATATAATCGCGCATTTTCAATCGAAATCGCCGCCTGATTAGCAAAAGTCTGCAAAATCTGCAACTCCATTTGACCATACTTATTGGGAGTTAAACTATCCACCGTTAAAACGCCCATCGCGCCACCGCTCATAATCAACGGCACGCCAATCCAACTTTGAATCACCTTATCACCCGCCCAAACTTGCCAATTAGCATCATTCTGAGTGTTAGTAATGATGTAAGGTTCTTTATTTTTCCACACCTGCACCACCAGATGATTACTATCTAAGGCCATCCGAGTGCCAATATAGGGCTGGCCTAAGCCAATAGCATCCGATAATAATAATTCCGTCCCATCAAGCACCGAAATGGCCGCCCCATCATATTCCACGACATGCCTTAATTGTTCCAGAATTTCTCTTAAAACCACTTGACGGTCTAAGCTACTATTAAGAACAATAGCTAATTGTTGGAGACTTTCGGCTATCTGCCGTTGATGTTTTTCCTGTTCAAACAACCGTTTATTCTCAATTGCCCCCGCCACTTGCCCCGCAATCGTTTCCGCTAATTTTATATCATCGCTCAAAAACTCCCGTTTCGGCTCATCTGAAAATAAGGTTAATAAACCAATCGTTTCCCCCCGCGCCAACAACGGCAAGGCCAAAATAGCCCCAACCTGCCATAATTGCAAAAATTCTCGCCAAGCCGCTAAGTCAGGCTGATGTTGCGCCTCAGTAATAATTAAGGGTTGTCCCGCCATAATTCCACTTAATAAAGGCATCTCCAATATCGGCTGCGCATCCGCCATACTTAAAGTAGTATCAGGAGGTTGAATATTATAATAGGAATGAATTATCCCTTGATTCTTACCTTTATTATTAAAAATCAATACTAACGCCCCTGTTCCATGCAACAAAGAGGTTAGGGTTTGAATCACAATACGTAAAGCTGTATCCCAATCCGTTACCATAATTAAGGTTTGAATAATTAAATTCAAGGCCGAGAGACGATTTAACTGGTTTTCCAACTGGTCAAAGGTTTGTTGTAAATCAACCTCACCCTCCTTACGTTCAGTAATATCACGGGCCACAAATAACACCTGTTTCTCTCGACCAACCAAAGAGATGGCGCGCCCCTCAAACCAACGGCGAGAGCCATGCGGATAGTTAACGGGATATTCCAAACGTTGTACAATTTGAGTTTCAATGGCCTCATGAATGGCACTTAAAATGAGACTATCTAACTCAGGCGAAAAAATATCCCGTACATATCGCCCAATAATGCTCGTAGCCGCCACATAATCAGGGTGGTCAGAAGCATTGAGAACCTCTAAATATTCTCCCTCTGTACTTATTACAAATAAAATATCAGGAATTGCCTGAATAATGGTTCGTAATTTAGACTCACTCACCCGTAACGCCAATTCGGTGCGCTCACGTTCTAAAATTTCCTGCTCTAATTGGGCGTTTTTTTCAGCCAACCGCTTTTGTAAATTATGTAAAGTCAATTGCTTTTCAATCCGCATCAATACTTCATCGATTTGAAACGGTTTCGTCACATAATCAGCTGGGCCGAGGCGCAAAATCTTAACCTTATGGTCGGTATCGCTCAACGCGGTCAGAAAAATCACGGGAATATGAGCGGTACGTTCATCTAGCTTTAATAAGCGAAACAGTTCAACCCCATCTATATCAGGCATCATCACATCTAATAAAATCAAATCAGGCAGCTCATTCGCCACCATTTGGAGAGCTTGCTGCCCCCCTTCAGCTATTAAAACCCGATATTGCTTTCGTGTAAGAAAATGAAACAACATCGTTAGATTTACTTTATTATCATCCACCACTAAAATAGTATTAGTTTCTTGAGACATGCCTACCCTCATTCAATGAATAGGAGCGCAACGGTTTTAGCTATTGCTCAATTGATTATGGCAACAGCTAAAGCCGTTGCACTCCTGTTTAACCTAAACCATTCTGTTATTCACCCTATTCTAACATATTTATCAAAAAATATATATCTGGTCTATCATCATAACTACTTTTTACATCTCATAAAATCCACATATAATCAAATCAACTTTAAATGGGATATGGTTGCAACATATACTAAGATTTTGTCGTAGGAGTAGGGCTTGTCCCTACCCCAAGGGTACGCCCCTACAAATCTTGAAATACTGATACTCAGTATATCAAGATTTAGCCCCCTCACCCCTACCCTCTCCCAAAGGGCGAGGGAGTCTCTTGTCTCCCCACTCCCTTTGGGAGAGGGGCGGGGGGTGAGGGTGATTTAGTAGTTGCACTCAAATCTTGATATACTCAGTATAACAACTGACAACTGACAAATGATAGGTTGTTGCATCTTAAACAATGTGCTATAATCTCAAAAATTGGAATGGTCTAAAAGTCCTATGGTTGCCTCACCTCGTATTCATAACATAACAGATTTAAAACAACAACCCAACCAAGAAGCCTATCAGCAAGCCGTCCGTAATACGTTGGTTTCCTTACAAGGGGCTGTTTCCGCCAGCGATTTAACCTTTTATTCCAATCGCCCGATAGAGGAAGTGGAAGCCCTGCAAAAGGAAGTTTCTAGTATTCTACCCGCAGGCAATATTGCGGGCATGGTCACCAGTGGGTTGGCTAACTTACGGAATCGCAAATGGCCGAAAAGCCAAGCCTATTCTGATGTCAGCGCGCTCTTACGCAGCCTAGAAGTTCCGATATTTCAGGCCGTTTTTTACCCCACCGCCACGATACTGCTCGGCTATCAAAAACTGTTGACCTTAACGGGAACGTCAGAAGAAAATGCCTTTCCTGAAGGCTTATGGCAATTTTACCTAGAATTTGCCATGCGCGAAGATACAGCGCGTCATAGTAATGAAACGATTGGCTTTCAAAGTACCTTACAGGAACATGGTATCCGCCTTTCACCCATTGATAAAATTTCAGCCTGGCTCTGCGCCGTCAGTCAAATTTATTTTCAATATGACGATTTATTATACAATGAGTGGCGTGAGCAAGTCTACCTTAATTTACTTGACCAAATTTTAACCGAGGCCAACCTTGAGCAACGAGTACGTTTTTTGGCCCAAGCATGGATGGCGCAACGCCCCTACGAACCAGGCAGCGATGCCAGTAGTGATGAAAATTATCCCGCCTATCGCCGCCGCCGTTTTGATAAATTTATCCAAGATTTCTGCCTCAAACTCCTGCCAGCCGAAACCCAAGCAAAATTGGCTGCGGCTTATGCCCAACAAGAAGAACGCTATTTAGCCGCCTACCAGCGACAAATGACAATTTTAGCCACCTTAATCCCTGAACGTTACCGCGAAGTGCGCCAACCGCTACCGATTTGGCAGGCCAAAATCGGCTTAATTCTGAATGACCGTTACTATTTAATTCCCGCTTGCGTCGCCGATACCCTCGGCCAACCTATTTTATTTCAACAACATCAAGCCGTGGCCGCCCTGCCCTTTGATGAGCAAGGGCATCTTTATGACCCGTACGGGCAATTGGTTGAAGTCGCCCGCACTGGCTCGGTTTATAACGCCGCCCATCAACTCATCGGTCATTTGCGCCCCGCGCATTACCAAACCATACGGCAAGAAGTTGCCACTATTTTCAAAGAGCAAGCGACTACACCTCCCAGCCAATTCAATCAAACCAGCTTTAGCCTAGACCAACAATTAACCGCCCTAAAACGCAGTGAGCAAGCCAATCAACGCCCCCATTTATCTGAGTTTGCCCAATATGAAACCAAATTATTACAACAAGCTCCGGTACTTATCAATTGGGACGAGCAAGAAGTCGATAAACCGTTAGCTTACATTCGACAAGGTCGCCGAGGCATAGGCGACCATGCCCTAACCATTTTCCGCACCTCTAAATCAATGGTCTTTGACCAGTCCCATATTT
Source organism: Chloroflexota bacterium (assembly GCA_020049115.1). Lineage (GTDB taxonomy): Bacteria > Chloroflexota > Anaerolineae > 4572-78 > J111 > JAIFLK01. The sequence goes on along the minus strand of JAIFLK010000114.1, from coordinate 6,153 downwards.
TCTTTGACGGCGTGTGGGGGTTAGCCATCGCCGAGGTTTTAACGCGCGAAGCCATCTCCTGGGGCGTGTTATTTAGCCGCCTCACCCCGCCTTCAGCAACAGAGCAACCACCCGTCGCCTTACAATTTCAGCCCGAAAAACAGTTGAGCCAGACCGCCATCAGGCGAGAAGTTTCGGCTGAAAGTATCGCCATAGATTTAGTCAATTTACATAATTTACGTAATTTATTACCACGTCAACATTTCAAAGTTAAACTGACCATTAATGACTTGCTCATTCTTTATCGTAGTAAATTTGGCATGGAGTATCAACTCGACCCCAAAATTCAAACCGTTTTAGATAGCTTAAAAGTAAGCCATGGTGAGGTTTATGAATTGGTTAAAGCATCCATGCAAAAACTTCATGAAAAAAACCCCTCCGTCTTAATTCCCTTAAACGCGGCCACCGTCAACCCCCGTGACCGTTTATACCCGACCACCTTCCGCAACCCTTTCACGGATATGTGGGATATTTATGAAGACACCCTCGAAGCCCTCGCCACCTATCGCCAAAAACCGACGGACTCCCAATGGCAACATTTCGCCAACTTACGGGGTTCGTTATTAACCCAAATGAGCTATTTTGGTGATTTATTACGGGCATATAAACGAGTGGCGTTACAAGGAGGCAGCACGAGCAATACTATTATGAAACTCCTCGCCTACGTCCCCATGTCCGTGCGCGAAATGTTAAATGAACTGCCTCAACGGATTGATGTATTAAATGAAGTGTTAAAGGGCGAAGAAGTCATTTCTAATGTCGGCCGAGTCGCCAAAAAATCAGCCAATGAGCCAACAGGCCGAGGTTCATCCATTACTCGCTTCATCAGTGCCAAAGATGACAATGAAAATAAAACCCTCGTCTGGGGCGCAGTCACTGATGACCAGGAAATATTCCACCTATCCTTACGTGATTTTCGGCCCCATGTCGCCGCTTTAGCCACCATCAATAAATTAGCGGTGGCTCAAATGATGGCCGAAGACCAGGTAACTGCTTTTGCAACAGGATTTAATCAATTGGTAACTCAAATCAGTGATATTATTCAAGCCAAGGTGATTGCCTAATGCCTAGCCATGACCCCTTTATTGGCACAAAATTAAGTTCGTATGAAGTCCTGCAAGCCATCGGTGAAGGTGGCATGGCCCGTGTTTATCGGGCGAAACATACCGAACTAAAAAGTTATGCCGCCATCAAAGTCGTGAATTGGGGCTTACAAGAAGACCCCGACTTCACCGTACGCTTCTACCGTGAAGCCCAAACCCTCGCCTCACTCCATCATTCCAACATTGTGCAATTTTTAGATTTTGGCAAGCATGAAAGCGGTTATTTTATTGTCATGCAATTTGTTGAGGGGCAAGATTTAGCCGTTTTACTCCAAGGCTATACCAAACGGGGGGCCTTGCTCCCCAAAGATGACATTATTAGAATTATCAAAGATGTCGCTGAAGCCCTCGATTATGCCCATGAACAGGGCGTAATTCATCGAGATGTAAAGCCATCTAACATCATGTTAACCCCCAATGGTCGCTCTATTTTGACCGATTTTGGGTTAGCCATGTTACCCACCCAAAAAAGTCAGGCCACGTTGGGCAATACTTTTGGCACGCCTTTTTACATCGCCCCAGAACAAGCCATCTCCTCCGCCGCCGCCGTCGCCGCCAGCGACCTTTACTCCCTAGGAGTCATCTTATATGAAATGACCACGGGACGCGTCCCCTTTGAAGACGAGTCCCCCTTAAGCGTCGCCCTCAAACATGTCAGCGATGCGCCCCCACCGCCGCGTTCCATCAACCCCGAACTGCCCATAGAGGTAGAGAAAGTCATCTTAAAAACCTTAGCCAAAACACCGACAGACCGTTTCGCCTCCGCCAAAGATATGGCTGCCGCGCTCGAAGTGGCCTGGACAAACCCTGGGGCCTACTTTGCCCCCGCCACCATCCCCCTGCCCATTCGCCTGCCGCCGACCTCGCAAACCTCAGATTTTTCGCTGCCCGTCACCCCTAGCAGTATCCCTTTTAGAATAACCTTACCTAATCCACCCGTTCCCATACCCGTACCACCCTCATCCACCCCTAAACAGTCCAATATCAGTTCCTTTGGTTTACTAGTGGCTGCGGGCATTTTGGGCGGCTTAATGGTGTTCATTCCTACTTACTTAATAAGTCAAGGGTGGGGCATCTCACGCTCAACGCCAACAGCAGTCGCGGTCATTACAAATAATAGCAGTGATTTCACCCTGCCTAGCAACACCCCTACTGCTACCTCTAGCCCAACGCCTACCAATACGGCCACACCCACCGCCACTAGCACCCCCACTAACACCGCCACGCTACCACCGCCGACAGATACACCCACCGCCCCTCCTACCGCCACGCCACTCCCGCCAACAGATACACCCACCGCGACTGCCACCTTTATCCCTAAAGCCACTTTACCGCCAGCTACCGCCACCCTTGCCCCCAATGGCCTATTAACAATAGACCAATTGCGCGGCAAAATTCTCTTTAAAACTGACCGCGATGGTAATACGGCTTTATATCGCATGGATGCGAATGGCAGTAATCAGGTTTCCTTGTCCAATGAAAATTGGAATCTTTACACCCAATTACAAGCCAATCTACCTAACTCTGCCGACGGATTAGAACAAATTGTACCCCTGGGAGAGGGACAGCTTGATTTATGGCTGGTCAATTTGGGCGATGGTTCACGACGGCGCGTAACTAGCACGGGCCGCAATGAATTTGATGCGGCCTGGTCACCCATCAATCGGCAAGTGGCTTATGTTTCTGAGGAAACGGGCAACGGCGATATTTATGTCATCAATCTCGGCGGCAGTGCCAATGACCGCTTAACCATCAATGGCGATGACCTAGACCGCCACCCTACCTGGTCGCCTGATGGCCGACAAATCGCCTTCTGGTCAGACCGAGGGGTTTTGCATAACCGCCAAATCTGGCTACTAACCTTAGATACCCAAGAGACTAAAAGCCTCTCTGACAATCCCTTTAATGATTTTGACCCTATTTGGGTGCGGTAAGTAAGCTATAGAGGACTTACGCAAAAATCGCGGAGTTAGCACGCCCTCGTGCTAACAGTGACACAAAAATCGCGGAGTTAGCACGCCCTCGTGCTAACAGTGACACACGAGGGCGTGTGTCACTCCTCAAAATGAACAGTTTTGCGTAAGTCCTACTATAGAGAAGTGAGAAGTGAGAGGTAAAAAATAAGAGGTAAGAAATTTACTTTTCTCACCTCTTATTTCTTATTTCTCACTCAATTATTCACCTGTTTCTCCGCCTCACCAGGGAATTGCATGAAGATTTGCCCCTTTTCTGGCACAATCCACGAGAGAATAATTTGCCCCGCCACAACGGTAAAATCACGCCCCGCCGTAAAGTTATCATGGCCTGGCGTGTACCAAATGGCGCGATAATCACCTGGGGTTAATTCAAGTTGGGTTTCGGTGTTGGCATCAATGGTGAACTCCTGCCCGCCACCAAATGTGCCGCCCGTCAAGGTTAAACGCGCAAACAGATTCTCAAAGCTACGGTTAGCCGTAATAAACAGAGCCTTGCCAGGCTGCGGCGTAGGCAAGGGCGCGCTCGGCATGGGCGTGGGGCTGGGGGGCGGCGCGGCCAAAATAAGTTGGTCGTAATATTCTATGTCACTACTTTTATATTCAGGAATCACCCACATAACGATAATTTTACCCGCTTGCGCCGTAATGTCGCGGTCTACGGCAAAGCCCCGCACGGGCGCGCTCCACAACACATGGTAATGGTCAGGCTCTAATATAAGCTGCACTTCTTGGCCTGAATCCAGGTTGATTTGCTTACCTCCCCCTACCGATTTACCTTGCGATAACGTTAAGGTCGCGGGCGTATTTTGGATAGTTCGGTTGCCAATAATAACCAATGTTTTGCCCTCAGGCGCACGCAATATATTTTGAGAGGTCGGAATGGCCGCGACAACGGGTATGGTGGTATCACTAATCACCTCACGGGTCGCCGTAGCCACGAATATGGGGGGCGGATTAGCCGCAATAACGGGGCGCGGTATGACGGTGGGGCTAGGGCGGGTGAGGGTTGCCGTTGGGGTTAATGTTGCAGTATCAACAGTGGGCATGATTGTTTCAGTAGCAAAAGCTAACTCATCACCCACTTGCACTGTTGTCGCGACTAGATTGCTGGTTAAGCCAAGTTGGTTTTGGGCGCGTAATTCTAGTTCATATTGTCCCACCTCCGTTGGTAGCCATTCTAAAGCCGCGCTCATGGAAGTGGTATTGTCGGCGGTGGCACTGTCCACCTGCTCGCCATTAACCCACAACTCTAGCCGCGCCACACCACTGGGGTCGGCGGCCATCGCCACAATGGTTACGGTTTGTGTCAGTTGGATTTGGCTGTTAGCAACGGGAGCTTGTTGGATAAAAATGGTCGGCACGGTAAAGGTAACGGTATCTGTTGGCATAATCTCGGTGAGGGCAGTGGTCGCGGTAGGCGCGGGAAGATTAAGGTTAGTGACAGTGGTTGGGCTGGGCATGACTACAACGGGAATGGCAACAGGGCGTTGCCACATGAAGAGTAAAAATAACGCGGGCGGACAGCCTAGCAAAAACAATATCAATGCAAAATAACGCGGGCGGACAGCCTAGCAAAAACAATATCAATGCACCCGCCGCCAACCATAACGGTAAATTCGATTTTATTGCAGGGCGTATTGCCGTAGTTGGCGTGGTGATGGCGGGCGCGGGCTGATTAGCGACAACGCGCAATTTATAGCGGCCTAGTTGAATAACATCATTGGGTTGCAGCGCATAAGGCCCCGTTAAGGGTTCGGCATTGACCAGTGTGGCGGGTTGCAAATCTTCAATGATAAGCTGACCGCGTTGTTGGCTGAGGCGAAGTTGATGCGCGGCGATGGTGTCATCGGCCAAAGCGAGGTCGTTGTCTGCGGCCTGTCCAATGGTCATGGTTTGGTTATTTATGGCTAAACGTTCAGGCGTATCACCCGAAGTGTCTTCCAATAAGAGTTGCCATTTGGCGGGGGAGTGAGCTTGAATCATTTTGTAATACTCCTAAATTTGGTAATTAGCAAGAGTGTCAAAATTTCATTTTGACAGGCGAAAATAACATTTTCGCACCTGTAAATTATGAGGTGACGGGAAATCGGAGTCCGCAATCCTTTGCGGATAGCCCGCAAATAATTGCGGACTCCTAACCTAAATCCCCTATTTATTTACAGGTGGAAATTTTCGCACTCCTTAAAGTGTCAGAAATAAAAATGCCCCATGTGATTATACGTGCCTATCTCGCTAAGGCTTGGCTTGGACACGCCAATTATTTGACATTAGGCTAGGCATGGTTATGATTGATTGCAATAAGCAGTTATTCCATGTGGGAGTCCAAATCTTTCGATTTGGCTGTGTCAAATCTAAAGATAGGACTTACGCAAAACCGTTCATTTTGAGGAGTGACACACGCCCTCGTGTGTCACTGTTAGCACGAGGGCGTGCTAACAAACCGTTCATTTTGAGGAGTGACACACGCCCTCGTGTGTCACTGTTAGCACGAGGGCGTGCTAACTCCGCGATTTTTGCGTAAGTCCTAAAGATTTGGACTCCATGAGACTAACCATTGACAACCATTGAAGCTATCCAATCCATTAACCAATTACAAGAAGTATTACGGGAGCAACATTATATTGCTGACCGTAGCCTGGCCACCTCCATTTATCTCGCCCTGAAAATGGGCAAACCGTTATTTTTAGAAGGGGAGGCGGGCGTGGGCAAAACAGAGATTGCCAAAGTTCTGACGACCTTGTTAAACCGTTCCTTAGTGCGATTGCAATGTTATGAAGGGTTAGATGTGAATACAGCCGTTTATGAATGGAACTATACGCGCCAAATGATGGAGATGCGGCTGTTAGAAATGGTGGGCGGGGTGAATGAACAGGCCGCGCTCAAGCGGATTTTTAGCCCCGATTTTTTGCTCAAACGCCCGTTGTTGCAAGCGATTGAGCGACCTGACGGGATTGAACCCGTGTTGTTGATTGATGAACTTGACCGCGCCGATGAGGAATTTGAGGCATTTTTGCTGGAATTGCTCTCTGATTTCC
>JAIFLK010000039.1 GCA_020049115.1 Chloroflexota bacterium | reverse complement strand
TTTTTTGGCAACATAAAAAACTATGGCTATGGGGCATGTTGCTGGCGTTAGTGGGGCAGGGCGAGTTTAGCCTGAGTGTTAGTTATCAACAAAATTACTCTTTTATAACGCCAACGGGGGGCAATCCGCCTAAAATGCCCAACCCGTTTGATAACCCCTTCGTTCAAAGTTTTTTAGCCCATCCCCTGCTTTACATTACGGGCTTTTCGCTCCTCCTGTTAATCTGGTGGCTCTTCTCTAACATTATGGGCAGTTTGTTTCATGGGGCGTTAATTGGCCTGGTCAATGAGATTGACCAAAACGGGGCAGCGTCTCTTGGCAGCGGCTGGACAATCGGCAAAAATCGGGGGATACGGTTATTTAGCCTGACCTTTTTATTGGCCTTGCCCACCTTCATCATTATGTTTCCGCTCGCGCTTGCAGGAGCATGGATGGCGTTGGAACTGTTGCAAATATTGATGCCATTATTTGCCGCTAATTCTCCGCCATCCCCTCAAGAAATGGAGGCCATATTTTTACCCCTTGTACCGTATATTTTGGGCGGTTTTGCCTGCTTTTTCCCGTTAATCTGTTTTATCGGGCTGCTTAATTGGGGCTTATTGTTGTTGAAACAAATGGCAATACGGAGTTGTGTCTTGGAAGATTTGGGCGTGATGGATAGCCTTAAACGGGGCGGGCAAATGACTCGGCGTAATGTGGGTTATCTGTTACTCAACGAGTTTTTCATCATGGCTATCAGTGGCATTTTTAGCCTCGTTGGGGGTATAGTGGCCTTAATTTTGTGGCTAGTAACGGCGAGTGCTATTTTTAATAATGACTGGTCACTGTTCTCTATTATTACGACTATCTTACTAGGGGTTTTTCTGCTTATGGTCAACGTGGGTGTGGGCGGAATTTTGACCACCTTTAATTCGGTGTTGTGGACAAAATTGTATCAAGGCTTTGTGGATAAGGAATTAAGCGCAACATTAACCAATATTACCACGCTTTCGTAGCCACTACTAATATAAAAGATTAGGACGCGGATAGACGCGGATTTTTTGTTAGTTTTTTAAATCCGCGTCTATCCGCGTCCTAATCTTCTTGATACTCTTCCAGAAAATGAAGTAATTCTTCTTCCTCAAACTGCCGAGCTAATTGCGTGACTTTATCCACAAAGGGGGCGTAAATTTCGCCTAAATCAACCAGTTTGCGCGCCTCAAATTGCACACTCATCATGTCGCCAATTTGCACCAGTTCAAGTAATCGTTTGAAATAATAGGGTGGCGGCGGCACTAAGCGGGGGGGCGCGGGGACGATTTCTACCACATGCTGAAAGTCAGGTGGCTCTACCGTTACGGGGGCTGATTCAGGCGGCGGATTAAGGGCTAAACTATCGTCAGCTAAAGCAATGGTAAATTTGAAGGTTGACCCTTTGCCCAACTCACTTTCCACCCAAATGCGTCCACCATGTTTTCGTACCATTTCGTAACACATTATCAGCCCTAGCCCTGTGCCTTTCTCTTTCGCCGTGCCAAGCGTGCTATGATGGGTTTCCATGTTAAATAATTTCGACATATCTTCAGGCGCAATGCCCATGCCCGTATCAGATACACCAATTTCGACATACCGCGTTAGAGTTGGCATGGATAAGCCGCCAATGGTTTCTATGGGATTGATGAGATGATAAGCAACGGTTACTTGTCCGTTAGGTTGCGTAAATTTAATGGCATTTGACATAAGATTACGTAAAATGGTATCCACCATGTTTTCATCAGCAAAGACAAAGAGGGGCTGCTGGACGCGGTTAATTAGCTTAATATTTTTCTTGGCCGCATTATCGCCGAGTAACCCCATATTACGTTCAACAATCTCATTCAAATCCATGCTCGTTGGTTGATATTTCAGCCGCCCCATTTGAATCCGTGACCATTGCAGCAGATTTTCTAGCAGCGTGAAGACATTTTTGGCCGAACGATACATGGATTGCCCCATTTCCCGTATTTCATCAGGCTTAAGAAAATCGGCCATTTCGCTCAGGAGTTCTGATGTGCCGAGCAACGGCATGAACGGCCCTTTCAAATCATGGGCAATGATGGAGAAGAAGCGGTCTTTATTGGCGTTCAAAACCTGTAAATTTGCCAATTGTAGGTGAGTGCGAATCCGTACCAGTAGCTCTATCCGCGAGAAAGGTTTCGTAAGATAATCATTCGCCCCACAATCAAAACTGGTCACTAAATCGGAGATTTGATTTTTGGCCGTGAGCATAATAATCGGTAATTCTGTGGCCGAATAGTTGCGGCGAATTTCGCGGCACACCTCATAACCCGACATGCGGGGCATCATCACATCTAAAATCACCAAATGAGGCGTTTGACTCGCCACCAATCTGAGGGCTTCAACCCCATCAGGCGCGGTATCCACCAAATAATGTTGGGTGCTAAGTTGATTGAGCAACACCTGCCGATTGACGGGTTCATCATCAACCACCAAAATGCGATAATCATTACTGCCCGTATTAAGCACAATCGGCACATCAATCACCTCAGCCTCATTATCCCACGAGGCCACCAGGCGGTCATGCTTATGGTTCATTACGGGGTTAATCTCTACTCGCTCAGTGGAAACGGGCAACGTAAAGGTAAATTTTGAGCCTTGCCCCAACGTGGACTCGACCCAAATCTCCCCGCCATGCAACTCCACTAACTGCTTCGTCACCGCCAAGCCCAAGCCCGTCCCACCATAAAGTCGCTCAATTGAGCCGTCACCTTGCTCAAAGGCTTGGAAAATTTGGGCGGTTTTATCAGGCGCAATGCCCATGCCCGTGTCAGAAATCGTAACGGCTAAATAATCGTTGCCATTGTTCTTAAACGGCGCAGCGGAGACCTCCACGCGGCCCGTTTCGGTAAATTTAATCGCATTGCCCACTAGGTTATGTAAAATTTGTTGCAGCCGATTTTCGTCCCCATACACTGCCGATAAATTCGGGTCAATAACATTGTGTAATTCTAGTGGCTTAGAGCCAATCAACGGCTGAGACAAGGCCAACACCACCTCCACCAACGGATTTAGCTGTAGTGGCTTGATTTGTAATGATAAGTTATGATGTTTGAGCTTGGAAAAATCTAAAATATCGTTGATGAGATTGGCTAACCGTTGCCCACTGGAAGCGACAATGGATAAATTCTTAATCTGCACCGTTGTTAGTGAACCCGTTGCCCCGTCTATCATGGACTCGGCAATGCCAATAATGCCGTTAAGTGGCGTTCGTAATTCATGCGAAGTATTGGCTAAAAACTCGTCTTTCAGCTTATCCATGTGTTCTAATGCACTATTTTTGGCCTCCACCTCCGCCGAATAGCGTTGAATCTCCTCATTTGCTTGCGACAAAGCCTCCGTCCGTTCCTCTAGTCCCTGTAAGGTTTGGCGTAATTGACTCGTCATACTGTTAAAAGCGGTGGCTAATTTACCCAACTCATCATCGGCTCGCACCTCGACTTGGTGCGCCAAATCGCCATCAGTAATCATCTGCACCCCACGCGCCAACGAACTTAGCGGCCATTTAACCAGATAAAGCAAACTAACATAAAGCACCCCACTGGTTAACAACGCGACCAAACCAGTCGCCAGACCCAATTGCCATAATAACCCCTGATTTAATTGCGACAGTTCCGCAATAGGGCTTAATATGACCGCCTCTAAATGGGGCGATGGACTGGCGGGAAAATTAACTGAGTGTTGGGCATAATAAAAATCGGTTTGATTGAGCTTGATATTTGCATTAGGTTGTAAGGTCATGGCCTCTTGAGGCAAGCCAAAACTGGTCATCATCACCTGCCCATCTCGCGCCACCGCCACATCTAGGCCAAATTGATTTTTCAGGGTCATCATGGCCGTTGCGTCTAGGGTTTGCTCAACCACCGCAATCCCTAACGGAATCGTTTCCTCTTCCCAAGTTTCAGGGTGCGCCAACGCGCCCTTGACGGGATACCAAGTCTGGATAATGGGCAGCCCATTTTTAATAATTACCTGAGATTGCGGCGCGGCGTTGGTCTGCCAATCTTGTTCAAAATAGTTAGTTTTAGCAATATTAGCGTCTATCGCCTCAAAATGATTTTCTTGATAAAACTGTTCTGGCGGGGCGGAATAGGCTGAACTAACATCAAAATAATCGGCGGCAGGTGGGCGAAATTGATTGGCGGGAACATGGTAAAGGGACGGCTCACTCAGTCCTTTTTGGCTGAATTGGCTGACTAAAATCTCTTCACGGTCAAGATGAAAGGCTAAAATCGGTTTGGCCGTTGGCACTAAATCAAAAGCGGGTAACATATAGAAACTAATAGACGAGAAATTATTCAACCGTTGGGTGGATTGTAATATCTGAATCAAATTGAGTTGTGCTTGAAAGGAATAAATTTGGTCAGCCGCTTCAATCGGTTGGCTTGGGGTCATAAAATCCGCCGCGAAATAAGAGCCAGGGTCAGCGTAATATGGCCCGTAATGGGTGAGCAATTTAATTTGGGCTAACAAACGGTCATCTTGCTCAAAACTTTGCACCGTTGTCGCCGCGTTCTGCTCCATCTCCACCAAGCGATTGCTCAAAATGAGCGACATGCGGTTCAGTTCCGCCTGTTTCACCTGACGCAAATTATTCAAGCTGGTTCGCCCAATCACGCCCGTCAGCCCAATGGTGAACAGGACAAAAATCGCCCCCACCGCCAATAACAATTTCTTACTAATCGTTAAATTCATAAATTCAATTAGGAATTAGGAATTAGGAATTAAGCCAAACTTTTAATTCCTAATTCCTAATTCCTAATTTCCTTCCGTCCATTGCTTCACCAAATCGTCATACGGAATGGTTAGCGGTTTGGCAGGTGGGCGTTCTGCTTTAGGCGCGCCAGGCTGCTCTAACCAATATTGTGGGTCGCGGGGTTCATTCAATTGCGGGGAGTATTTTGCCAGGTGCATCTTACTCATGGCCTCATCCATGGCCTTCGCAATGGCATCCATCGCCTGTTGCGGCGTGACTTCACCTTCAATGGCGCGGGCAATATTCGGCCACCAAATTGCGGCCAGTTTAGGATAATCAGGCACATTCGGGCCGCTGTCCGTCCATTTATAACGTTCCGTTGAGCGATAAAATTCAATCAAGCCGCCCCAGTCATCCTTACGCTCTGTTAAATAATCAGCAAAAATGGTGGATTGGCGAATGGGCGTGCCACCGACCAGAAATTTCTTCAGCGACACCGTTTTCGAGTTACAAAATTGCGCCCATAACCAGGCCATTGCCCGCCGTTGCCCCGTCACATTACGGGGTATTGTCCAACTACCCGCATCTTGATAGCCCACTTTCATGCCCTCGTCCCAATAACGGCCATGCGGCGTGGGGGCTAATCGCCACACCGGTTTACCATCTGCCCCCACCATCTCGCCCCGATGAAATTGTTCGTCAGAGAGCCAAGTGATATATTGAAATACCTGTTGAGCAATATCGCCCCGCGCGGCTTTAGGGCCAGAGTCCACCCATTGCCAATTTTTGGCCTCTGGGGGCGCATATTTATTCAGCCATTCGATATATTTCGTCAGGGCATAGACCGCCGCAGGGTCATTCGTTGCCCCGCCCCGCGCCACCGAAGCCCCGACGGGAATCCGATTTTCCACCCGAATGCCCCACTCATCAACGGGCAACCCATTGGGCAAACCGCCATCACCCACCCCCGCAATGGAGAGCCACGCGTCGGTAAATCGCCAGCCAAGTGAGGGGGATTTTTTGCCATAATCCAAATGACCATAGACTTTACGGCCATCAATCTCCATGCCCGTGAAAAATTTCGCAATGTCTTCGTAAGCCTCCCAATTGAGTGGCACGCCTAATTCATAGCCATATTGCTCCCGAAATTTTTGTTGAATATCGGGGCGCGTAAACCAATCGTAACGAAACCAATAGAGGTTGGCAAATTGTTGGTCGGGCAGTTGCAGTTGATTACCGTCGTAATCTTGCCCAAATTCGAGGTTAAGAAAATCTTGCAAATCTAAGTCGGGGTTGGTGTAAGGTTTGCCCTCACCCGCCATGTAATCGGTCAAATTAACAACGGCCTGGCTGCGGAGGTGCGTCCCCACTAAATCGGCATCATTAACATAAATGTCATAAATCAGGCGGCCTGTGCGCTGTTGCTCCATGAGCCGTTCAATCACGGAGGCTTCGCCAATGATTTCATGTTGGACTTCAATGCCCGTAATTTCTTGAAATGCCTGCGCCAAAAGCTCACTCTCCCAAAAATGGGTTTTGATGTCCTCAGCCACAGAGTTAATTTTATGTCCACGAAAGGGTGCGGCGGCCTGAGCAAACCAGCGTAATTCAGCGATACGCTCGGCCTCGCTTTGGGTTGAGGGGTCAAAGAATTTAGCCCATTTTTGAATGGCCTCTTCTTGGGGGTCTTGGGCGCGCGCGCCAGTTACGGGGAAAAGCAATAATAAACATATCGTCATCCAAATCCACTTTGATTGCATGACCACTCCTGCCTAGACTATAAAGCGACTGACTTTTGCTTACGGAGTGCAAACCTTTAGGTTTGCGCCACATCATTGTGAGTGGCTTGATTGTACCACAAAAAGTTGTAAGACAATAACTTTGGGCATGGTTCAAGTGATGATATTCGTTTTTTAGCTTTAATTATGCTACAATCAGGGCTAGTTTATCAGGCAGGAGCGCATTTTATGAAACGTTCTGTGATTGACCCTAACAAATCCTATACTTTTAGTGATTATTTTGAAATGAATGTACCTATACGGGAACTATTAGCTTACTTTGGTTATACTTTGCAAGTGGGACGTTGCGAACTGCCTAAATCAAAGAGTGATTTAAGCTATTTTGTGGGTTTGAGAGAACGGCTAGAAACTTCAATCATCGTTGCCCAATTAAATAGTGAAGCGGCGCGGTGTCAAGTCCTGGTAGCCCCTATTTTGTTACAAGTGGGGGGATATTTACAAGCCATCGTTGATATTGAATATCCGTTGAATGTTACGAAGCAACTTAAAGGAAAGTTAGATTATTATTTGCAACATCAAACCAACCTACTCATCATTGAAGCCAAAAATGATGACATGACGCGGGGTTTTGCCCAATTATCAACCGAGTTGATTGCCCTAGACCAATGGCTTGATGATGACCCTAAACCGTTATATGGCGTTATTACCATAGGTAATGCATGGCAATTTGGCGTATTAAACCGTCAGACAAAACAAATTTGCCAAGACATTCGCCTTTATGCTATTCCCACTGAATTAGAGGAAATATTACGAATTTTAATTGGAATTTTGCAAGGAGAATAGCACCCCCGTTCATTTAATTTTTTGTACATGGTCAGACAGGAATGTCTGACCTACCAGGGGCAGACATTCCTGTCTGTTCGGATACTACAAAAACTAAATGAACGCTGCAATAGGCTCACTTAAAGCAACAGCCCTCACCATGTGAGGGCTGTTTTATTTTGGGTTACGACAAATTCGGTAATTCAAATCTAAAGGTTTGGACTCCGCACCACCTTAAAATTACGGCCATCAGGCTGTAACTTTCCGATAGGAATTTGGGTATCATGTTGAAAAATCAACGTTGCGTCATGCGCTATCGCCCACTGTTGCCAATAACGTTTTGTTTCAATCGACTCCATCGGCTCTAGGTCATAACTCGCCACCCATTGCAACCGTTCAAAATGATAATGTAAGGTTGCTAGGTCGGCCATGAATAAGGCCGTCTCACGGCCCGACTCTAAAATGACCACCTGATGCGCGCGGGTGTGTCCCCTGGTGACGGCGGTGCGAACATGGGCGGTGACGCGGGTATTGCCGTCAAGCAAACGCAACTGCCCCGCCTGATAAAGCGGCATGAAATTCTCGGCGTAATATGTATTACGAGTGCGCTCATTCGGGGCAATCGCATCAGCAAACTCCAACCGTTGCACCCAATATTCAGCGTTAGGAAAGGTGGGCTTAAGCTGTCCGTCTTCTTTATAAGTGTTGCCCGCGCAATGGTCAAAATGGAGGTGCGTATTAACAACAATATCCACCTCATGCGGCGCAACACCCAAGCGCGCCAGCCCGTCCACTAAATCACCGTCAGGTCGTTGTAAGCCCATGGCGGTCATGGCCTCAGCGTTTAATTTGCGCCCACAGCCCGTATCCACCACGATAGTTTTGCCCTCAGAGCGTAATAATAGGCAATTGATGGCAAAGGGGACGCGATTCTGCTCATCAGGTGGCAGCCGCTTCATCCACACGGGGCGCGCCACCAGGCCAAACGCCCCGCCGCCGTCCGTGAGCATCGTGCCGTCACTGACAATATGATATTCTAATTGGTTAAGGTTTGACATGGGAACTCCTTTCGTTATACGCTGCATGAGGTCATGAATAGGAGTCCAAAGCCGTAGGCTTTGTCCCACTGCTCAAAGCCTACGGCTTTGGACTCCGCTGCTCTTTTTGGCTGAGTCTAATTTAATACCATGTAACTCAAAATGCCGATAATTTTTTCCAAATCACGCAAATAATATTCCTCACTATCGATGTAAACGGTTTGCCCCATCAATTTGAGAAATTTCCAGGTTGTCCCCGTAGTACAAACGCCATAAATGACCTCAACAGGGGTATTTTCTTGTTCATTAAATATCTGCGCGGCAATCATGGTGGCGATGGTTTGGCCTAAACCCGCCATGACATCCCCTTTTTTGGCCTCCACCACCGTAATCACGGGCGCGCCCAATACATATTGGTCAGGTGAACGACTAATTAAGAAATCACAAAAGCCCGTTAAATCTTGCTTGGCATCTACCTCAAAGTTAATGCCTGAAAATAAAGTCATTTGGCCTTTTAAATGTTTTCGTAATTCACCCAAAATCGGCGCGACAATCCACTCAGAACGGGCTTTTTCGGTATCAATGGCGATAGCTAAGGGGGCAAATTCAGTTAAAATTTCGTGTAATAATGAGCTAACCGCAACGGGTTTGGCCTGAGCAAAGAGGGCTTCGGCGGAGGTCAACGTTAACCCAAATTGTTTTTTGACCTTCTTTAGCGTAAATTTATTGTAAGCCATTATCATTTCCTCCTGCGCTTAATTATTGTACTTTGCGAGAGTTGTGTCAAATTGGGAAATTAAAAAGCCCTCACAGGTTTCAAAAACCTGTGAGGGCTTTGTTGTGTTATATTACTTTTTTATCACTATTGGCAAGTAAACATTACTCGCGATAACGATTTTAACCTCGCCATTAGCGACCACCGTGCCACTGTAAGCCTGAGTCATGGCCCCTTGCCCATTTTGGTTAATGGTGAGCGTATAGGCCGTTGCCTGAGCATTATTGAGGTATTGAATGTAGTTGCTATTTGCCCCGACCTTAAAGGTAGCTTGTCCGCCCGTGCTAGTGGTGGTGCAGACATCAAAGGCGCGGCTGGCATTGCTTAGGTTGTCATCGGCAAAAGCGAAACAGTATTTTTTGTCACCACTGTTCGTGGCAAAGGTTATTTCTCGCCTATTCTCCCCTAGCTCTATCGTATCCGTTGCCCCCGCAGTGGCGAGAATGTTCAGCAATTGGGTGGCGGTGCCATCACCAAAAGCTGAAAGGGTATAGGTGGTGTTCTCACTGGCCTGCACTTGCAATTTGTAGCTGGCCGTCATGGGCAATTCGTAGATAATGCGGCTGACCGCGTCAGGATATTTGGGGTTAAATTCGCCTAGCAGTTTGAAGGACGCGCCTGGAATGGTATT
>JAIFLK010000097.1 GCA_020049115.1 Chloroflexota bacterium | reverse complement strand
ATTTGTTATACATTCTAAAGAAATTTTGGAAAGTAATGGTCGCCCAAGTGAAGCTCTCATTTTGCACAATCACCTTTTCTTTGGCCTCAATCGCCTGATGCAACCCCTCACTATAGCGTCGCCCGTCCATCAACCGCCCCGTAAACTCATCCACAATGATGACCTTACCCTCTTTCACCACATAATCGACATCTTTCTTAAACAAAGCATGGGCGCGCAAAGCATTATCCAAATAAGGGGCCATGTAATCCGTCTCGCCCTCATAAAGATTTTCAATCCCCAACGCCCGCTCAATTTGCTCAATCCCGCGCTCCGTCAAATAAGTAATGCGCGACTTTTCATCTAACACATAATCGCCATCAGGCTCGCGTTCTTCATCTTCCACACTTTCCTTGCTACTAGGGCGCAACGGCTTCACCAACAAGGCAAATTGTATATACAACTCGCTACTTTCCTCCGCCTGACCCGAAATAATCAACGGCGTGCGCGCCTCATCTATCAAAATATTATCCACTTCATCAATAATGGCATAATGGCGTTCTCGTTGCGTGGCTCGTTCCAAATCCGTTACCATGTGGTCACGCAGATAATCAAAGCCAAATTCATTATTCGTGCCGTAAGTAATATCACAGGCGTACGCTTGCTTACGAGTTATCGGCTCCAGAAATTCATAACGGTCATCATTACTATGAAAATCAGGATTGTAACGAAATGAAGCCTCATCAACCCCACCACCACCCGCATTTTGAATCACCGCCACACTAAAACCCAATTGATGATAAATCGGCCCCATCCATTGGCAGTCCCGCTTCGCCAAATAGTCATTCACCGTAATCAGATGCACGCCTCGCCCCGTCAGCGCATTAAGCGCAACGGGCATGGTTGCCACGAGGGTTTTACCTTCCCCCGTCCGCATTTCAACCACCTTACCCTCATGCAAAATCGCCCCGCCCACCACCTGCACATCATAGTGCCGCAGCCCAATGGCGCGCCGACTCACCTCCCGCACCGCCGCAAACACCTGCGGTTGGAGGTCATATAAAATTTCGCCTTCTAACTTTAACCGTTCTTTCTCGTTCCGTTCCAATTGCACGGTTAATTTTTGCCGTTCTTGGCGCACCGCCTGCGCCACTTCTTCCTCTAAAGTGGCAATCTCAGCCCGAATATCCGTCGTTTCCGTAACAATTTGTTGCCGAAAATCAGCCATCATGGCCGCAATTTCCGCCTCACTTTTCGCGGCCATCTCCGTTTCTAAGGCATTTACTTCCTCAACCAAAGTGCCATATTTCTTAATTTCACGTTGATGCGGGTCACCAAAGACCATTCGCAATAGTTTCTTAAACATCGTTTCTATATCTCCTCATACTTAGTACCATTCATAACTCTGCTGCAACAAGGAGCGCAACGCTTCAGCTTTGCTCATTTTTGGTCGGGCAAAGCTAAAGCGTTGCACTCCAAAACGTCCTTTTTGCAGGGAACTCTTTCATTATAACTACCAAGTGTACCACTAAGCGGTTAAGTCATCAAATTATTAGCCCATGACTCCCCTACTCAGGCCAATAATTTTCAGCTAACACTTGGCTAAAGGTATAGGGACACTGTGACGGAAAGGTACTTTTCTTTAAGCGTGTCTCCCGCATGGCCGCATAAATGGCAATATCGTAAGCATCTATAACTCTATCGTCAGCCGCATATTTGAGACTAGGATTATCGGCTAACAATAACTTAAGCTGTTTACGTTGTTCAATAATCGTACCTTCCCAACTGGTTGAGCGTTTGCTTGGTTGAAATTGCCACTTGAGCAAGTGCATGATTAAGACCGCTAAACGACTAATCAACTCCCTTTTTTCACTGCGCCCCATGCTTTCTATTTCCTCCGCTAAATTTTCCCTATCTATCGCCGCCCAATTGCCTTGCCGAATCAGCGCGGCTGTTTGGACAGTCCAGGCGTAAAAATCTTCTTCGTAAATCGCAACTTGATTCATGCTGACCTCCTTTAGGATTCATCTAATTACCAAGCCTTGATAAGGTTTCAAACCTTATCAAGGCTTAGTTAGCTCTGAGACATATTACTTGGTTCATGACCTTCTTGATGAGGTGTTGTGAGGGACGTTTCTTGCATTAGATGGGCAAATTGGTTGTAAGCTAATAAAACGCCCAAATTAAAAAGCATGGCAAAAACGCCTAAAACGGCAGTCATTGTGACGGGGGCAATGAGAGCCAGACGGATTAAAACGGTGGATACGGCGAAGCCTGAATTGCGAAAGGCGATGATATAATTGGAGCTATACCGTAATGAAATGAGAACTATCAAAATATCACTAAAGACTAACATGGTATAAAACTCTTCAAAGACCGTAAATTCCACGTGATGCAATCCTGACCTGAGATAAGCGACCAGCCCACTCAAACTTAAGCCAATGAAACCCACCAGCAAGGTTAAAGCAATCATCTTTTTGGCGGAAATAAAGGCTTCCTGGTCATGCGGATCTTTTGTAATGGGTTTGTGCTTTTGGGCTTGATAATAAAAGCCTAAGATGACAAAAATCAATAAAGCCCCAACTGCCGAAGCCAAAATCGGGTTGATGGAATGGGATACTTCAGCCCAAACCAATGGCTCATGAAAATGAGAAAATTCTTTCAAGGTGTCTCGAATGAGAATGAGCGAAAGAACTTCAAATTGTTTACCTACAGAAACAGCCACTGAGCGCGATAAACTGAGAACGAGACTAATTATTTCCATCAGTAACAATAAGTTAAACGCTATTTCAATGGCAAGCAGGTGATTGGTCGGGATAAGTTCCCGCATGGGGGAGGGAAAAAATTCTAGGCGGTTTAACTCAATGGCACTAATGGTGAGCAAATAACTTAATACTAAGAACGTGCCTAATAGCCGTTGTCCCTCTGGCCTTTCCCAGCGATGCTCTAGCCAATTGAAAACTGAATTTGTAATGTTGTATAAGCTATTCATAGAACCCCATCTCATTTAAGATAATGGAATTATACCACCAATGGTAAAATTAGGCGATTTAGTGATATTGGTAGTATCTTGTAACTTCCCCTATTCACCAAACTCAAATTGCATTTTTGACAGTTATGGGTCAACATGGTAACGTTAAAAGATGAAACCAAAAGTTTACCTTGAGACCACTATGAGGAAAAATTAATCCATGCAAGAAAATGAAATTACCAATGAACTCTACCAAATTCGTGAAGCGTATGCCAAACAGCATAACTATAACCTTAATTCCATGTGGGCAGATTTACGGAAAAAACAGGCTCAAAGTGGGCGCGTGGTGGTTAGTTTTCCGCCTAAACGCATTGACCCTAGCACCGTTCAGCCTATAACTAAATCTAAACCGAGTGAGAACTATGAGCGATAACGCATTTGATATTTTAACAGAACGGGGCTTCATTGCCCAAGTCACCGATGAAGCGGCGGTGCGGGAGATGTTAGCCCAGCCCATTGTGTGTTATGTCGGTTTTGATGGCACCGCCGACAGCCTCCATGTCGGCAATCTGGTGACGATTATGAGCCTGATGCACCTGCAACGGGCGGGGCATAAACCGATTGGCTTGGTGGGCGGCGGCACGACCATGATTGGCGACCCTAGCGGTAAGACGGAATTGCGCCAAATGTTAGATGAAGCAGCAATTCAGGCCAATGGGCGGCGGCTGCATCAACAACTAAACCATTACCTCAACTTTGACGGCGGTCAAGCCATTGCGGAAAATAACGCAAATTGGCTATTAAAATTAAATTATGTGACGTTTTTACGGGAAATTGGTCGCCATTTCAGCGTCAATCGCATGTTGGCGGCAGAGGCGTATAAGCAACGGTTGGAACGTGGGCTGAGTTTTATTGAGTTTAATTACCAAATTTTGCAAGCCTATGATTATTTAGAGTTATATCGCCGTTATAAATGTGTATTACAAATGGGCGGCGATGACCAATGGGGCAATATTTTGGCGGGCGTGGATTTGGTGCGGCGGATTGAGGGCGTAACGGTGCAAGCCATGACCTATAATCTGCTCACGACGGCGAGTGGGGCGAAAATGGGTAAAACAGCGGCGGGCGCGGTCTGGCTCAGTGCGGAGAAATTCAGCCCTTACGATTACTATCAATATTGGATAAATTGTGATGACCGCGACGTGGGTAAATTATTGCGAATATTTACCTTTTTGCCCATTGAGGAAATTCGCCGTTTAGAGGCATTGGAAGGGGCAGTGTTGCGGGAGGCCAAGCGGATTCTGGCGCATGAAGCCACCGTTATTACGCATGGTGAAGCGGAAGCGATTGCCGCAGCCGAGGCCGCGCGCGCCGCTTTTGGTGGCGGCGGCGAGATGGAGGCCATGCCAACCACGAATATTGATGCCAACCGTTTAGCGGCAGGTATAAGCGTGTTAGAAATTTTTGCCGAAGTTGGCCTGGCAAAATCACGCAGTGAGGCGCGGCGCATGGTGGAGCAGGGCGGGGTCTATGTGAATGATAATCGGGTGGATAACCATGAAGCCCAATTGACCTCAGCAGATGTTACGCCTCATGGCATTATGTTACGGGCGGGAAAGAAAAAATATCATCGCTTGGTGATTAGCTAGTCAGCGTTCAGCTTGTCAGCAATCAGTTTGTCAGCAACCAGCTTGTCAGTTAAAGAAAGAATTTTGCTGATTGCTGACAGACTGACGGACTGACTATCTGATAGACTGACGGACTGACTAGCTGACAGACTGACGGACTGAACGCTTGTAACCTTAAGATAGGAGTTGACGATGATGAACGCGACGGCGATTAGATTATTACAACAAGAAAATATTCGTCTGACCAAAGATGTGGAAGCTCTGACTGAAAAAAATCAGTCGTTGTATCGCTATTTTGAATTGGCGCAGAAATTTTATTGGGCTACTTTACAGATTTCAGGTGAGGCGAACCCCTTTAGATTGCTTAATGAATTGTTGTATGAAACGCTCATGGTGGTGGAGGCGCGTGATGGTTCATTGTCTCGCTTGGATGCCACCAAAGAGGAGTTGGTTTTTTTGCTGGTACATGGCGATTTGCGCCACCGTTTGCGCGGCTACCGTTTGAGTAGCAACACGGGCATTGCGGGTTGGGTGGTCAATAATCGCCTGCCGATTATTGTGAATGACCCGCGCCAAGATTGGCGATTTTCGGCGACGGTTGATGCGGAGTTTGGTTTTCTCACGCAATCTATCGTTTCAGTCCCCATGATTAGCCGTAATCGTTTGTTAGGGGTGATTCAATTGGTCAATAAACGTGACCATGAGTTTACCGAGGCAGATGTCACTTTGTTACTGTTTTTAGGCCAAGTGGCGGTGATTGCACTGGAAGAGGTGCATGTGCGGTTGCAATCGGGGCAAGGAACGGAAGAAGATTTACTCAACCCCACCTATCAAGAAGATGCGCCGACTACGGCGGAGGCCCCATTTCTGGTGGGCGTTGACCCTGTTTTTGCGGAGTTGTTACAGGGGTAAATTGTTGTTATATCTCAAACTTATATATTTGTAAAAAAAACTGAAACAAACATAAAGCCAACCGATTTGTTTAATCTATCGGTTGGCTTTATCATATCTTGGTTGACAGTTTGACGATTTCAGCCTTTATCAGGTTGATTAAGCAGCTTTGGCGAGCGTGTGAGTCAGGCTGTCAACTTCATTTTTAATTTGGTAAACGGTCAGGTTCAAGCCAATCAAACTGTTTAGCTGTAGTTCTTGCCGTTCTAAATAGACGCGCAAGGTTTCATTTTCTTGCTTGAGCTTGGTCAGCGCGGCCTTGAGTCCGTCAATATCTTGTTGTAAGGTTTGTCGGCGTTGGGCGGCCTGGTCTTGCCCTTGATACAACAGGCCGATATGTTGCAAGATATGACCGATTGCCATGTCGCTGGTCAGCGTGCCATTGCCCCATTCGGTGAGCAGTTTTTGGTGGTGGTATGTTGCCATGTATTAACCTTCTTTGAAGGATGAATTGAAAAGATGATTTTTGTGTATCCTTTTGTGTACACAAAAGGATACCATCATTCGGCTAAAATGTCAAGAGAACTAAAAATCAAAGAAGAACAGCTTCATTTAAGAATTGAGGCTTCATTTTTAGCTGAAATTAGGGCTAAAGCGAAAGAAAAACAAATTCCTTTTTCACGAATTGTAAGGAAGTTGTTAGAGATGTGGCTTAATGGGGAGATTGAAATTAAGTAAGGGCTAATGAGTTGAAGAAATGACCGTTTAGACAAAGAACGGTTGTTCTGGTATAATTAGAGTATCATAGCGATTATAAGGCTTAAAGCCTTATAATCGCTAATTGCACAGAATCGGAGGTGAAGTTATGGCGAGTGTGTTTGATGTGGCTGCTTATATTTTAGACGTGGCGGGGCCGATGACGGCCATGAAATTGCAAAAATTGGTT
Organism: Chloroflexota bacterium; assembly: GCA_020049115.1. Taxonomy (GTDB): domain Bacteria; phylum Chloroflexota; class Anaerolineae; order 4572-78; family J111; genus JAIFLK01. Next base: position 3,326 of record JAIFLK010000097.1, on the reverse strand, counting down.
TATTATAGCCAAGCATGGTCACTGGTTTGGGACGAAGAGCCTTTATTTAGTGAAACTATTGAGGCGTGGGCTAATGGGCCAGTGGTGCGTGCTTTATATGAGGCTCATCGGGGACGGTTTAGAGTGTCGTCAGGTGATGTAATAGGCAATCGTGAAATTTTAACAGATACCCAAAAAGAGACCATTGATGCCGTTCTTCGAGATTACGGTCTACATTCATCTCAATGGTTAAGTGATTTGACCCACCAAGAGCGACCTTGGCGAGAAGCCCGACATGGGTTAGCTCCAGGTGAACGCTCTAATCGGGTTATTTCTTGGGCATCTATGGCGGAATATTATGAGGCTGTGGCAAGTGATGGTGTGGCAATAGATGGAACAGAGTAATAACTTCCCCAAAAAGGTTTCTCGGCAAGAGAAAAAAGAACTTAAAAAGGCGGAGAAATTACATAAGGCGCGTCAATTTCAGGCGAGAGAGACAGTTCAAAAAAATGCTAAACGCTTTGTGAGTTTGTTTGAGGATAGAACGGATAAAAACCCGCAATGGCAATTTAGCTTAATGGATTGGGAACATCAAGCCTGGGGGTGGCGTAATATTTCGGCTGAAACATGGCAAAAGATAGTGCAGAAATTGGGTCATTTTGAGCAAATGACGTGGGGGCAAATTGAGGGGGGTGATACGGGCAGTCATTTAGTGGAGTTGGCCGATTGCCCTAACCATGAGGTTTTAGCAAGATTAGAAGAGTTGAAGTTAGATGATTTGGACATGTTATTTTCCTTACGTTTAATGGGACGTGAACGCATTTTTGGGATTTTAGATGGCGTGGTCTTAAAACTGTTGTGGTATGACCCCTATCATACAGTCTGGCCTACGAAAAAGTAAGGTAGTTGCTTGACTATTAATAAACTCCCCCAAAAAGCCCTGATGTGGGATACATCGGGGCTTTTTGGGTGGAGTTTGTTGAATATATTTATTTAGCTTACAGCAACCATAATCGCCATACCTGCTAGAAATGCGGCTAGGATAACTAGCCCTACTAAAATATAGACAACCCAATCGGGTTTGAGTTGTTCCTCTAACTCTTGAATAGTGCGTGTTTTTTGTTTCAGTTCAGTTATCAATTTATGATTTTCAGATTCAAACGTATTATTACCCAAAGCAAATTCATTTTGTAGTGATTGAATATGTTTTTTCGATTCGTCTAACTCCATAGTTAATTTATTGAGTTCATTTGTCTTATTTGCATGAAGTGTAGCGAGTTGGTTTTGGTAAGATTTCTTGACTTGTTCACTAGATTCAGCTAATTTTCTAATTTCCTCAATCTTATTAGCCTGGGTTGAATTAAGTTGCTTTTGCAAGGATTCAATTTTTTGGCTGGTTTGCTCTAATTGTATCCTTAATTGGGTAATTTCATCAGCTTTACTTGTCTGAACTGATTCAAATTGACTTTGCAATAATTGGACTTTTTGTTTCGCTTGGTTCAATTGATTTTTTAGCTCAGTATTAGTAGCGTTAAATTCCTCTTGTAAATGAACATGTTGGCTAATGCTTGATTTTGTAAGAAGGTTCAAAAACCGTTCTACTACCCACTCAGGCTTATTTGTACATTCATCAGCAGAAAAAGCCTCAATAAAAAATAAGCCATAATCTTTAAATAATCGTGCGCGGTCATGGTCTTTAGCGGCATTAGGATGAAATTCATCCCCATTTACTTCTAACACCCCCCACTTTCCTTCTTGACAAACTAAAAAATCAGGTTCCCGTTTTAAATTTTGACCACCTAATCTTGCTGATGGGTTGACAAAAAATAATACTTTCTTTTTCTTTAATACCTCATAAATTTTCTTTTCGCTATTGGAACGAAACCTTTCTCCATCATGTATAGTAAACTCAGATGGTTTTTCTTCAATAATATGCTTATGCCCATTTGTTTGAGTAGGGTGGTGAAGTAGTTTTAACCAATCAGCAGGTGGTTTTTCGCCAAGATCTGTTAATATTTGTAGTAATCTATCGTGAGATAATGTGGTGACAAATTCTCTAGCAAGTAATTTAGCTTTGAGTGTAGAACTTAGAATAGATGAAGTTCCAATTCGTTCAAAATAAAAATATTGTTTTTCATCATAAATTGCTATTTTAGATATTTGGATATATTCTATAGGTTTATAACTAAAATCTTTTCCTTTGGCATTACCATAAATTCCAATACCCACTAATGGGCAAGAGTTAGCTAAAGTTTCCAAATTTATAGAAGTTAAATTACTCAAGCTAGAGGTAAAATTTATTTGATTGCTGTCCTTCCAATAGTTTTCCGACCAGCCCGTAGTTAGTAATATTGCTTTACTCATTTTCTTATCACCTATACTAAGTACGCGTTATCGCGTATGCCATTATCTTTGAAAAGCGACTCTTCCAAAATAATCATCATACACCTTTTTGAATGAGAATTTAAATCACTATCTGTCTACTTGCTATGCTGACAGTATTATACCGTAATAGCAAGAATTATAAAAATGAATAGACTAGATTTTAAGTCTAGCGAAATACTAAGCCAACTGATTTGTTCAATCTTACGGTTGGCTTTATCATATCTCGGTTGACAGTTTGACTACTCAAAATTACGGGGATTTAGCCCACCTTTAGGATACCATCATGATAACTTTACAAATCGCAATACAGGCACAGCGCGAGGGAAATTTTGAAAGGGCGGAGGCGCAATTTCAACTGGCCTTGAGTGAGGCGCAAAATGAGGGTGAGCAGGCGGTGGCCTTGAATCATTTGGGGGAAATTGCCCAATTGCGGGGCGATTTAACGCAGGCGCAAGCGTATTATCAACAAGCAGCGGCTCTGGCGGTGGCGGAGGCGCAGATTAATGCGCTCAATGGGCTGGGGCAGTTGGCGCAGATTCAAGATGATTTGAGCGCGGCTAAAGAGTATTATCAACAGGCGAGGACGTTGGCTGAGGTGCAGGGTTATACGGCGGGTTTGGCGCGGACGTTGAATAATTGGGGCGAGATTGAGCATGGGCAGGGAAATTTAGCGGAGGCGTTGAGTTGTTATGAGCAGGCGTTGGCTTTGGCTCAAAGCAGTGCCGATGCGATTCAACAGGCGCGCTGTTGGAATAATATTGGCTTGGTACGGCGGAGTCGGGGGGAGGTGGCGGCGGCGAAGGTGGCTCATGCCGAGGCGTTGGCGGTGATTAAGGCGTTTGGGGATAAGACGGAGTGGGTGCATAGTGCGAATTTTATGGGCTTGTGGCATAGCAGTCAGGGTGAGGTGAAGCAGGCGAAGGCGTTGTATAAACAGGCGTTGCCTGTGGCGAAGGGTATGG
>JAIFLK010000285.1 GCA_020049115.1 Chloroflexota bacterium | reverse complement strand
CGCCAACGGGCGACCCGTCACGCTGTCAACCACGCGCCCCGCAATCGCCCAATCCACCTGCCCTTGTTGCGGTGGTATCGGCGTGCTGTAAGTTGGCGTGGGCTGCCCGCCATAAACGGGCGTGTCAATGGGCAAAGGGTTGCCTGGTTGGGTGGAGAGGTTGACCCAGGGGACGGTGTTGGCGTTGTTATTGGCTTGCGTGTAGCGAGAATTAACCCAACCTTGCCCCGTTGGACTAATTTCAAAGGGAATCAGCCACCACAATTCGCCATTGCTGGCATATTGTTTGCCTAACAATTCGACCAATTCGCCATTGCTGGCATATTGTTTGCCTAACAATTCGACCACCGCGCCATTGTTATAAGCGCCCCAAGGCGGGTCATATTCATCGCCAGGGCCGCGCTTGACCTGCACAAAACCCGCAGGATTGTTAATAATTGCTTGCGGTTTCGTATTGGCAACGGTGGGCGGGATAACGGGTGTGGGGGTGGCGGGGGCGTTCACCCAGGGCAAATTGGCGATATTTTGTGCCTCAGTATACTGAGCATAAATCCAGCCTTTATCGCCGCTGATGCTGGCAAAGGGAATCAGCCACCATAAATCACCGCTAATATCCTTTTGGCGACCTAAAATATCCACTTGCGCCCCATTGTTATAAGTCCCTAACGGTGGATTGTAAATCCCGCCTGGCCCACTCCGCACATTGAGCGAACCGCCTGGGCTGTTGATGACCGCATGGGGCGTAAGGTTGGGGGTGGGGGTGACGGTGGGGGTGTTGGTGGGGGTATGGGTGGCGGCGGGGCTAGGGGTGTGAGTTGGGGTGAGGGTGGGGGTGCTGCTGATAATGAGGGTGTTGGTGATGGCGGGGGCGTGGGGCGTTGGCGTAACAAATTGCAGGGCGGCTACGGTGGCAACGGGTTCAGCAGGCGTGGCGAAGGGGTTGCAACTGGTTACTATGAGGATTAGGGCTAGGCTATAGATAACGTTAGGTTTCATGGGACTCCTTATGTAAATAAATCGGGGACTTAGGTTAGGAGTCCGCAATCATTTGCGGACAGCCCGCAAATGATTGCAGACTCCTATTTCCCATTATTTCAAAAGTTACAGGTTGTTTTTTATTCGTGAAATTCGTTGCTTAAGTTTTATAAAGTTGATGTTGTTGAATATAGGCTGCGACTACGGCGGGGGTTTGATAACAGATGGATTGCCCCAAACTGACTCTGTGCCGAAGTTGTGAGGAGGCCAAGCCGATAAGCGGCATGTCTAGCCAATCTAGGCGCGCGGTTACATGGGGCAGGAGGGTTTCTAGGGCGGTGAGGTCAGGTTGATAGGCGGGGCGGCGGACAACGGCCAGACGGCAGAGGGTAATGAGTTCGTTAGGTTGATGCCAAGTGGGTAAATTAACCAGCGAGTCCGCGCCGATAATGAAACTACATTCGTCAGCCGAGAGGTCATAACGTGAGCAAATCAGGCGAATGGTATCCACAGAGTAATGTGGGCCAGGGCGTTCCAGGTCTATGAGGCAAAGTTCAAAGTGGGGATTGGTGGCAATGGCTTGTTGAACCATGGCTTGGCGGTGATGGACGGGCGTTTTAGCTAGGGCTTGTTTATGGGGCGGGTCGCCTGCGGGGACAAATAATACTCTTTCAAGAGCTAACGTTTCTCTGGCAATTTCCGCCGTCAGCAAGTGGCCTAGATGAATCGGGTCAAACGTGCCGCCGAGAATACCTAACTTCATAGCTAGTCAGCTATCAGCTAGTCAGTCTTTCAGCTAAAAGCTGACTAGCTGACCGACTGACACGCTGACTAGCTTTTTTTACCACACCCACTCTAATTCCACGTCATCTAGGATAACCGTATCGCCTGGTTGCACGCCGACCTTACGGAGGGCTTCATGTACGCCCATTTTTTCCAAGATGAAATAGGCACGGGTGACAGCCTCATCGACATCCCATAACGTTTGACGGGCGAGTTGTTCCACTTTTAGGCCAGTCACGCGCCAGGCATTGCCTAAATCTTCGACTTCAAAGGCATGGGCATCTTGCTGTAAGGTAAAAGTAGGAACGGCCTCAACCAATGGCGCAGGCGGCGGGAGTTGGTCTAGTTGCTCAAAAAGTTGATAAACTAACTCCTCCACCCCTTTTTTGGTGACGGCAGAAATTTGATGGGACGGCCAGCCAACGGTTTGGGCTGCGGCTTGCACGGCCTCCCAATGGGCTTGGGCTTCGGGCAGGTCAATTTTATTTAAGACTACCAATTGTGGTTTCTTAGCGAGTTGTGGGCTGAATAAAGCTAACTCTTCATTAAGCTGATGAAAGTCGGCTACGGGGTCGGGGTTCGCGCCATTTAAGAGGTGAACCAGAAAACGGCTGCGCTCCACATGGCGTAAAAATTCATGGCCTAAACCCGCGCCGAGGTGCGCGCCTTCAATCAAGCCTGGAATATCGGCCATGACTAAATCCCGATGATTAAGCAATACGACACCTAAATTGGGCTGTAAGGTAGTGAAAGGATAATCGGCAATTTTGGGGCGAGCTTCACTGACCACTGATAACAGGGTACTTTTGCCCGCGTTAGGCATACCAAGCAAGCCCACGTCAGCAATTAATTTAAGTTCCAGTTTTAGCCAAAGTTCTGGGCCGAGCAAGCCATTCTCGGCGATTTTAGGGGCTTGATTACGGGAAGTTTTAAAGGAAGCGTTACCTCTCCCGCCGCGACCACCAGGTGCGATAATCACGCGTTGGCCTGGCTCAGTTAAATCAGCCAACAGCACGCCTGTTTCGGCATTATAAACCATGGTGCCTGGGGGAACAGCGATGATTTCATCTTTGCCCTCTGCCCCCGTCATATCTTTTGCTCCGCCATGCTCGCCGCGTTCAGCGCGAAAATGGCTACGGTTTTTAAAGTGAACGAGGGTATTGAGTTGGGGGTTAACTTGGAAAATGACATCTCCACCCTTGCCCCCATGTCCACCCGATGGCCCACCACGAGGAACATACTTTTCCCGACGGAACGATACCATGCCGTTGCCGCCGTCGCCTGCTTTGACATAAATTTTAGCTTCATCAAAAAACATAAAATAGTTTACCAGTTAGTCAGTCTGTCAGCAATCAGCGAAAGGCTGACTGACTGAGATGCTGACTACTTTAATTGGGCGTACCAAGACGAACAATTTTATTATGATTATTAGGAATAAGTTTGGTGGCGTTGATGGTATCCACCACCACCGCGCTATGGTCAACCACCCATTGATAGTCAACATTACGATGACCTGTCACAATGATGACCGCGTCGGCGGCGGTTAAGGCTTCGCTGGTTAACTCAATGTTTTCTAAACGAATGGATTCTTTCAACACAATGCTTCCGCCCACATGGAAGGTGGGAACGTAGGGGTCGTGATAGGAAACATGCGCGCCATCTCGGAGCAGCAACTCAATCACGCGCTCGGCGGGGGAGTTGCGGGCATCATCAATGTTGGGTTTGAAGGAGACCCCTAAGACAATGATGTTTGCCCCCATGAGACTTTTGCTAAATTTGTTAAGGGCATGACTGACGAGTTGCACTGTATGATAGGGCATGTCGCCGTTAATTTCAGCCGCTAATTCAATGAAGCGGGTATAAAAATCATACTCGCGGGCTTTCCAGGAGAGGTAATAAGGGTCAACGGGAATACAGTGGCCGCCCACGCCAGGGCCAGGATAAAAAGGCATAAAACCAAAGGGTTTGGTTTTGGCGGCATCAATTACTTCCCAGATGTCAATGTTCATGCGCTCGGCTAAAACGGCGAGTTCATTGACGAGGGCAATGTTGACACTGCGGAAGATGTTTTCTAAGAGCTTGGTCATTTCAGCGGCGCGAGGGGAGGAGACGACATGCACATTGGGCGTGAGTTCCGCTAAGACTTTGACGGCTAAATGGGTGGATTCAGGCGTAATACCGCCGACCACTTTGGGGGTGTTTTTGACGGTAAAATCGGTGCGGCCTGGGTCAATTCGTTCAGGGGAAAAGGCCAGATAAAAATCTTGCCCCGCGATGAGGCCACTTTGCTCTAAAATCGGCTGAACCACCTCTTCGGTGGTGCCAGGGTAGGTGGTGCTTTGTAAAATGATTAACTGACCTTTTTGCAGGTAGGGGACAATGGACATGGCCGCCAAGCGCACAAACGCCAGGTCGGGGGCTTTCATGGAGTCGAAGGGGGTGGGGACACAAATGAAGATGACCGACACATTTTTTAAGGCGGCGTAATCACTGGTGGCGGTGAGTTGGTTGGTTTGCACTAATTCCGTCACCTCGGCGGTAGGCACATCAGGAATGTAGCTGATACCCTGATTGAGTTGTTCCACTTTAGAGCTACTGTTATCAACGCCGATAACGCCAAAACCGCATTTGGCAAGGCCAGTGGCTAAGGGTAAACCCACGTAGCCCAGACCAATCACGCCGATTTTGCAAGATTTGTTCATGATTTGAGTGAGAAATTGTTCGTACATGAGATTGGAGTTTGAGTTGAAAATTTGAGTTGATGTAAAAACGCCAACTCAAATCTCAAATTTATAGTCCTTTATTGGCGGCCAATTGATTTTCCATTTCAGTAATAAATTGTTGCCATTTTGGGGCATCGGCTTCTGGGGCAACTTTTAAGGCTTTTTGGGCGGCATCAAGGGCTTCACGCCATTTTTTGCTTTGTTGGTAAAGCACGGCTAAATTTTGCAAGCTGCTGTAATTATTTGGGTCTTGTTGCAAAACAAATTGATGCTGGGTGATACTTTCGTCGAACCGATTTTGTTTCGCATATACATAAGCCAACGCACTACGGCTTTCTATATCTGTTGGGGTAAGCGTAATAAGACGGTTATAGGCTTTTTCGGCTTCGGGTAATTTTTCCAAACTTAAGTAGATATTCCCCAAACTTTTTAAGGTGGCGGGATTAGGCGCGGCATTACTAAGAGCTAAAGAGCGTTCATAGTAGGGAATAGCTGGTTGGTTTTGCCCCGCTTTGGTGTAAGTTTTAGCAATGGTATCGTAAATTAAGGCAGAAGTGGGTCTTTGTAAGGCCACTTTTTTCATGGCATTCACTAAATTATCTGTTTTACCACTGGAAAGGTAGAAATTTAAGCGTAAGTCTAGCGAGGGGTCAGCAAAGTTAGCAAAACCATCATCATGATTGAGGATGGACATAGCTCCACTATGGGCTTTAAGGGCTTCATCGGCTTTACCTAAAGCGGCCTCGGTGTCGCCATAAAGCACCCAAGTGGGGGGATAGGCATCATCAATGGAACGTGAGACCTCAAGCCGTTCAATAGCGGTGTCATATTGTTGTTGCATGTAGGCGGTTTGCGCCCACAGATTATGGTAGATAACGTTTGTAGGGGCTAAAATAGTGGCTTTTCTAAAAAAATCACTGGCTAAATCCATTTTGGCTTGACGTTCGGCAGGGTCAGACGCGACCTGACTTAATGTAAAGTAATATCGGCCCATATTGCCCGTGTTATCAGGGTTATAAGGGTTAATGCTACGGGCTTCTAGGGCAATTTTTTCACCCTGTGCTTGAGCCTGACCGCGTTGCTCAGGCGTAAGGCGACCATCTTGAGCCATAAGCTGATAATCTAGGGCTAACATGAGGTAGTAAAAATCCTCATCACTATCAATGGAACGTCCTCTTTCATGTAATGCGATGGCTGCTTCCCATTGTTGCGCCCCGCGATAGCGTTCCCCTTCCTTAAGGTAAATGTCAGCTCGCACGACATCTATATTTTTGAACCAAATGAGGGCTAAAATCGCGGCCACTAAGGGGGGATAAAGCCACCAATTTTCAGGCCGCCAGGTAGGTAGACGTTTTATGGATTGCCATGAAAGGGTAATTGCGAACAAGACCATGAGCATAAATAAGAAGAGATATAATACTAATAACCCATTTATTAAGATGTTGGCGGCAGAAATAGCATCGGCAGGTGAGGCTACGTTAATTTGTTGGTTAAATTGTAGACGGTGGGTGAGGTAGTAAAAGAAGAAATAACTGAGTGAGGAAACGGAATATAACGCAATGGCCCGCCCCCAAGCAATGGGGGTACTCCATTCACGTTGGCGAATGGCAATGTCAGACATGGCAATGGCTAGGCCGATAACCCAAGTGATGACATACATCCAGAGTAAGCTCATGCTATTCTTATTGGCAAAAGTAAATTGAAACCCTGGGGTAATAAAATCAAAGGTTAAAACGACCATAATGATGGCTAAGGCGAGGCCATAACCACCCAGAACCATTTCCCAACTTAAAGCCCCGCCCATGAAACCGCGCCGACTTTTGGGGGCAGAATCGCGATTGGCTGAACTGGCGCGAGAGCTACGGCCGCGTTTAACCGTTTGTTGCTCGGTTACATCCTCGGTGGTTTCTTCTAATTGCGTGGTTTCAGGTGATTCGTTTTGTTTCGCTAAATCCATGCGGTCAATGGCTAACATGAGGCCACGATAAGCCCAGAAGTAGCTATAAGTGGCGGCGATGGAGAACACAAAGTGAACTTCAATGAAGTGACCAATAATCGCGCCGACCAAGCCCATGAGCAGGAACTGGTTTTGCATAATGGGTGAATTTTCAGGCCGATTGGTTTTCTCTACGCCTAAAATTCCTTGTCCGAATAGGAACAAGATGAGACCTGTGACCATGCCAAAGGGTAGACCTAATGGAATGTATACTAATTTATGAGAGGCTGCATAAGCCAAGCCTGCGCCACCGGCCCCGCTTAAAATAAGTAAGGCGGTAACTGACCGCTTGGCGGTGGGGGTAGAAGCCCAACCTAACCAATATAAACCATACAGGAAAACGCTTATCATGACGTAATAATAAGCAAGAAAACCTAACCAACCCGTGATAACTAAGCTGTCCATGGTTTCATTGTGAGAACGGTCAGCTGAACTACCTCGGTTTTCAATGTGGGCTAAATCGGGCGGGTAAACAAAGGCAAAGGCATTAAACATGGACTCTGGCCCGTAGCCGATGAAGGGGCGCATGAAATTGAGTTTATCGGGAACGGCATCAGCATCTCCTTCAACACCCATGGGTGGGTGAGGGACAACTAAGTTCATGGCCGCGCCCCATATTAGTAGCCGTACTTTACCGGTACCACCTTCAGAGTCGGTAATAGTGGTTAATTTATCCAGGTGAGGGATTTCACGAATCGGCTGAATATAGGGGTCTAGAGCAGGAATATGACTATTGAGGAGTAAAATAAAGGCTACGCCTATCGTGGCTAAGGATAGCCAACTGAGCCATAACCAACGCCAGCCCTTATTATTCGCGGCCATGTAAGTGTAGTAGCCTAACACACCTAATAAGCCACCCAGCGCGCCGCCCATTAAATTGGCTGTAATATCACCAACGACTTTATCTATGGCATAGCCTAGCCCAAAGCCGATTGTTCCCGCGATGGCACTGATGATGATGAGGGGGATGGCAAAAGCTAGCCCCGTAACGATTTCTTGCGTGGTGAGACGACTCGAATCTTCTGCTTGTTGCCGTAATGACATTAAGAGAAAGAGACCCATAACAAACAGAGAAACCATAATACCTATCATTGGGCCACGACTACCACTATACACAACGGTTAAGCCTTGAATAGCGAAGATAAAAATATAGATGGCCGCTAAAATGGTATGTCCCCAGGAGGCATTTTCTTCTTTGATGATCGCCACCATAGACTTGACCAGACGGCTGACAGTGAGGGGCATGACCATGATGAGGTAAGAGGAGACGAAAATGGCATTACCTAAATTGGCCGCGACGCGAGTGGTGACATCACCTGCCCAGGGGAGGGGGTCAAGGCCATATTTTTGCACAATGCCATATAAACTGACTGGCACGCTGGTAATAATAACAATTGTAACGAAGCGGTCTATTTGCTCACGGGTACGCAGGTGCGTTGCCATTAGAGCAAATACCATAATATAGGACAACATGGTGTAAGTGCCTTGTAACCGTTGATATGACCCCCATAAACTGACGGCGGGCGAAATGGAGAGGAAGGCACTAATTAAATAAATACTAGAAAATAGCATGGTTGGTAAAACCAGGGGTGTTTTCAACCATTCTTTAAATCTAGTTGATAAAGATAGTTCAGAACCACTTGCATTATTAACGCCGCGTTCTACCAGCGAGATGACCCAGGCCAACACCATCACGCTGATAATAATACGAAACATGGTGATTTTATCGGGTTCAAATGTACGGGCTGTATAGATATTGAAAAATAGCGGTATCACCACCATGGCTATCAACCAGCCTGCTTCCATAATTTTATCGCAAAAAACCGAGAGTTTTGTTTGGGTCATTTTTTCATCCTAATTTATAACTATGTATGACTTTTGCTTGTGTCGTAATGCTGTGGCAATAATGGAGTCCAAATCTTTAGATTTGACCGTCAAATCTAAAGATTTGGACTCCACGAGCAAAAATACCATTATTGAAGATGGGGTCAATCTTACTGTAATTAGGCTATAAAATCAAATTTGTATTACTGCTTCTTTTTTGAACTTAATAACTCGCTATAAACTTCCAACACTCGTTGGGTCATAACCTCTTTGGTGAACATGGTTTGCACCCGTTGGAACGCAGCTTGTCCAAATTGCTGGCGTAAGGGTTCATTCGTGATAAGAATGTTAATGGCTGCGGCCATGAGTTGGGGCGTTTCAGGGGGGACAACTAATCCCGTTACGCCATGTTGCACAATCCATGAAGTTCCCGTGCCGAGTTCGGTGGAAATACATGGTAAGCCCGAAGCCATGGCTTCTAGTAAGACAATGCCATACGCCTCGGCCTTTGAATTTGAAGGTAGTACAAATACATCGGCTTGTTGGTAATAATGGGCTAACTCTTCATCATTGACTTCGCCGACAAAGGTCACTCGTTCAGCAATGCCTAATTCTTGGGCTAATTGCTCCCAGGGTTGACGCATGGGGCCGTCACCCACCACCAAAAGGCGTACACCAGGCAAATGAGTCAGGGCATGGAGGAGGGTGCTAAGGCTTTTGTAATAGCGTAATCGGCCCGCGAACATAATGGTGGGTGGACGATGAAGGGGGCGCGGGGTGGGGCTAAAACGTTCAATGTTAATCCCTGGTGAGATAACGGTACATTTCGCCCGAACAGGCTGTAACCAGGGCGAAATTTCGGCATAACGGGGCGTAGAGAGGATGATGCGGTCAGTGGCTTGTAATACTTGTCGTAATATTGGCCCATAAAAATAGAGCCAATACTTTTGCTTCACAATGTCTGATTGATAGGAGATAACGGTGGCTTGCGCGCGCCCACCAAGCCAATTGGCTAACTCACCCAATGGATAAGGTGACTGAATATGCACAATATCGGGTTTCAATGTCGCCAAAATGTAAGGCTGACTCAGGCTGATGGGCATGGAAAATTGGGTAGTCAAGCGGCCTGCTTTAATCACCTCCACGCTATTCATGGTCTCAATTTCGGTGCGATAACTAGGGTTACAAACTAAAACAGTGACTTGGTGGCCTAAAGCGGCTTGTCCTTCGGCTAATTCTTTGATGTGGTTTTCAATGCCCCCTAGAACGGGGTGGTAATCTTTGTAAAGGTGTAGAATTTTCATTTAATTTTGTGGCTCAGTAATCAAGTTTAAGGCTTGCTCAATAATCAGATTTTGGTCAACCATTTGGGCGAGTTCATCATCTTCGTAGCGTCCTTCAAAGGCTTCTATGGCCGCGTATTTTAAGGCCAGTAGATAAGTTTCCTTTAACACAGTTTTTAGTTCAGTTGCGTCAAAATAAGTACCACTAGTGTTATACTTTTTGTTGATGAGTTGAATTTGGCGAATGGTGGTGTAGATGTGTAAGTCCCATGAACGGGTAGTTCGTTTTTCGGCATGTTGTTTAATTAAATGCAATAACAAAAAAGTAGCACAGTTATCAATTTTATGGATTTTATCTTCGAGGGTCATTTCTTCCATCTCGCCAATCAAACGAAGGGCTTGGTCATATTGTTTAAGTTGAATATATTGGCGTAATTCTAACAATTCTTCCATGTTAAGTTGAATATATTGGCGTAATTCTAACAATTCTTCCATGTTATAACCTCCGCTTAAGGTGTGACATATTTTGAGATGATAAGTTTTAATATCTTGAGAATAGTTTCTGCTTCTAACTTTTCGATATATTCCCTTGATGATTCAAGGGTCATTTCAGGGCAATTTGTATCTATTTGTTGCACTAAAGCGCGAATAAACGTCCAACTATCGCCGATAGTGTAACAACCAAACATTTCTTGAATGGGCTGCCCATTACTTTCCCAATTCAAACGGGCGGTGGCTAAAATTTCACCATATAACTGAAAACGGGGATTTTTGCCTTCCAAGCCCCGTTTGGCCTCGACCACCACCAAATAGGGCGTTTCCAC
>JAIFLK010000127.1 GCA_020049115.1 Chloroflexota bacterium | reverse complement strand
ATGATTTAGAGTTAGTGGGTTATGGTTCTCAACTCCCTGAAACCTCACCCCTGCCCTCTCCTAACAGGAGAGGGAGTCAGCCATGGCAACTCGAATTGGCCTGGCGGATTCTCGGTTATAAAGGGTTATCAGGGAAACTATTTTGGCAACTTTTGGACGCTCAAGGGCAAGCGGTGGGGCAGGCCGAACTCAACCCCATTTCCGCCAAAATCTATCGCTGGCGACCAGAGGGGCTTATTTTGCAACAGCTAACCATGCCCGCGTTGCCCGCGCCAGGGTTATATTGGGTAAGATTAGGTTATTTTAACCCCGCAACGGGGCAACGGCTGCCCATCCATAGCCCCACCCAACAGCCTCTCGGCGATGAGGTTATTCTCGGCCCCTTTTATGCCCAAACCCCCCAACCTGACCATGTTCAGCTAGCGCAATGGGGTAATATGATGAAATTATTGGGCTATGGGTTGACTAAAAATAACGATAAATTACTCGTAAGTCTTTATTGGCAAACGATTGCTCCGCCTGATAAAGATTACACGATATTTGTGCAATTGTTAGATAAGCAACATCAAGTCATGGCCCAACAAGATAAGCAACCCTTTAACGGTCTCTTTCCCACCTCCCGTTGGCAAGTGGGCGATATTTTAGTAGACCAATTTGAGTTAACCATACCTCCCCTAGGAGAGGGTCAGGGTGAGGTTTCAAAACTCCCTCTCCTATTAGGAGAGGGTCGGGGTGAGGTTCTAGTCACAGGCATGTATGATTTGGCAACGGGGGAACGCTTAACCGTTTCAGATGAACAGGGCAAGTTGTGGCCGAATCAATTAGTGCCGTTGGGTCAAGGTTCGCATGAATAGCTATCGTTATATTAGGCAACAAGGGCTAATTGGGGCGATACTGTGGTTGGCGTTGGCTTTACGCACCTACAAAATCACCTCCGTTCCTTTTGTGGTGGATGAAGCGGCCACGTTAGGGAAATATGTCCGCATGTCATTATTTGATATTTTTACCACGATTCATTCCAATAATCACCCGTTGGCTTCGGCTTTGGCGCATCTTTTTTCGCCCCAAGCTGACAATTTATTTCTCATGCGCTGGCCGATGATATTGCTGGGCATGGTTTCTTTGCCCTTCGTTTATCGTTTAGGTCGTGAAATGTTTGGCTATAAAGTTGGTATATTAGCCCTCTTTTTAGTCGCCGTCTCGCCCCTTCATTTTGGCTATTCCGTTATTGTGCGCGGTTATATTGGGTTGATGTGTCTAACGACTCTATCACATTACTTTTTATGGCGGGCCTGGCGATATAATCACTGGCGCGCCTGGCTCCTGTTTGTGGTCAGCAATATCGCGATAATTTATTTCCATTTATTTAGCGGTGCGTTAGCTTTGGTAATGCAGTTAGGCTTATTTGGCTTAGGTGCGTTGTGGCATTATTTACAGCAATCCAAACCTCACAGGTCTCAAAGACCTGTGAGGTTTATGTTTCGTAATTTGGCGATAGCTACACTCTTATTGCTAACGGTTCATGTCCCCATGATTTACTTGCGGACAAAATATGTCTTAGCAGAAGGCGGCTGGTCTAACGATTTTGAAGTGTGGCGGGACGGTGTTTTTTCTTGGTCAGAGGATTCATATCCCATTATTACATTTATCCGATTAATGGCCTTAGTCTCGCCAGTGGGCTGGGTGGCGTATCTTTATTTATTCTTTTTAATCATTGGCCTAGCGCATTTGGGGCGAAAAAATCGCCTCTTGGTCGCCATCTGGTTTATTGCGCCATTTATCATGATTTGGGTCGCCCTGCAAATCCTGAGCGAAAATTTCTATGCCTACGTCCGCTTTTTAATCTATTTATTGCCCAGCTATCTCATTTTAGTAGCACTTGGTATGGTCAGGACATTGTCATTTATTAGTTCACGAATGACAACGGACAAACAACAAATGACCAATCGCCTTATCATGGCGAGTAGTGGCGTGGGGTTACTGTTGTTGGTGGCTTTTTCTACGCAAGGTTATATCGGGGCTAGCACCCATAGCGATTGGGCTGCTTTGGCGCATCGGTTGGCGGCGGAGCTACAGCCGCAAGATATTGTTATTTGTGAGGAGGGGCAGGGCTTTGATATTCCTGACCGTTCTAAAGCCCATTGTATTTGGGCGTTAAATTTGCTGCTGCCAAATTTAGTTGCTCATCAGGTGCAAAGCAGTCCCGATTTTGTCGCCAATTATAATAATTTGTTAGCGCAACGTACCTTGATGGTCAAACCAGGGCGTATCTGGTTGGTCATGTGGCAAAAAATCAGCTTTAGTCCCGAACATTTCTTAGCCAAACATCTGCCCGTCATTGAACCGCCTGTGCCGCCCGCCCACTTTGCCCCCTATCTAGCGGATAATTTCGGTTCGGCCACACTGGTTAAGGTCGATTCGGCGGATACTTTATTGGGTAATCTTTATCAAACTGAACAATTATTAGTCCAAGTTGAATCATCTGCCGCCGACCAAGCCCGCCATTACCGTAATTTGGCTGAAATAGAGGCCATTCAAGGCCATAAAGACACCGCGCAAGGGTTTTATAATCAAAGTTGGCAAAGTGTGGAACGGGCGGGTCACATGTACCCTGAGCTATTTTTACATGACACCAAGCCCCTGATTGACCGTTTACCTGCGATTGGGTCTGAATCGGGCGAGACTATAAAATTAGGGTATCGTTTTGGAGCGAGTCTTTGTTTGCAAACATTAAGTGTACCAACCACTTCTATCCGCATTGGGCAACCCTTCACCTTAACCTTACATTGGCACACGCTTGATTTTATAACGGAAGATTATGGCTACTTTATTCAACTGGATACGCCCCAAAAACAAACTCTCATGCGGCTGGATTTTCAACCCTTTGACCGAGTTTATCCCACGACCTGGTGGTGGACTCAGCAACCCTTAGCCGAACAACGCACCTTCATGCTCCCGCCAGATTTACCCACAGGCAACTATCTAGTACAATTAGGGGTCTATGATAACCAACAGCCACAGCAACCTCAAACCGCCCCCCTCTTTTGGGTCAAATATCAACCCACATCGGCGCAGTGGCGTATCGAACCAATCAATTCAGGCCAGTCGTCATTAGTCAATTGTCATTAGTTATACTGCGCGAAGGTATAAATTAAACTTTTCTGGAGTGCAAACCTTTAGGTTTGCCCCACGATAAACAAGTAAACCTGAAGGTTTGCACTCCAATTTGTTCCCTCGCGTGGTATATTTGTCATTTGACAAGTGATAAATAACCAATGACACCTGACTAATGACCAAAAACAACTAACATGTGTGGTATTTGTGGCGTAATCAATCTAAAGCATGAATCTCCGCCCCCTTTAACGGATAGCGTTTTATTAACCATGACTCGTTCCATGGCGCATCGCGGGCCAGATGAAGAGGGCATTTATAACAATGGCCGCGTCGGTTTAGGGGCGCGCCGCCTCTCCATTATTGATTTGGCGGGCGGTCAACAGCCCATTGCCAATGAAAATGAAAGCATGTGGATTGTCTTTAATGGCGAAATTTATAATTACCGTGAGTTACGAACTTTTTTACTAAAAAAAGGGCATACCTTTCGCACCCATGCCGATACCGAGGTCATCCTTCATTTATATGAAGAGTTTGGGCTGGACTTTGCCCAACATTTGGACGGTATTTTTGCTTGTGCCATTTGGGATAGCACCCGTGAGGAGCTTATTATTGCCCGCGACCATTTGGGCATTAAGCCGCTTTATTACACCACCTTGCCAAATTCGGGGGAATTGATTTTTGGCTCAGAACTCAAGGTCATTTTAGCCCATCCCCAAGTCAAGCGCGACCTAGATTTAATTGCCCTCAATGAATACCTTTCCTTTGAATATGTCCCCTCGCCGCGCACCATTTTAAGCCAGATTCACCGTCTGCCGCCTGGTCATATCTTGCGTTATAATCGTTATAATTTGCAACTAATATCCTATTGGCAGGTCAGCATGGCCTTGAGCGAAGGTCATGCCCCCGTGCATTGGCGCGATTATGCGGTGGGATTGCAACAGACGCTAGAGTCTACCGTGCGGAAGGAGTTGGTCAGTGATGTTCCCATTGGCGTACTGCTCAGTGGCGGCCTCGATTCGAGTACGATTGCGGCTTACATGGTTAAAACTTACCCTGGCACCGTCAATAGTTTTTCCATCAAATTTGAAGAAAGTTCCTTTGATGAATCTTACTATGCCCGTTTAGCGGCGCAACATCTCGGCACCAAACACCATGAATTGATGTTGAGTAGCCAAATGGCGGTGGATTTAGTGCCAAAAGTCATGGATTTTTTAGATGAACCCTTTGGCGATTCGTCGCTCATTCCCACTTTTTTGCTGTCGCAATTTGCCCGCGAACATGTGAAAGTGGTGTTAGGTGGCGATGGCAGCGATGAACTTTTTGCGGGTTATCCGACCTTGCTGGCTCATCGGCTGATTGAATATTACGAGCGCGCCGTCCCCTGGACAGTGCGAACCTATCTCATGCCACAGATTTTGCGGCGCACTCCCATTTCATTTGATAACATTAGCTTTGATTTCAAATTGCGCCGATTTTTGGCCGGGCGGGGCATGCCCCTTCAAGCGCGCCATCACCGTTGGCTCGGCTCATTTTTTGATGAGCAAAAAGAGAATTTATTGCAAGATTGGCTCAAACCCGTCCTACGCGACACCTACGCCCAAGCCTATGCCTACGCCCGCGAGTGTGACGCGACCATGCCACTCAACCAAATTTTATATGTGGATATGAAGATGTATTTAGAAGGGGACATTCTTTATAAAGTTGACCGCGCCAGCATGGCCGCCTCGTTAGAGGTGCGCGTGCCATTTCTCAATCGGGACATGGTGCAATTTGCCACGCGACTACCCTTAGAACTAAAATTACATCGTTTCACGGGTAAATATCTGCTTAAGAAAAGTGTCCAACATCTCCTGCCCGCCGAAATCATCAATCGCCCCAAAAAGGGCTTTAACATGCCCGTCGCCTATTGGCTCAATGGGGCATTACGCGAACTTACACTGGATATGCTCTCGGAGGCGCGCCTTCAGCGGCAAGGGCTATTCAACCCGCCTTACGTGCAACAATTGTTAGCTGACCATTTCAACCATCGCAAAGATAATCGCAAAGAGTTATGGACGCTGCTCATGTTCCAAATGTGGCATGAGAAATACCTGGGGCATTAAATTTTTGGCTTGAGCTATGGAGTCGCAACGCGTGCTTTGCGCCAAACGGTGAGAGAGTCCAAAGCCGTAGGCTTTGTCCCACTGCTCAAAGCCTACGGCTTTGGACTCCATGGCTATCCCCTGAAAATTTACAGGTGGAATTTTCTGAGAGATAAAAAATGTTCCCCATTATTTTACTGCTTAGTTTATTACTGCTTATTTTTATCACGCGGGATTTACTGACCAAAGCCAATATATACCGTAATCTCATTCAAGCCACGCTATTAGCGGTGGTGATTTGGGGACTCTGGCTGGTTATTTTTACCGAAACCCTCAGTCTTATTCATCAAATAACATTTTATTACGTTTTAAGTGGCTGGGTCATCATGACCGCAATGTTAGCTGGTTACGCCTATTTTTTGCCCCGTCCCCAGCTAAACTTACGTTGGCCTGCCTGGGTATTGCCCCTTAACAATCGAGTCCTGGCTCACCTGCAAGCCACCCTCATTTTTATAATGCTCATGTCAGGGGTCATTGCGCTAATATCCCCGCCCAATAATTGGGACTCCATGACCTACCACCTCACACGGGTGATGCACTGGCTGCAAAACCATACTTTGCAGCCATATACCACCCATGAGCTACGACAACTTTATCAAAATCCATTCGCTGAAATGGTCATCTTACATCTCGTCCTCTTAAAAGGCGATGACCAATTTGTTAATTTAGTGCAATGGTTTAGCATGGTTGGTTCACTTTTCGGCACTTATTGGATTGCCCAACAACTGCACGCCAATTTTACTACCGCCACCTTAGCCAGTTTAATAACCAGCACTATTCCCATGGGGATTTTACAATCCGTTACCACCCAAAATGATTATCTCTTTTCTTTCTGGTTTGTTTGTTTCGTTTCTTTTATTTTAGCCACTCAGGATAATCCTCATTGGCTTAATAAACTTGGGGTCGCGGGCAGTTTGGCTTTAGCTATCTTAACAAAAGGGACTTCCTATATCCTCATCTTTCCTTTTTTAATTTGGTTGATTATTTTATTATTCAAACGTAATACCTCGAAAGCGATACGTACCGTTATTTTCATTGGTTTGGTGGTGCTAACCATAAATTTAGGTCATTATCAACGTAATTTAGCCGTTTTTAACTCCCCCATAAAACCCGCCGCCAATCCATATTCCCATGATGAATACAGCAACGAAGAAATGTCACCCACTTTATTAATCTCCAATATAGTAAGAAATCTTAGTCTTCATTTGAGTACCCCGTCACAAACCATCAATGGTTTTTTGCAGGACAGTGTCAAATCTTTCCATAACTTACTTCAAGTAGACATTAATGACCCTAAAACAACCTGGGTAGCCACCCCCTTCACCATTGCAAAATTTAATATTTTTGAAGATGCCAGCGGCAATTTAGTTCATCTTATTTTGATTGGTTTTACGTGGCTGTGGGTTATCAGGCAACGAAATTCAACCCATCTCATTTATATGGCCTGTATAAGCAGTAGCTTTTTGTTATTTGCCTTTGTTTTGAAGTGGCAACTGTGGCATAGCCGCCTCCATCTCCCCTTATTTGTCGTCTCAACGCCACTCATGGCATTGTGGTTAGCTGAAATTCAAGCTAAAAAACTCCAAAATTTCATCATCATTTTATTAGTAACCCAAGCCTTGCCCTTTTTGCTCATAAACCCATCTCATCCTGTGGTAACAACGCGAAATATATTTAACCAACCACGCCTTGGCCAATATTTTATTCCCCGACCTATGCTGGAGAAAAGTTACCTGGAAATAGCTCAAGCGACCCAATCTTGCTCCCAAATTGGGCTAGTCGCCCCCTATGATACTTGGGAATACCCGTTTTGGCTTTTATTGCCTAAAACCGCCGACTTTCATTTAGAAGCAATAGATGTTAATAATATGACCCAAATATTGACCGACTCTTCATTTGAACCATGTGCCATCATTTGCCTAGAGTGTTCGATTGAACAACAACGTAACTATGCTAAACAATATTCTCGAAAACTAACCATACCCTTAACCGACCAAAAAGAAGTCCCCATTTATTTACAGACGGTAGACGGTAGAAAGTAAATGGTATACTCTGTATTTCAAGATTTGGGTACAACAACTAAAGCACCCTCACCCCAACTAAAGCACCCTCACCCCGCCCTTCTCCCAAAGGGCGAGGGAGTTTCTTGTCTCCCCTCTCCTTGTGGGAGAGGGGCGGGGGTGCTAAATCTTGAAATATTGAGTACAGAATTGTACTTTTTACTTTCTACCGTCTACCGTCTACCGTCTACCAACATATGCAACACGAAATGTACGCCCACATTCAAGCCGTTGAGCAAAATCATTGGTGGTATGTTGCCCGCCGCAAAATCATCTTTGATACCGTCTTACGGCGATTAGCCGAATACCCCGCGCCCCGCATTTTAGATATTGGTTGCGGCACGGGCTTCAATTTAGAGTATCTCCGTCAGCATGGTTATGACAATGTAACGGGCTTGGATTTTTCGCTAGAAGGCTTGCACTTTGCCCAAGCCCGCCAACTGCCTCACCTCATCTGTGGCGATGGCACACTTCCGCCCCTGCAATCAGGCTCATATCAGGTCATCATGGCCTTAGATTTGATTGAACATCTGGCCGATGATGTGACCGCTTTGCATGGCCTGGCCCGTTTATTGCCGCCGCGTGGCTCGCTCATTATTTTCACGCCCGCCTTTAATTTTCTGTGGGGCTTGCAAGATGAAGTCAGCCAACATTATCGCCGTTATACCGCCCGCGAGTTGCGCCGTAAACTAGAAGCCGCAGGGCTACAGGTGGATAAATTAACTTATGCTAACACTTTTTTATTTCCCCTCATTTTAGCGGGACGGTTGGCCTTGCGCCTGAAACACAACCAAATCGCAGGGACGAGTGAAAACGACCTTCACCCTGGCTGGAGTAACAATATATTGCAAAGTATCTTTGCGGCTGAACAACCCCTCCTCCGTTACCTGAATTTTCCTTTTGGCGTATCACTCCTAGCGGTGGCGCGTAAACCCTAACGAAATATTATTATCCATTGTACTCTATCAGCTAATCAGCAATCAGCTAATCACTTTTTTAGCTGAACGCTGACTAGCTGACCGACTGATAAACTTCCCATGACTTATTGGCTTAGTTATTGTTTAATTGGCTTAGTGGGCGGCGGTGGCCTCCTTGCCATGCTCATTTCCGTCCACCGTTCCCGTCGCTATAATCGCCCCTGGCTGGAAAATCTATTGCTTATGACCTTAACCGTATTTCTCACGGGCATGGGTATTGAGTTTTATTTCAAACTATTCTTTGCCCAAAGCGACACCATCCCCACTCTAGCGCAAGCAAATTGGCGTGAACGGTATTACACTGGCACCATGAACTCGCTCGGTTTTCGGGATAAAGAATGGACGGCGGACATGGTCGCGGGCAAAACCAAAGTCATGGTTGTGGGCGATTCCTTTGTTGAAGGTGTAGGCATAGAGAACCCTGCTGACCGTTTTTCCAACCGTTTGGGCGATAAACTGGGCGCAAATTTCGTGGTATTTAACGTGGGTCAATCGGGCGCAAATACAACGGACGAAATCAAACTCATCACCGAATACCCCTATAAGCCTAATATCTTAATTTTTACTTATTTTGTTAATGATGTTGAGGGGCCAGCCGCCTGGGAGCGTGGCATGGTTCGCCCCCCCCGCATCGAAATTCAACCTTACTTAGTCCCATTAGTTAAAAATTCTTACGCCTTCAACTTTTTCTACTGGCGCATATTTCGCTTCATGCAAGCAGGGCAGCCCGATGAAAAATGGGACTGGTTGCTTAACGTCTATAACAATCCCGAAGTCTGGTGGCTGCATCAACAGGATTTACTTTCCATCTATCAAGGCGCAAAATCGGAACATATTCCCCTAATTGTGGTCGCTTTTCCCGCCATGAATCACATCACCGAGAGTCAAGTTGTTACCCAAAAAGTGCTAGATTTATACCGTCAACAGGGTGTCCCCACCTTAGATGTCGCCCCACTCATTGCCGACATTCCCACCGCCGACCTACTCGCCAGCCCCGTTGACCCACACCCCAGCGAAAAAGTTCACGCCCTCGTTGCCGACGCGCTGTACGAAATGATCCAAAAACTAGGGAGTAAGAAGTAGGAATTTCTAATTTTTAATTCCTAAGTAGGACTTACGCAGAACCCTCACCCCGACCCTCTCCCACAGGGCGAGGGAGTAAAACTTCCCTTCCTTTGGGGGGGGATTTTGCCTTTTGGCGTAAGTCCTACTAACCTCAGTTCGGGATAAATGGCACGAGGCTGAAGCCGTCGTGCTAAGAAAACGAGACCTACTGAAGTAGGCTAAAAAGTCACCCCAGGAAGCGAATTGAGTGCGCTTTAGCGTACTTTGTTTTCTCAGCCTGACCGCTTTAGCGTCAGGCAACCGCTATCCCGAACTCAGGTTACTAATTCCTAATGCCCATGTCTAAATCTACCTTAATCAAACTTCTCCTCCTCACCAGCCTCGTCCTCCTCCCCCGACTGTGGCCTTTTCCGCCTGGTTTCGTCACCGTAGATGAAGTCATCACTGCCCGTTGGCTCACCCAAATGGCTGGCGGCGTATTCAGCCAAAATTGGGTCGCCACCGCCAACGACACCTATCCCGCCGTCACCCTCATGTGGCTCGAAGTCGCCCAAGTCCCTCTGCTCCACCTCACCACAAGCGACTCCTATGACCATCTTCTGTCAGATGATGAAGTCACTGCCTTTGCCTCCCTGCCCCGTCGCCGTTTCGCCCTCGGCCTCATCAATGGCCTCATTTTATTAGCCGCCTTCGCCCTCATTCGCCGTTTATTTAATGAAACTACCGCCCTCATCGCCACCCTCCTCATGGCCTTAGACCCCTTCATGCTGACCCAATCCCAAGTTGTCCGCACCGAAGGCTTAAATTACGGCCTCATGCTGCTCAGTGCCTTAAGCATTATAACCTACGCCCCCACCCGCCACCGCCGTTGGCTCATCCTCAGTGCCATTCTCGGCGGCCTCGCCACCCTCACCCGCTTCATTTCAATCTATCTCTGGCCGTTTGCCACCCTTGTTCTGCTCCTGCATGTCAGGTGGGAACGTGGAGAAGCGAAATTCCAATCATCGAAAATAGAAGCGGGTTCAAATTCGCTCTTTCGTAGCTTCGCGCCGTTCGCCTTCTTCGTTTTTTCGCGTTCCCTCGCTTGGCTCACAATCGCCACCTTCACCTTCATTATATTATGGCCTGCTTTATGGGTCGCGCCCCTGCAAACGATGGGCGCGCTTTATGACCACCTCTCCCGCACCGCCCAGGGCGTAGACATCGTCTGGCATGAAGGCCAGTTTTTTTATCAAGGCCAACTGTGGCACTCTAACCCTGGCATCGGTTTTTATGGCTGGGCTTTAGCCTATCGCAGCACTCCCTTTATGTGGCTTGGTTTGACATTCTTACTAATATATCTCCTTCAACGCCGCTTTCGCCTAGAGCTACTCTTTGCCACTCGCCTCATTGCCCTGGTCGCCTACATTGCCTTTTATCTCATTGCCATGAGCCTCGGCGAATCGAAATTAGACCGTTATTTACTGCCCACTTTTCCCGCCTTTGCCATTTTAGCCGCCGTCGGCTATGAACGAGTATTTGTATATCTAACAAAACCTCACAGGTTTCAAAAACCTGTGAGGTTTGCCTTAACTTTAGCTTTATTACTCACCACTCATCTCGCCTTCACCGCCTATTATTTCCCCTATTACTTCACCTATTGGAATCCTTTGTTAGGAGGCGCAACCTCCGCCGTCAAAATCCTACCCGTTGGCACGGGCGAAGGCATGGATAAAATGGTTAGCTATCTTAATACCTTGCCTAATGCCACCCGCCTCAAAGTTGCCAGCAATCATCAAACTTGCCGTTTTGCCTTCGTTGGCACTTGCCTCAGTGCCGATAATTTCCTCGCTAGCGATTATTTCATCACCATTATCGCGGGGATTCAACGCCAACAACCCCTCGCCGACATATCAAGCCTCCTTCCCGAGGCTGAATTAGTCAACCAATATCGTCATAATGGGTTAGATTACGCCTGGCTCTATCGCCTACCCCCTGGCTTACATGCCGTTGGCGAGTGGCTCGGTGAGCATGGCCGTCTCAGCGGGTTTCGCCTACAACCAACCCCCCTTACATCCCCCCTGAGTCAGGGGGGAGAGAGGGGGGTAAAGCTGAGTCAGGGGGGAGAGAGGGGGGTAAAGCTGAGTCAGGGGGGGGAACACGCCATAGCCGAGGTTGGTGCAGGCGACTCGCTTAACCTAACCCTCTTTTGGCAAAATGGCGCGCATGGTTGGCAACTAAATGACAGCGAGTTTTTCGTCACTATTCGTGATGCCAATCAACGCCATTTCATGACTACTATCTTTTCCTCCCCCCTGATTCAGGGGGGACAGAGGGGGGTAGAGCCTGAACAAATATTACCTTTCACCACCACCCTAACGTTGCCCCAAACCATGCCACTCGGCGAATACACCCTAAACTTTGGCTTACGCTTAATAAACACCCGCCAAGTCACCTGGCGTTTTGACCTTAACAATGTTCCTCACACCTTCATGGTCACGCGCGGTACCTCAGACCTGCAAGGTTTTCAAAACCTTGTAGGTCTAAAATCGAACTACGTTCAGTCCTTTGGTTACGAAGGCTTACAACTACTGGGCTATCAATTTAAGCCCGACTCCCAATGGCTCTTATATTGGCAGACCGACCATCCGCCCGCCCAAAATTATCGCCTGAATGTCACCTGGCGAGATGAAATGGGATATTTCGTAATTAGTTGGGAAAATACCCTCGCCCCACCCTATCACCCCCTCACCGCCTGGCAGCCCCGTGAAGTTGTCGGCCTAGATTTGCCCCTCCTCACTCCCGCCCATTTGCCTAACGGAACATATCAACCTATGCTCACCTTATTGGCCGCCACCGACCCCCTCACCCTTGCCAGCCTAACCCTACCCGCGCAGAGCATTACCTGGCTCACCCCAACCGTCAGTCATCAACACACGTTAGATAACGTTAGTTTTAACCAACAACTTGACCTTTTTGGCTACGATTTACATGCCCAACTCGGTGATAAAGAGGGGCAATTAACCGTCACCCTACATTGGCTGAATCGCTATCCCTTGCTACCCCGTGAAATTAAATTACAACTTTTAGACGAAACAGGCCAAATCATAGCCACCAATCAACAACCCTTACCTGTCAGCGAAACCTGGCCTATGGCCCCCAACGTCAGTCAACATATCCTTAAATTAACCGCCCCACCCGCCCAACTCATCATCCAAACCCGCCCCGTTGGGCAAACCGCCTGGGACACCGTTTATCATGCCAACCAACCGCAAAACGACTCCCTCACCATTGACCAACTATTAAATAAAATTAATCCAAATTAATCTCGGAGTGCAAACCTTCAGGTTTGCTCAAACCTAAAGGTTTGCACTCCAACCTAATTCCTTTGTCCCGTCCAGAGTATTTAACTGTAATTTTTATCCTCATTTTCAGCGTCACCATTTGGACGTTTTACAGCGTCTTACATCCTCGCATCGACTCCACTGACCGTAATGTAGTCGGCGCAGGCATCCTCAAAGACATCGACCCCACCGCCTTGCCGCGTGATACCTTATTCGCCACCACCGAAATTTATGGTTATTACACCCCTGCCTATCGCGCCATTGTCGCCACCGCCTGGCAATTCGCGGGCAGTTTTGAGCAAGGTTATATTTGGTTGCTACCCTTTGTTATGACTGGCTACCTCCTCGGCATGGCCGCTTTGTTATGGTACGTCACTCGTAATATCCCCCTCACCCTCGGCTTAACCATTGCCGCCGCCCATTATCATAATGTCATGGGCGCAAGCGGTTGGGGCGTAGGCAGTTCCGCCACCCTCGGGGCGCGCGTCTTTTTTATGCCCGCTGCCCCCTTTTTGTTCATCATATTATTACGGTTAGTAAATAAACTCCCTCTCCTACTAGGAGAGGGCAGGGGTGAGGTTTCAAATCGACTCCCTCTCCTCATAGGAGAGGGCAGGGGTGAGGTTTCAAATCAACTCCCTCTCCTCATAGGAGAGGGCAGGGGTGAGGTTGCCGCTTTCGGATTATTTCTCGGCCTAGCCACCAACTTACACCCCATTTCGGGCTTTCACCTGCTCATGTTGACGGGGCTTTTCTTGCTTATATGGCAGCGTCAGCGTGCCATTTTACCCCTCATCATCATTACCCTAACCACCATGCTCACCGCCGCGCCCTTCATTTGGCACTTTAGCCAACACCGCGCCGTCGCCACCTCTCTTTCATCCCCCCTGATTCAGGGGGGAGAGAGGGGGGTAGATTTTGCCCGTTTCAGCCAAATTGTAACCGAACTTTACGGCCTACCCTTCTCCCCAGAGCGTTTCACCTGGCCCCTATTTCAGCTAGACCTCACCCGCCCCACCTTAGATTATCTGGTCTGGTTTTACTTAGCAACAGTTATCATATTACCCTTTGTTGCCTACCGTTGGCCGCGCCTCACGCCCCATGTTTGGCTCATCAGCAGCCTTATTACCCTTGCTTACGTTTATCTCATCACTCTCTTTGAAACCCCCGCCCTCATTTTATTCGTCTCCCTTTATGCGGTCTATCGCTTCCACCGCCGTAATGCCACGCAACTTGACCAATGGCTGCTAAGTTTCATGGGCTTAGTGGTTTTATATGCCTTTGTCGGCTACTATTTTTTCACCTATCTTTGGCAAACCTTCGCCCTCATTGGCCTCACCTCCTTCCTCACCGAATTTGCCCGCGCCGCCGCCCTCGTCTATCTGCCCCTCTATGCCCTCAGCGGCCTCGCGGGATTGGCTTGTGCTAAAGAATTGACGGCTTATTTTAATTTGCCGCAACGTTCTCAAGTTGACCTCAACCTAGCCCTACTATTTGCCCTAGCCCCCAGCCTCATGGCGCAATGGAGTAACAACGTCTTCCAATTCGTTATATATTCTATCATTTTACTTGCTCTGTGGCTGGCCTGGTTATGGCTTACTCGTCATTTAGCGTTATATAAACTAACCACTTTATTCGCCATCTTAACTTTATTATTGCTCTTCAATCCCCTCACCGCCCGTTTAAGCGATTATCTCCCCTTGCCCCCCATTTCCACCCTTCAACCAGAACCGCTTTACCCCCCCGCCGAGGCTGAACTCTATACCTGGACTCAGCAAAATACCGCCCACGACAGCCTCTTTTATGGCTGTTTCGGCCCCGTCACCCTGACCCAATTTCGCCTACGGACGGCCCGTAGTCTTAGTCATAATTGGAAAGATATGACCTTTTATCTCCATAGTCGCGCGGGTCTAGTTACAGCATACAACCGTTTTCGCCAACTGGAGGCCGCCTGCCATGATTTTGATAGCCTTATTGCCGCCGCCCACACCGTCCAAGCCGATTATCTCCTAGTTTCTAGTGATAAAATTACGCCCCAATTACCACCGCCCTGTTTCCATAACGATAAATATGCCATTTTTGCCTTAAAAAGTAACGGTTGCCTGGTTAAATAGGTCATTAATGTTAACAAAATTCCTCACCCCACCCTGGCTTGCCTTAATCCTACTCTTAACCCTAGCCCTCGGCTTACGTATTGCTTACATTTGGGGGACACCCTGGAACACCGATGAAGGCCACTGGCTCATGTTTGGTCGCTTGGCTAACGCAGGACATCCCGCTTATAGCGAAACGTTTGTCGGCATCCCCCCCACCGCGCTCCTAGCCATTCAATTAGGGGCTAAATTATTTGGCTCTAGTCTCGCCGCGCGCGTCCCTATCATGTTATTAAGTTTATTAAGTTTAGTGGGGCTATTTTGGTCATTGATGACCTTAGACTCCACTCAAACCCCCGCGCCACCCTGGCTAACGGCTCTTATTGCCGCCACCCTTCTTTCCTTCAATTTCGATTACTTCCAATTCTCCGCCCAAATCATGACCGAAGTCGCGGCCATTTCCCTCGCGCTCATGGCACTCGCCTTCGCCCAACAATACACCCTAACCCCACGCCCCCACTGGCTCTACCTTTCTGGCATTGCCACCATGCTCAGTCTCACCCTGAAAGTATTCGTCATCTTTATCCCTCTGCTCATTATGGGTGAAGTCGTTAGAATGGAGCATGAAAGAGGAATGCGAAAGAATAAAGACACGAAAGATGCGAAACAAATTCGTTCTTTCGCGCTGACTTTCGCTCTTTTCGCGTTCGCGTTAGGTTGTCTCACCCCGCTTATTTTATTTATTGTAATGTATAATCCCATTGCCATGGCGCAACAAGTTTTAGCCTTTCGCTTCGCCCTTCGCGCCACCCTCGCCCCGACCCACACCTGGCAAGAAAACCTCAGCCTCATGGCCTCCATGGGTTGGGATAATCGCCCCCTTATCATCGGCGCGCTTGTTGGCCTCATGTTGGGTTGGCGTGCCTATCGTCCCCAAATTATTTTATGGCTGGCCTGGTTTAGCCTCACCTTTATCATTTTTTTAACTCACATTCCTCTGCGCCAACGCTATGGCGTGCTATTCATCCCGCCCCTCGCCGCGCTCACCGCCATTGCCGTCAGCGAGATTTATGCCAGAATTAAACCTCACAGGTTTCAAAAACCTGTGAGGTTTGGATTCATTACAATTGTCTTGGTTCTTGCCACTATTCCCGCCTTACAACAGGTTTCAACTGGCCTAGTCACCGTGAACTCAGGCGATAATGAGCCAGGCCGCCTAGCTGCCATCAATTACCTTGAAATGAATACCCTCCCCCAAGATTGCCTCATCACCGATGACCAACGAGTCACCAACGCTGCCAACCGCCTCAGCCCGCCCTGGCTTTCTGAGGCTTCCCATGCCCGTTTTGTTACGGGTTGGCTCACCATGACCGACATTTTGACCACCATCCAAACCGCCGATTGCCCTATGGTGGCCTTTGCCGACCCCAAAGAACTTTTCACCACCTACTTTCCCGAACTGCCCCAACGTTTAGCCGACCTTTATGCGATTGAAATACCCTTTAGCCGCAAAACCACCCTGTTTGTGGGCTTAAAGCAACACCATCACCCGCCGCAGCATCCCCTAACGGCACAGTTTAGCAACCAGATTAACTTTCTGGGCTTTGACCTCAACCCAACCCGCCCCCAAATTGCCCTCTATTTTGCCGCGCTTCGTCCCCTAGAGCAAGATTACAAAATATCGCTACAACTTCGCTCTATGACAGGCAATACAGTTTTAACCGCCGACCATTATCCCTTTCCCGCCCCGCCACCCATCTCCCTCCTGATTCAGGGGGAACAAAGGCGAGTAGACCCTCAGCCCACGTCACCCTATCAACGCCATCTCGCCCAAAATTCAGGCTATCCTCACAGCGGCATGTTTCCCACCCGCGCCTGGCCCGTCGGTCAAACCATTCGTGAAGTGACCACCCTCACCCCCCCGCCTGATTTACCTGTCGGGGATTATCAACTTTATCTTAATATTTATGACCCCGCCACCATGGCCCGTTTGCCCCTCTCCGCCGACTCAAATGAAATATATCTTACCACCTTCACCCTCGGAGAGCAGCCATGAACGCGCCCAAAAATAGCTCTTTTACCCTGGCCTTTAGCGTCATGAGTGGCGTTATTTTAACTATCCTGCTACTCCAGAGTCGCTATCTCTGGGTGCGCGCCTTTCATTATGATGAAGGTCACTGGCTCATGTTTGGCGTTTTAACCAACGCGGGCTACCCCGCCTACACCACCACTTTTGTCGGCATTCCCCCCTTCGCGCTATGGGCGATTCAGCTAGGCCACGCCCTTTTCGGCACCACCTTAGGCGCGCGCTACCCCATGGTTTTGCTCAGTTTAGTCGGTGTCGCCAGCCTATTTTGGCTCCTTCAACCCCATCAAAGCCGCTTTAATTTAGTCGCCGCGCTCCTAGCCAGTTTCATGCTCGCTTTCAATACACTTTATTTCATTGAAAACGCCTCCCTCATGGCCGAAATTCCCGCCATTGCCTGGGCGTTACTTTCCTTACTTTTAGCGCAAACAGGAACACATAAAAGTGAAAAAACGAAGAACACGCCTAAACAAATTGATTTCGCGCCTTTCGTATTTTTCGTTCCTTCGCGTTCCATTTTCGTTTGTTCGTGGCTATTTTTATCAGGTATCGCCTTTGGTCTCAGCCTAGCCCTTAAGCTATTTGTCATTTTTATACCCTTTCTCATTATGGGCGAATTAGCAAATAAGCGAATAAACGAAAAGCCCACCGCAAATGTATTCATTCGCCTTCTTCGTCTATGTTTCGCCTCTTCGCGTTCGCTGCTCATCTGGCTCACTGGCGTGGCTTTTCCCTGGCTAATATTTGGTCTGATTTACCCTCCCTTCGCCCTCTATCATGAAACCGTCGCCTTTCGCCTCGCCTTACGCCAAGCCACCCTCGCCCAGGGCGAAGGCAGTCTGAGCGAAAATATCACCATGTTCACGGCTTATCTGGCGGCTAACGGCGTTTGGCTAGGCTTGGCGATGATGGGCGCGGCTCTTGCCTGGCGACACCGTCGCCCACAATTCACCTTATGGCTGGCCTGGCTCGCCTTAGCCACCGCCCTATTACTGTACCATGTACCATTACGAGGGCGTTACATTTTGTTGCTCGCCCCCCCCCTCGCCGTCCTCGCCAGTTTTAGTCTTACATACACCTTACAATGGCTGTTTCATGCCCTCCAACGCCACGCCAGCCGTCGCCAAGCCGAGTTTGTCATCATGGGATTATTGACGATGCTCATGGTCTGGGGCTTGGTTTGGCCGTTCCAACAAGCTCGTCGCCCTCTTTTTACTGACCCCCATGGTTACATTTATGGGAATGTGTCCGCCCCCGAACAAGCCATTATTGACCTGGCCCGCCAATATACCTTACCCCAAGATTGCCTAATTGTTGATGACCAAAGGGTGGCGATGGCCGTGCCGCGCCTCGTGCCACCCTTTCTCTCCGAGACTTCCTCCGCCCGTCATTTAACCCAATTTATCACCACTAGCACCATAATGGAGCAAATTAACCGTTATGATTGCTCCCTGGTCATTTATTGGGATGGTCGTTTTATGAAATATTTGCCCGATTTAGCGGCGCAATTGCGTGACCACTATTTTCTGGAGATTACCTATAATGACCATTTGGTCGTTTATCTAGCCCAAAAACATGCCATTCTCCCCCCTGATTCAGCAGGGACAAAAAGGGGGACTGAATTAAAAGTGGACTTTGGCGACACGCTTCATTTACAAGGGTTCACCCTGCCTTCTGAACCCTGGCAGCCAGGGCAAACTATTCCCCTGGCCACCTATTGGCAAGCCACGGCTCACCCCGCCATTGGCTATAAATTTTTATTACAATTAACCCCCCTTTCATCCCCCCTGACTCAGGGGGGACAGAGGGGGGTAGACCTAACTCAGGGGGGACAGGAAGGGGTAATTGAACTTAATTTCGACCAATTTCCCTTAAATCCGCCTAGTGCAGATTATCAATTCAAGCGTGGCCCCTACTATTTATTACCAACTTTAGACCTAGCAGCCTTGCCCCAAGCCCAACTCGCCGACTATCCCGCGCGTGGCATGTTGCCCACCAATGCCTGGCCGCTAAACCAAACATTGCGAATTGTTAGCCCCTTCAATTTGCCACCTGATTTACCGCCAGGCCGCTATCAACTTTATCTTGGCCTCTACGACCCCGACACCCTGGCCCGCCTGCCCGTCTCCACCCCTCAAGGCCAGACCGATAAGTTACTATTACTAACAATAGCAATCAAATGAGTTATGAATTTGAGCCATAACTGACTCCCCTGCAAAAAGGGTATTTTGGAGTGCAAACCTTTAGGTTTGCCGCGCCACAGACGAACAAACCTAAAGGTTTGCACTCCTTTTTGCAGGCGGAGTCATCACTCAAAACTTAAGTATGACCAAATACATCTTTCCGTTATGTCTCTTCTTCTTAGCCCTAGCCGTACGGTTGCCTGCTTTGGGACAATTCCTCACCGTCGATGAACCCGACTGGCTAGACCGTTCACGCCATTTTACGGCGGGTTTACTCTTCAGCGATTATGCCTGCCCCGCCCTAGAGAAAGACGGCCGAGACTTTGCCACCACGGGCTGGGGTTGCACCTTTCACACCGTCCACCCTGGCGTAACTACCATGTGGGCAGGCGGTGTCGGCCTTATCGGTTATTACATTTATGCCATTCGCCCCACAGGAGTCGATTTACGCACCTTTTTAACCTCCCCCCTGACTCAGGGGGGACAGCGAGGGGTAGACCCCGCCCTTATCGCCCCCATGCGTCTGCCCTTAGTGTTATTTGCCGCGCTCTATGTTGTATTATTTTATTTTCTTGCGGCGCGCCTCCTTTCCCCGCCCGTTGCCGCCGTTGCCGCAATCTTTATCGCCCTAGACCCTTTTCATATTGGCCTCTCCCGCGTCCTCCATCAAGACATGCTCACCGCCAGTTTTATGAGTCTCGCTTGGCTCATGTTGCTTGGCTATTGGCAACAAAACTGGTCCCGCCAATGGCTTATTTTAGCCGCTATTTGCAGCGGCTTGGCCTGTCTCAGCAAACCCATCGGCTGGTTTATGCCAATTTATTACATCATTGGCCTGATTGTGAAAGTAATAAAAAGGCGCGCCGAAGGCCAAAAGGAAGAAATTTTCGCGCCCTTCATTATTTTCGCACTTTTTTTCGCGTTCGCGTTCACCCTTTTCCCCGCCATGCTCGTCATGCCGCTAACTGTCTTACAAACCATTTTTAGCGTTAGTGCCGATTATGCCACCAGTGGTCATATTAACGGCCATTACTTTTTTGGCGCAATTGTGGACGACCCTGGCCCGCTATTCTATCCCTTGACTTGGCTTTGGCGTACCTCACCCCTCGTCTTACTAGGCTTAATCTGTTGGCTCATCGGCGAAATATGGGGACGCGAAAGGGCGAAGGCGAAAGAATACCAAATTTCCGCTTTTTTTCGCACCCTTTCGCGTTCCCACCTCGCCCTCATTGTTATATTACTGTTACTCTTTGAAACCGCCTCCAGCAAAAAAATGGACCGTTATTTTCTACCCGCCTACCCCTTAATCGACCTCCTAGCCGCCCAGGGCTTAATTTGGCTAGGCGAGATGGGAACACGAAAGATACGAAATCGCGCGAATAACCGCGAAAACTTCGCGCCCTTCGCCTTACAATTCGGGTTTTTCGCGGTCATTTTCGTATCCTTCGCGTTCCCCCCCTTCGCGTTTGCCCCGTATTATTTTACTTACTACAACCCTTTGTTAGGCGGCGCGCCGATGGCCGCCCAAATGATGACTATTTTTGGCTGGGGTGAGGGCATGGATAAAGCCGCACGATTCCTTAATGAGCAGCCTCATGCCGAGTTCCTGCGTGTAGTGAGTGGTTATGAGGATACCTTAGCTCCATTTTTCAAGGGGCAAATTGACCATACGTTTGACACTCGCCGCCAAATCACCGCCGATTACAATATTTATTACATCAACCAATGGCAACGGGAACTTTATAACCCTGATGTGTGGCACTATTTCCAACGCCATGCTACGCCAGTTCATCGTGTCACTTTCCAGGGGCTAGATTACGTTTTGCTTTATCAACGACCTATTTCCCAGGTAGTTCCGTCTGAGGGTAACAGTTTACCCAACACCAATACTTTCGGCTATAATATTACGGTAGGGGGGCAACTCACGTTATTATGGCAAAATTTGGGCGTAACTGAACCCATTTGGGCCAGTTTAACGCCCAGTCGCGGCGGCGAAACGACCTGGACTCCATGTTTGCTTGACCCCGCTTTTGTCCTTGAAGCCGCCACCCCCGCGGCCATTCTCGCCAGCCAATGTGATTTCGCCCCTTCGCAAAATTCGCACCCTTCGCGTTCTGGTCTCTATGATTTACAGTTTGGTTTGGGTCAAGCCAACGCCATCGTTCCCCGCCCCTTTGCCGCGGGGCGATTAGCCCTCAGCGTTGACCCCGACGGCCATTTTGCGCCTATTTCATTGGCGGAGGCCATGCCCCGTTTATTACAAGAAAGTTTGCCTGCCACAGCTAAACCGCTTAATCTATCGTTAGGTGAATGGGTACGTTTAAGGGGCTACGAAGTCAAGAGTGGTAATTTAGTGCTATATTGGCAAGCCCAACGCCCACTCAATTTTCAGGAACTCCCTCCAATATTACAATTACGTTTAGCCACGACCACCATGCCGTTGATTCCCTCAGCTTTCGCTACAACAACGCTGCAACTTGGTCAAGTCATTCCCCTAAGCTATACTTTGTCTATCTTGCCACCCTTACAAATCTGTATCATGGCCGACAGCCCTGAACCTGTAGGCTGTTTAAATATTACACCTTAAGTTATGAGTTTAAGTCATAACTCATAACTCATAACTCATAACGCCAATATGCTCAAGCAACGACCTCATCTCATTAGTTTCACTTTATATACAATTCTCACCCTCATCCTCACCTACCCCGTCCCCTTCCAACTTGCCCGCCATATTGCGGGTTTTGCAGGTGAAGATAACTTACAATGGCGGTGGTATCTCTGGTGGTTTCCCCATGCCATCCTCACCTTGCAACAACCCGTAAGCCAAGTTTCCCTCCTCTTTGCCCCTACGGGTGGCGAACAGCCGTTATATAACATTACGCAATTTTTGCCCGCCCTCGCCCTGCCCCTCACCCTGGCCTTTGGCGCAACAGTCAGTTTCAACCTCATGGTTTTACTGGCTTTTATCCTTACAGGTTATACCACTTACCTTCTGGTTTATTATCTTTTGCCCCCTCTCCTCATAGGAGAGGGTCGGGGTGAGGTTATTCGTCCCCCTCTCCTCATAGGAGAGGGTCGGGGTGAGGTTATTCGTCCCCCTCTCCTCATAGGAAAGGGTCGGGGTGAGGTTATTCGTCCCCCTCTCCTCATAGGAGAGGGTCGGGGTGAGGTTTCAGCCCGCGCCTGCGCCGCCTTTCTTGCTGGCCTCATCTTCACCTTTTACCCCGCCCATTTTGGCTACGCCACAGGCACTTTTCTCGGCCAAATCAGCGTCTACCTCCTCCCCCTCTACCTCCTCGCCCTCATCCGCCTTACCCAATCTCCTACACCACCTGCTACTTCTTCCGTCTTGTTTCTTATTTCTGCCGTTCTGCTCCTGCTCACCTGGCCCCTCCATGTGGCTTACGGCGTATTACCGTTGACCGCCGCATACCTGGCGCAGCTAATTTATCAACGCAAATTTGCCCCATTAATTCCCCTGTTCATGGCCTTAACTCTCACGGGATTATTAATTTTACCTTTCTATTACCCTTTACTCGCCAGCGTCTTATCAGGCCAACAAAAACACCTCGGCGGCGAAACCGCGACGCTATTCTCGGTTGATTTATTGGCCTTTATCACCCCCTCCAACCACCACCCCATTTTAGAGCCTCTCGATTTATTACCATCCTACACCGCCCATGTCTTGCGCGATTACAACGACATCCAGGAAAAATTGGCTTATTTAGGCGTGATACCTTGCCTTTTAGCCCTGCTGGCCTGGCGACAGCATGGACGTAAGTTAGTGTTATGGCTAGGGCTGGCCGTCATTACCATGCTCTTATCGCTCGGCCCGTTGCTTAAATTCAACGGCGAAATATTTCAACTGAACATTGAGGGCTATGTCGGTTACATTATCTTACCTTATGCCTTATTGCGTGGCCTCCCCATCATTGACTGGAGTGCAGTGTTAGGCCGTCTTAATGTCATGACCATGCTTTGTCTGGCAATCATGGCGGGGCATGGGGCGTATGCTTTGTTAAAAATTGCCTCCCCCCGAATCGGGGGGACTGAGGGGGGTAGAACTTTGAGTAATCAGGCCGCGTTATGGGGCGTAACCGTTTTATTAAGCCTGCTTATCCTCACCGAATATTTGACCATTTTCCCCTTTCCTATGGAGATTGACCATGTACCGAGTTATTACACTCAACTCGCTGAGTTAGGCCGCACCGAGCCGCAAAAAATTATTGACCTACCCATCATGAATAATTTCAGTAATAATTACAACATGCATTATCAAACCGTCCATCAACAGCCCATTTTAGGCGGTCACTTCATGCGAACCCCCGCAGGTACGGACGAAATGAAAGCCTTCATCCAAGCCTTATTATCACCGCCTCACCCCCCCCTCCCCCCCCCCGATTCGGGGGGGGCAGGGGGGGGTAGCCCCGTTTTTAATCCACCATCTGATATAATTCGTCAGGCTTTCTTAACCCAACTCGGCTTCACCCAAATCATTGCCCACCCCGCGTTGATGACCGACCCCGCCGACCAAGCCCAACTCGCCTACTTAAGCCAATGGTTAGGCCAACCCCAAACCATAGATGAGGTCACCGTTTTTAAGTTGCCTTTTCCTGACTCCCAACTCCCAATTCCTAACTCCATGACCTTGCTCATGGGCGATTCATGGCATTTATCGTCTGAATCGAACCAAATTGTCTTGACCGAAACGGCGCGCCTAGCGGTTTATATCACCCCCCCCTTAATCCCCCCCCTGACTCAGGGGGGGGTAGGGGGGGGTAATTCCGAATTGGGGGGAAGCCTAGCCCTCAGCCTTAGCGCGCCTACCGCTGACCGTTATCTTACCTTACATTTAGATGGCCGTCCCCTCTCGCGCCTCTACTTAACCACCGAGTTGCTTCATTATAATGTGCCACTTTCCCTAACGGTAGGCGCGCATGAAATCACCTTTCACCCCGAAGAGTCATGTCGCACCGCCTGCGCGCCCGTGATGATACAGCAACTTGCCGTCACTCCCCCCCTGAGTCAGGGGGGGGCAGGGGGGGGTAGCCTTAGTCAATCTCTCAGCCAACCCGTCGCGCCGATTCAGTTGCGTGGCTATGAACTAACCCGTAATGAAGCCGTAGTCGGGCAGCCATTCTTAATTTATCTTTATTGGCAAAGCCAACAGCGCACCGACCAAAATTTGAGTGCCTTTGTGCAACTGACCGACGGGGCGGGTAAATCCATTGCCCAAGCCGATTACTTGTTAGGCGGTTGGCTTTATCCCACCTCAGCCTGGTCAGTGGGGCAAATGGCCGCCATGCCGACTCTCTTTTTTATCCCCCCCAACACCCCGCCAGGCCGTTATAAATTGCAAGTAGGTATTTATCAGGCGGAGACGGGACAACGCCTGAGTAACATTCAATTAACCGAGTTAAATATTATTACACCTTAAGGTCAGAATCCGCGAAGCGCGCGAAGAAAAGCTAAGTTAGATACTGTGTTGCCATGAACAGACAGGAATGTCTGTTCTACCGTAGGTCAGACATTCTTGTCTGATTTATTGGGAACATACAAGGACTTACGCAAAACCGTTCATATTGAGGAGTGACACACGCCCTCGTGTGTCACTGTTAGCACGAGGGCGTGCTAACTCCGCGATTTTTGCGTAAGTCCTATAAGTTTTTCTTCGCTCGCTTCGCGGATTATTAGCAGGTAAAAACATGAATAGACGTGATATTTTGAAAGCTGCTGTCTGGTTATCCACCTCCGCTTTACTCAACGGTTGTGGTTCTGTTTCGCCTGAGTTACAACCTACTACTGTTACGGTACTACCGATCATTCAGCGGGGAAAAGGAGGTAATCAAGCGGAGGTCATTGTCATTGGCGCGGGCGCATCGGGCTTGGCTGCGGCCAAAGCAATTCAGGCTGAGGGCAAAAAAGTCATTGTGTTGGAGGCGCGTAATCGCCTCGGTGGGCGGGTGTGGAGCAATCGCATTTGGCCTGATGTCACGTTGGACATGGGCGCATCGTGGATTCATGGCATTGACGGCAACCCACTGACCGTATTGGCGAAAAGCTATAACCTCACCACCGTGCCGACGGATGCCGATTTGCTAGTATTACATGATACTGACGGCAAATTGCTGACTGATAACCAGCTGACGGCGGTGGAAACTTTGTTTGAAAAGGTCGCTACAAAATTAGAGGAGTTACGCACTCAATATGAGGCTGATGATGAAGATGACATTTCGTTACAGGCCGCGCTGGATATAATATTGCCTAAAATGAAGCTATCTCAGGCCGAGTTAATTCAGCTTAATTACGCCGTCAACGTCACCATTGAGCATGAATATGCGGCAGATGTGGCAAAGCTGTCGCTTTATTACTGGGATGCGGATGATAGCCAATTTAGTGGCGCAGATGTTCTTTTTCCCAATGGTTATGACCAAATCTTTCAAAATTTAGCGGCACAATTAGATGTGCGGCTAGAGCAGGTGGTCAGTGAAATTGCGTATAGTGATGAAGGGGTCAAAGTGACGACCTCACAGGGGGAGTTCACGGCGGAGCAAGCCGTCATTACATTACCTGTCGGTGTATTAAAAAAGGGCGTGGTCAAATTTTCGCCACCTCTGCCCGAAGCGAAACAAACCGCCATCAATCATTTAGGCATGGGCGTGTTGAATAAAGTTTATTTGCGTTTTCCTGAAATGTTTTGGGACGAGGAGGTCGATTGGATAGGGTATATGTCGGCGAATAAAGGGGAATGGTCAGAGTTTGTCAACATTGCCAAAGCGGTGCAGCAGCCCATTTTGCTTTGTTTCAATGCGGGGGCGTATGGCACGAAAATTGAGGCGTTGACCGATGAGCAGATTGTGGCGGCAGCCATGCAAACCTTACGCACTATGTACGGGGCGCAAATTCCCGACCCGACGGCCTGGCTCATCACCCGTTGGCTCAGTGACCCCTTTGCTTACGGTTCATATTCCTACCGTGCCGTTGACGCGACCAGCGAAGACCATGATGCCCTGGCCGCGCCCATTGCCAACCGCCTCTTTTTTGCAGGGGAGGCTACTTCCCGCGATAACTCCGCCACCGTGCATGGGGCGTATCTCTCGGGTTTGGCGGCGGCGAGTCAGCTACTCAGCTAGTCGGTCAGCGTGTCAGCTAGTCAGCGTTCAGCTAAAAGCTGACACGCTGACTAGCTGATTGCTTTTTGAGTACATTTGTTGTAAGATTTATGTTTAAAGGAGATACTTTATGAACTCAGCTATTTTAACGCCCGCCGTTTCTATTTCGCATGAATTAACTTTTCTTAAGCAACAAACGGGGCAAGCCGAAACTACCATTTTAGCCCAAGCCTTACAACTTGGCCTTAATTTATTGTATCGCCAAACCATAGAGCAATTATGGATTGATGGCTTAATAAAGCGCGCCGAAGCCTTAGCGGTGCTAGGTGAGGCGCG
Source organism: Chloroflexota bacterium (assembly GCA_020049115.1). Taxonomy (GTDB): domain Bacteria; phylum Chloroflexota; class Anaerolineae; order 4572-78; family J111; genus JAIFLK01. The sequence continues at coordinate 1,477 of JAIFLK010000127.1, read as the reverse complement.
ATTATTAGAGCTTGAATATGCCAAAAAAGCCCTGTTTGATGACATTCAATGGGGGTTAGCGGCCTAATTGAATTAAGGAAAGAACGCCCCCATCCGTTCCCTCCTCAATCCGCTGTAGTGTAGCCCCCACCCATGCCCACTTGCCCCTTCATTGCAGGTCCCGCCATTCAAGACCCCGCCCAATTTTATGGGCGTAAAGCAGAATTACAACACCTCGCCAACCGCGTCGGCGGTATCTCCGCGCAATCCCTCTCCATTGTGGCCCCACGGCGCATGGGCAAAAGTTCGCTGTTGTGGCAGGTGGTCAAGCGCGCCAATTTACCCACCACCTCGCCTTATCGTTTATTTCACACCAACCATCATTACGAGGTGATTTATTTGGATTTGAATCACTCCATGTATAAAAGTAATGTTGGTCTAATGGATAAACTTCGTCACGGTTTGCAACGAGCTAATCTCCCTGTCTGGAACAAGAACGACAATGGCGATTTAGCAACCTTAAGTTATACCCTAGAGGACATTGCAAATGATTACCCGACCACCCGCTTAGTCTTGTGCTTTGATGAATTTGAAGCGATTAATAAAAATCCTGCCGAGTTTGATGGCCTATTGGAGGCTTTGCGTTCAGAGGCATCATCAGGCCGAGTGGTGTTAGTGACTGCCTCCCAAACTTCCTTACAAGAGTTATGTCAGCAAGGACGCTACCAGGCCTCCCCCTTTTACAATATCTTCACTGAATGTAAGTTAAAACTCTTCACCCCCGCCGAGTGGCATGAATTGGTCTTGGCCCACCTACCCCACGCCCGCCCCGATGATTTGGCCTTTATTGAACGCTGCGCGCACGGCCACCCCATGCTCACCCAAATTGCGGCCACCTTGATTTGGGACAATCCCACTGTAACGAATTATGTCGCCCTGGCCGCGCAATTTGCCATGCAAGCCAAAGACCATCTCGCCGATTTAGCCCGTCAACGCCGCCATGCCTTTGCCCAAGAAGCCACCAAACTCAGCCACGCCCAATTTTATATCCGCCTCTATGACCAATTCGCCGACCTCCATGCCCGCTGCACCCCCACCACCCGCCGCGCCGACATCATGCGCTGGCTGTTGGAGTGAGGAATTATGAATTACGAATTACGGAGTCCAAAGCCGTAGGCTTTGCCCCACTGCACAAAGCCTACGGCTTTGGACTCCAATATCGGCCTCTAAACTGTCTTTTTATTACAAAAACAAGCCATCTAATAGCGTAGCTTTGTTTTTTCAGCCCGACGGCTTCAGCCTCGGGCGAGGTGGCACGGGGCTGAAGCCACCGTGCTAAGAAAACAAAGCTAACGCTATCAAACTCCTTATTTTTAATTCCTAATTCTTAATTCTTAATTCCTAATTAAACTATGCGTCAATTCATCCTAGATTCCCTCTTGCTTTACTACAACGCCATGTGCCGCCCCAAACAACTGCAATGCCAGTTGAATGAGTG
>JAIFLK010000276.1 GCA_020049115.1 Chloroflexota bacterium | reverse complement strand
CATTTCGTAGGGGTAATGCCTTGTGCTTGCCCTGTTTTGGGCAGGGACAAGCCCTGCCCCTACGAAAATCATTAAATCGGTATAATGTCTAATATAGGACTTATGCAAAAATGGCGTATTTGTGGTAGGAGTCCGCAATTATTTGCGGGCTGTCCGCAAAGGATTGCGGACTCCTGCGTAAGTCCTAAATAGCTAAAGTAGTTACACTCCTGATTGATACAGGGTTTCAAAGGTGTTGGTGGTGGCGGGGAGGCTGAATTTATCGGCGACAATTTGGCGCGCCTGTTGCGTGGCGGTTTGATAAAAGTGGGGATTGCTGAAAATGGCAATGATTTGCGCGGCCAATTGAGTGGCAATGAAGGTGGGGGGCAGGCAAGCGACTTCGGGCATGAGGCCGACGGGCGTACCGATAACGGGGAGACCGCAGGCCATCGCCTCCAACACCGCCATGCCCTGTGATTCATGCCAGGAACTTTGCACATAAAGGTGGGCTTGGTGATAGAGTGCAGGCAATTCAAGATGCGGGACTTGGGCATGCCAGGTGATATTTTCCGTTATGCCTAACTGTTGGGCGAGTGACTTTAACTCCTTTTCTAGCGGGCCTGTGCCGACGAGATGAAGGTGAATGTGGGGGATAACCGCTTTGACTAAATGTAATGTTTGTAATAATAGGGTGTGATTTTTAACGGGGATGAGGGAGGCGATTTGGATTAAGGCGGGTTGCGTTAGGCTTAATTTTTGTAAAGGAGGCATAAAGTGATTCGTATCTACGCCTAACGGGGCGAAATGTAATTTATGGGGTGATACGCCATGTTGACGGGCGAGGTTGAGTTGATAGGCTGACCCTGCGGCGATAATATGGGCGTGGTGTAGAACGTAGCGAATCATCAGCCGTCGAGAGAAAATGCGTTGTGCGCCGTAGGCAATGTGGGGTAAATGGCTTAATTCCCAGCCGCCCAAATTGACCATAACAGACCGCTTCAGTAATTTTTGGGCGAACATGGCACACAGGGCGGGTTCATCTGCCCAAAATGCATGGAGCAGGTCAAACGGTGTTTGTTGATGTTGGCGGTAAATGGCTTGGACGGTTTGCCCGATAATGGCAACGGATTTCAGGCCATAACCCTGACCGCCGATGGCGTGGTGAGTTAGGCCGTTAAAGTGAGGACTTACGCCATTGCGCGGTCTACCCCCCTTAATCCCCCCGACATCGGGGGGAGACTTTGCTCCCTCTCCTACGTAGGAGAGGGCTGGGGTGAGGTGTTGGCGTAAGTCCTGAAAGTGATAGATTCCTTTCGGGGGATAACGTAAGCTAAAGATATGAACGTCATGCCGTTGGGCTAATTTGGTGACTAAATGTTGCAGCGCGGGAATCGCCCAGTCATGGGCGTGTGCGCTGAAGCCAGGTAAAATGAGGGCGATTCGCATAGATGAGGGTAAGGCGAGAATCCGCGAAGAAATCGGAAGAAAAAAACAAAAACTTCCACCTGTAAATTATTAGGTGATGAGAAGTCGGAGTCCGCAATCCTTTGCGGACAGCCCGCAAATAATTGCGGACTCCAAACGTATATCCTCTAAAAATTTACAGGTGGAAAAACTTCGCTTTTCTTAGCGTTCTTCGCGGATTTTCGCTGAGTAGTTAAAAATAAGTAATCCTGCGGTGAGCCAGGCCGCGTAGAGGCGGGGGTAGGCTAGGACAGTAAGCCCGCCCGTTTGGTAGGTGGCGTGGTTAAAGTTGAGGGGGATGGCGTATAACCCTAGAATGAGGGCGAATGTAATAATTTCTAATTTGGTGGAAAGGCCATGCAGATAAAGCCATATTAAGGGAATGAAGATGACAGTATGATGATATTGCTCGCCGAGGGGGGCGAAGAGAATAGCCCAAGTGAGGCTTAACATGAGGCTGGCGGTGGCGTTGCTTTGGGAGATGAGGAAGGTTGTAATAAAGGTTGAGATGGCGAGCGCAAACCAGATGAGCGTATTAAGTAAGGGTAAATTTATTAAGGATGTATTAAACGATGTTACATCATTGGTTGAGCCGAAGATGCGGCAGAGGAGGCTGGCGGTGGTTTGATAGGCGGTGACGCAGGTGATGGAGGAGTGGGTGGTTTGGCGGAGTAATTGGAAATAGGCTTGCCACGTATTGAGATGAAATAAAGGGAAAGTTAGGCCGATAATCAGGGTGAGGGTGGCGGCTGTCCAGGCGAGGGCAGCCCATTTTTTTTGCCACATGAGTAGGGGAATCATGCTCCAGCCGACGGTTTTTAAGAGGAGGGCGAGGCCGAGAGCCAGGCCTAATGGGGCGGGTTTTTCTTGATGATGTGTTATTATTACGATAGTCATGAGCAACGTCATGGCGATGTAGGCTTGGCCGAGTTGAAAATTGGCGATAATGGGCTGAAAGAGCATGGCGAAAATGAGGACGGTTAAAAAGATGTGCCTTGTATGAGGATATAAATTAAACTTATTTGGAGTGCAAACCTTCAGGTTTACTCGGTTGTAATGGGGCAAACCTAAAGGTTTGCACCCCAATTTGTTATTTTGCGAAATGTAGATGGGGGCGAAGGTGTGAATGAGGAGGCCGATAATGATGAGTAACATGGCAAGATTCGCCCATGTCCAGAGGGCGTTGGTGGTGGCGAGGGGTAATAAAACGAAAGGTAAAAATAATAGGCTGGTGGTGGGGGGATTGGCGTTGTAAATGTCATCGGTGAGGGCGCGGAAATAATCGGGGTCGTAAATTTGGGCGGAGATTTGGCCCTGGGCGAGGAGGTGGCTGGCAGTGTAATAAGTTGAAGCGGCAGAGGTTATTTGGTGGGTGGCGGGGTAGATGATGGTGCTTAAAAACCAGAGGCTGACTAAACCAAAGAGCAGCGATAAAATGAAGGATTTTGTAATCATGGTCAATTAGGCATGGCGAGCTATTAAAATATGATGTAGGTAAATATAAGCCTAACCCACTTAATCCCCCCGACATCAAGGGGAAATTTTACTCCCTTTCCTACGTAGGAGAGGGTCGGGGTGAGGTGTTTGGGTTAATTGCCAGACATAAAGCCCTAGCATGAGCCATTGCACGATGGTGCTGGCGAGGAGTGAGCCTACCCAGCCTAAATAGGGTAATAAAGCTAAATTTAAGATCAGGTTGACCAACGCGCCCACTAAGCTAATTTTGACGACGAGCGTTTGGCGATTGATTTTATATAGGCCGTAAATAATGGTCGTGTAGCCATATAACGGCCAAACGAATAGACCGCCTAACAAAACATGGCTGAGGGGAATGGGCAGATGATAGAGCCAGATAAGCATGGCGTAAACTACGGCCAACGCGGGGCCGAGGATGACGAAGCCTAAGATGAAGAGGCGGCCTGAGATTTTGAAAATGAGGTCGTTGGGCAGGCGGTAGAGCGTTTTAACGTAAGGAACGAGAATGAAATTGGCGAGGGCTTGTAAGTATAGCAGGAGGTTGATTAGAATTTGGTATTGGCCTAAGTCGCGTTTGCTGAGGAAATAGGCGACGCAATATAAATCAAGGCGTGATTGTAATAGGCCGCTGAAGTTGAGGAGGAAAAAAGGGGCGGCGGCGGGAAAATAGCCCCAAACGAACCCTTGCCGCCAATTTAAGGTGCGATTTACGGTGGCGTAATACCAACTGAAAAGGATGCCTTGCCCTAAGTTGCCGAGAATGAATAAACCCATCAAATTATTAAGGTTGATATTTGCGCCTAACCAAAGTAAGCCAAACGCAATAAAGAGTGCTTGCGCTAATTCTAGCCCTAATTGCCATAAGAAATCTTTATGATAGACGACCATGACCTCATGTGATTGTTTCAATACCGTTACCCAAGCCCAAGCAATGAGCAACAGGGTTTGGGTGGGTGGATAGCCTAACAAAGCAATGATGAGCGAAAAGCTGCCCAATAACCATAAACGGGTCATTAAGCATTGTTGCCATGTGGGGATAATGTGGCTCGGTTTGAAGCTAAATTCTCGTAATAAATAGTCGCGATTGCCCCAGGCAGCGATATGCGCGCCGAGGTTGATTAGAATGAGCAGGTTGATAAATTCGCCCCATAAATCAATGTGGGTGAAGCGAATGACGATAATGGAGATGAGGGTGTTAAAAAATTGTGGGAGTAGACTGCTCAACGAATTAGTAATAATAACGGTGAAGCGTTTGCGGAGTTTATTCAATGATGGCGGCATTAAGGAGTAACCTGAAACAAAGTGTAGGGTGGATAGGTGGCGATGGGGGTTAAATGGGTTTTACGTTGTAACCAATGGTAACTTTGGGCTAATGGTTTGCTTTGCCATTGCGTTTCAATATTCGATATATCAAGTAATAAATAAAGCGGTTGCGTTTCATGGTTCAGGAGTTCGGTTAGATATGCTTCGTTATAAAAGTAAAGGTCTAGGGTTGGGTGGTTGGGGTGATAATGTTGCATGGTGAGGGTGAGGCCAAAAGTGAGTAAGGTTGCGTTAGGTGGCAAGATTTGGTTGACTTGTTGGGCAATTTCTTTGCTTTGATTAAAATTTGTTAAAGTTATGTTGAGTTCGCGATATGACCATCCTGCCATACCCATGAGCGAGATGATAATTATAAAGGTTAACGTAAGGCGAGATTTCGCGCCCTCTCCGTTATTCCCGTATGGGGATATATAGGAGAGAGTTGGGGTGAGGTTTTTACTATATTGTAATAAATCGCTGACTCCAAAACTGGCTAAAATGACGCAGGGCGGATACAGGGTTAGGCCAAAGCGCATGTTTTGATAGGGGATGCCTGCGAGAAAAAGATAGACTCCACCCGCCCAGCCTAGTAATAATGTTAAGGTTGCGTATTGTTGCGATTGCCATAATCGCCAGACCGCCCAAGCGATAAAAGGTGTAAGTAAGGGAAATAAATAGGTCGGATGTAAGGCGGGGAAAGCATAAAATAGCCCCATGGGATACCGATAATGGGCGGTGCCGTCTAGGGTGGTGAAGTCACGTTGGAAAAAATGGTAGGGTCGCCAACCAATGAGCCAACTGTGGACTAGGCTGCCTGGGCGGTGGAGACTGAGCCAAATTTGGGGCATGATGATGAGGGTTGCGCTTACCAGGGCGAGGCTGACTAACCACGTGAACTGTTTATCGCGGCGAAATTGTAATAAAATGTAGCCGCCTAGCGCGGGCGCGAGTAAGAGATAAATCCAACGAGTTATTACAGCGAGGGCGAAGGTAACGCCCATAAATATAAATAGGCAGGTTAAGAGTAGCCAATGAGCCTGGCTTTTGGTAGAATGATGAACCCTAACGGCTTGCACCAATAGCCAGACGGCCAACACGGCCCAAAATAACGCGGCCATATCGGCCATGATGACCACTGAAGAGGTTAATAATTGGTTAGTCAGCGTAACAATCAGACCCGCCAATATGCCCGCGCGGGTTAAGGTGGCTGGGGGCGCGTTTCCTGCGAAAAGGGTTTGGGTGAGGCTATACATTAAAGGAGCTAACATTGCACCCATAAGGATATTGGTAATTTGACCCGCCCAGGGCGTTACGCCAACCAGGAACATTCCGCCCGCGATGAGCAAGGGGTAGCCATTCGGCCAAAAAAAGTTCCGCTGACTTCCTGACTCAGGGGAGATGAATGGGGAGTGATATATGGCTTCGGCTTGCTGATAATAGGCAAAGGCATCTTGACCATATAGGCCATCAAATTGCCACCAGGCCACGACTGCTAACCGCAGGATGAAAGCTAAAGTAAATAAAATTAGGGTTGTTCGCATGAATTTTTTGAGGTAGTCATCGGATGACTAAATCAAGATTTGGGTGCAACAACTAAATTCCCCTCACCCCAGCCCTCTCCCAAAGGGCGAGGGGAGACAAGATACTCCCTCTCCCTTTAGGAGAGGGCTGGGGTGAGGGGGCTAAATCTTGATATACTGAGCATATCTTAGACCACGCAGACGCGCAAAAATCCCATGTTCAATAAAAATCTTGGCCTCAACGCCTTCAAACGGTATCTTACGCTCAAAACGCATCACATTTACAGTTTGCCCATTGTCATTTTGATGCCTCATAGCGGCTGTAATTGTCGTTGTGTCATGTGCGATATTTGGCAAAATAAGGGTGGCAGCCGCCAATTGACGGTGGCAGATATAGAAAAATTACTTATCTCATTGCGGAAGTTAGGCACGCAATGGGTCGTCATGTCGGGCGGCGAAGCCTTAATGAATCCGCAATTGTTTCAGTTATGTGACTTATTACGGGGCGCAGGCATGAAAGTGACCATTTTATCAACGGGCTTGTTGCTAAAACGGTACGCCCATGAGGTGGTGCAATCTACCGATGAGGTGATTGTGTCGTTAGATGGTTCGCCTGCGGTGCATGATGCCATTCGGCGGATTCCTAATGCTTATCAAAAATTACAGGCGGGGGTACAAGCGGTCAAAGCCCTCTCGCCAACGTTTCCCCTGTCGGCGCGGTGCGTTATTCATCGTCATAATTTTGCTGATTGGCCGAATATCGTCACTTCCGCCCAATATCTGGGACTAGATAGTATCAGTTTTTTAGCGGCGGATGTTTCGACGGAAGCCTTTAATCGGCCAGATTTGGCGACTAGTGAGACGCAAAATGTGCAGGTTATGGTGGCGGAGTTGCCCCAACTTAAGGCGGTGATTGAGGCGTTAATTAGCGACCACGCGGCTGATTTTAATTCCCATTATATTGCGGAGTCACCCGCCAAAATTCGTCGTATTTATGATTATTACGCGGCCTTGCATGGCCTGGCTGATTTTCCCACGGTGCGTTGTAATGCGCCCTGGGTCTCGGCGGTGGTGGAGGCGGATGGGACGGTGCGGCCATGTTTTTTCCATGCGGCAATCGGTAATATTCAGCAAAATACGTTGCCTGAATTGTTAAATCAGCCACAAACGGTCCAATTTCGGCGGGAGTTAGACCTGGATACGAATGAGATTTGCCGTAAATGTGTTTGTTCGTTGAATTTAAGACCGATGGCTAAGTTATAGGGATGGACTTATACAGGAGTCCGCAATCATTTGCGGGCTGTCCGCAAATAATTGCGGACTCCTGTGTAGTCCTATAAGTATGGAGTCGCAAAGCTTGCTTTGCGTACACAAAGCAAGCGTTGTGACTCCGTTTTTTATTAAGGAGCATGATAATGTTACTGAAACAAATTGCTAAAATTATCTGTATGGTAAGTGTGATTTTTGGGGCATGGCCGTGGCTAGTGAGCCAGGCGCAAGAGCCATTTGTGGTGACAGGTACAGTGCCAATGGGTCAAGGAGGGCTTTTAGTCCGCAATCAATACCCCGAAGTGACCTTTAATCAACCCGTAAATGTAAATTTAGTCAACCAAAATATTTTCATTTGGGGTGAACAAACTGGGTTTTATACCAAGACAACGTTGGGTAATGTCTTAAATAATGACACTTTAGTGGGCCTGGAGATTAAAAAAGCCTTCAAACCAGGCGAAAACATTATGATAGATTTTAGTTCGGGCATCCAGAGCAATTTTGGCACATCCTTAAAACCATACATCTGGCAACTGCGCGCTGCCACCTTAGGGGGGGGGGATTTGACTGAAAGTGGGCAGAAAGTTGCGCTTAATAATGGTTGGGCGGTGGCGTTGGGGGATGTGAATAATGATGACGATTTAGATGCGCTGGTGGGAACGGATAAGGGGAATCAGCTTTATTTGAATTTTGAGGCTACAGGCCAATTTTTTCCGACGCAATTGTTAGGGCCTCAAAGTAACGCGGATGTGGCGATGGCGGATTTTAACCATGATGGTTTGTTGGATGTGGTTGTAACGGATTTAGTGGCGGGCGATAAAATTTGGCTGAATATCAGTGGCGCGCAGGGGATAAGTTTCACCCTTGCCCAAACCTTGACCCGTAGTGGCGGCCATAAAGTGGCGGTGGGTGATGTGGAAGGTGATGGCGATTTAGATTTGTTAATTGCGAATGGCAGCAATGAATCATGGTTGAGAGGTTGGCTGAATAATGGGCAAGGTAATTTTACTTACGCCAGTGAATTAGCGATAGAGGGCGATAGCGTTGGCCTGGAGATGGTAGATGTGGATAATGATGGCGATTTGGATGCGCTGAGTGGTACTTCTTCTGGCAAGTTACAACTTTATGTGAATGATGGCGCAGGTGATTTCTTGCCAAAAATTACGTCAATTACTCCCATGTACCGTTTAGTAGTGGGCGATTTGGACCTGGACGGTGATTTAGATTTATTTATGTTGGCCGTAGATGGGACAGCCCAAGTGTGGTTTAATGATGGGCAGGGAAATTTTAGCCAAGGTTTGAAAAATCCCCTGTTATTATTGGGAGGGGACATGGTTGCGCTGGCTGATTTTGATGGGGATGATGATTTAGATGCTTTAGTCGGGGGGAAGCCTAATCGGTTGTGGCTGAATGATGGGGCGGGTTATTTTATTCTGGCACAATCTGACCTGCCCGACAATGGTCGTGATTTAACGACAGATATGGCTCTCGGTGATATGAATGGAGATGGTACGGTGGATGTGTTCATGGTCGGTACGGGGGATAATTATACGCCGCCCGTTTGGTTTAATAGAAAGCAAGCGACGGGCGTGTTTGCCGCGAGTGGTGAGCCATTGGGCAATGAAAATACCGAGTCAACCGCGTTGCGTGACCTAGATGGAGATGGTGATTTGGATGTGTTTGTGGCGAATCGCAGTCGGGTGGGGACGCGGCAAAATGGCCCTGGCAATGAGGTTTGGTTAAATGATGGTCATGGTCATTATACCGATACGGGGCAAATTTTGGCGCACCTGGATAGTAATGCGGCGGCGTTGGGTGATGTGGATGGCGACGGCGACGCGGATGCGGTGGTGGGAAATGATAATAATGCAGGCAATCAAGTGTGGCTGAATGATGGCACGGGTAAATTTAATAATAGCGGCCAAACGCTTGGCCAAGGGTCAACTCAGGCGGTGGCGTTGGGTGATGTAGATGGGGATGACGATTTAGATACGGTCATCGGCAATAGCAATAATGAAGGCAACCAAATTTGGCTGAATGATGGCACAGGTATTTTCACCCAAACCGCGCAAAGTTTAGGTCAAGCCGATACCCAAGCCATCAGCCTGGGTGATGTCGATAATGATGGCGATTTGGATACCGTTGTGGGCAATAGTAATAATGAAGGCAACCAAATTTGGCTCAATGATGGCACAGGCATTTTCACGAATACCGCGCAAACGTTAGGCCAAACCGATGCCCAAGCGGTTGCGCTAGCGGATGTGGATAATGACGGTGATTTGGATACTGTGATTGGTAATAGTAATAATCAGGGGAATCAGGTGTGGCTCAATGACGGCACGGGTAAATTTAGCCAGAGTGCAACGGGCTTAGGTCAAGCGGATACCCAGGCCGTTTCACTCGCCGACTTTGACCAAGATGGTGATTTAGATGCAGTCGTAGGGAATAGTAATAATAGTCAAATTTGGTTGAATGATGGCACAGGCAAATTCAGTGATAGTGGGCAAACCCTGAGCAATGGTGATAGTCAAGCGGTCTCTTTGGGCGATGTGGACCAAGACGGTGACACCGATATTTTTGTGGGGCATAATGGGCCGAATGAAGTCTTTTTTAACAAAAATAATCGGCGGGAAACGTACCTTCCCGTTATACGGAAGTAAGAAATGAGTAGGACTTACGCAAAAAGGCAAAATCCCCCCCCCCTCAGTCCCCCCCAAAGGGAGGGAAGTTTTACTCCCTCGCTTATCAGGGCGCGGGGCAGTATGATTTTGTCCCTCAGTCCCCCCCAAAGGGAGGGAAGTTTTACTCCCTCGCTTATCAGGGCGCGGGGCAGTATGATTTTGTCCCTCAGTCCCCCCAAAGGGAGGGAAGTTTTACTCCCTCGCCCTGTGGGAGAGGGTCGGGGTGAGGGTTCTGCGTAAGTCCTAATGAGAAAAATTTCTTACTTCTTACCTCTCATTCCCATGCCACCTAATTTCCGTTTTCACGACCTGCATGTGCATACCTGCCCCCACTCGCCTGACGCGCATGGCTTGGCCTGGCTACCCACCATGCTTTATCTGGCGAAACGGCGCGGGGTGTCTGTCGTTGGTCTAGCGAATCATTACTTTTTGAATACGCCGTTTCGGATTTTTCAACGCCTGCCGCGCCAAGTTAATTGGTTTAAACCCAGCGGCTTAACCGTTTTAGTGGGGGCGGAATTATGCGTCTTAAATCGACAGGGTGACATCAAGCTAACGGTAGATGAAGCGAGTCAGCTTGATTTTGTGTTAGCGGGGCCGCATCATTTCAAACAACGGTGGGTCGAGTCGCCGCCCCATGGGAACGCGGCCGCGTTTGTGGCACATCAACATGAAATGCTGCTCAATGCGGCGCGTCACCCTTTGGTCAATGGATTGGCGCATCCCTGGGTCATTAATCTACACCAAGCCCCGCAACGGTGGGGGTTTACCTTAGACCAATTTCTCATGGTTTGGACGGAAAATCATTGGGCGGAATTAGGCGCAGTGGCGGCACAGCATGACACCGCCATTGAAATTGGCTATGGCCTCCATTTCATGGCGCAATATCAGGGGGAAATTTTTTGGCAACGTTATTTACGCGGCCTGCAATCGGCGCAGGCGGCGGGGGCAAAGTTTTACCTCGGCTCTGACGCGCACCATCTCCATGTGATTGCCCGTTTAGATTGGTTGCGTCCGACGTTACAGCAACTCGGTTTTCAGGCCACAGATTTGATTGAGCCTGAACGGTGGCAGCAGAAGTGAGAAATGAGAAGTAAGAAGTAAGAGATGAGAAGTGAGAACGGAGACGTTTTTCCTTGTTTTCCCTTCGCGCATCTTCGCGGATTCATCATTCTATGACCTCAATCATCATCATCATCGGCGGCGGTATTGGCGGGCTAACCACCGCCATTCGCCTCGCGGCGGCGGGGCAAAAAGTTATCATCTATGAACAAAACGCTACCCTGGGTGGCAAAATGGGGCTGGTTCAACAAGACGGTTTTCGTTGGGATAGCGGCCCGTCGGTCATCACCATGCGCCCTGTGTTTGAGGAATTATTTGCCAGTGTCGGGCGGCGGTTAGAAGATTACCTTACCTTGCAGCCCGTTGAGCCAAGCACTCGCTATTTTTACCCCGATGGCACGGTCTTTAATGTTAGCCGCGACCTGGCAGCTATGGCGCAACAAATTGCCTCACTTGACCGTCGCGACGTGGAGGGTTATTTGGCGTTTTTGGCCTACGCTGCCCGTCTTTATCGCCTGACCAGCCCCGCCTTCATTTATAATGAGCCACCAAGTTGGCGCACCTTGGCTCAAGTTTCCCCGTTAGATGTTCGTTATATTGACCCTTTCCGTACCATGCAGCAAGCAATTGACTCGTTTGTCCATTCGCCCCACTTAAGGCAATTGTTAGGCCGCTTTGCCACCTACGTTGGCGCGAGTCCCTATCAAGCCCCCGCCACGCTGAATGTGATTGCTCATGTGGAGTTGACCGAAGGCGTGTGGTATCCGCAGGGAGGTATTTATGCCATTGCCGAGGCACTTACTCGCCTAGCCCATGAGCTTGGCGTAGAAATTCACCTTAATCATGCGGTGCAGAAAATTGTAACCTCGCCTGACCATCAGGTGAAAGGGGTAGTTTTGGCCGATGGGCGCGTCATTTATAGTCATATTGTGATTGCTAACGTGGATGTGGCGACAGTTTATCAAAAATTATTACTGCCCCAAGTCATTTCGCCGCGTCATATCGCCCGTTTAACGGAGTTAGAACCGTCATGTTCTGGCTTTGTTCTTTTGTTAGGCATAGCCAAATCACACCCCCAACTCGCCCATCATAATATCTTTTTTTCAGGCGATTATCGCCGCGAATTTAGCGATATTTTTGAGCATGGCCGTCCGCCTGATGAGCCGACCATTTATGTCGCTATCACCGCCAAATCTGACCCCGACCATGCCCCGCCAGGCCATGAAAATTGGTTCATTTTGGTTAATGCCCCCGCCATAAACAACACTTACGATTGGACAACCCAAGCCCCTGCCTATCGTGAGCGCATTTTAGACCGTTTAGCCACTTTTGGCCTAGAGATTCGCCCACACATTCAAACCGAACAACACCTTACGCCGCTAGATTTAGCCCGCTTAACGGGCGCGCATCGGGGCGCACTCTATGGCCTTTCTGCCAACAGCCGTTGGACGGCCTTCCGCCGCCCCCATAACCGTGACCCGCGTGTGCGTGGCCTCTATTTTGTTGGCGGCACGACTCACCCTGGCGGTGGTGTGCCGATGGTGATGTTGTCGGGCAAGTTGGTGGCGCGCTTGGTGTTAGCAGCTTAAAGGAGTCCAAATCTTCAGATTTGACTCACCGCACAAATCTAAAGATTTGGACTCCACCATGCTTAAAGGAGTCCAAATCTTCAGATTTGACTCACCGCACAAATCTAAAGATTTGGACTCCACCATCCTCCCTACTTCTTACTTCGCTTTTCCTGCCGAAACATCATCCGCAAATTATACACCCCGTCAGAATAACTGCGCTCAACGGTCATCGTCTTTTCAAACACCTTCAGCATGGGCATATTTTCAAAGAGCGTCTCGGCCGTAAAGCCCAAAAAGCCGTGCTTTTTCGCAATGTGAGTTAAGTGGATTAATATCTCCGTGCCAACGCCGCGTCCTTGATAACTATTCTTAATAGTAAAAGAAGCTTCGGCGGTATGGTGGTCACTGTTGGCATGATATTCGCCCATGCCGATTAATTCTTCTTTATCTTCACTTAATACAAAAGCCAAAACCACCATATCTTTCGTGTAATCAATCACCACAAACTCTTGCAGCCGTTCATGCGGCATATCCTTACGCACCGACATAAAGCGGCGATAGAGACTTTCCTCTGATAAATCATAGAAAAAATCTTTGATGAGTGGCTCATCGCTGATTTTAACGGGACGCAAGAAAATTTCCAACCCTTTTTTGGTCATGCGGAACGTTTCAAATTTTTCGGGATAAATGCCTTTGTCGCCCGGAATAAAGGCTTGGTCACGGTAAATTAAGCCTAACCGTTTGGCCTCCTCAATCAACCAGGGGCGAAAATCAGGGTGGGCAATGGCAATGAGAGCCATGGCGCGCTCACGGATATTTTTCCCATGCAGATATGCAATGCCATATTCCGTCACAATATAATGAACATCGCCCCGATTTAAGGTGACACCACTGCCCTCTTTGAGCAACGGCACAATGCGGCTAATGGAATTGCTGTCTGTCGTGGCGGGCAGCGTGACAATGCTTTTGCCATTCGGCGCATAAATCGCCCCGCGCATAAAATCGGCTTGGCCGCCAATGCCACTATAAAACATCCGCCCAATGGACTCGGCGGAGGATTGCCCCGTTAAATCAATTTGTAATGCCCCGTTAATGGCGACCATGTTCTCATGACGAGCAATAATTAAGGGATTATTGGTGTAATCTACCGTTCTAAATTCAATGGACGGATTATTATGAATATAATCGTAACTTTCTTGCGTCCCCATGCAAAAACTCGCCACCGTGCGCCCGCGATTGATGGTTTTATAACGATTGCTTACATTGCCTGCTTTGATTAACTTCACCAGGCCATCGGTCAACAACTCAGTATGAATCCCCAAATCTTTCTTAGTATGTAGGTGCGCCACCACCGCATCAGGCGTGCTACCATAACCCACCTGAATCGTATCGCCATCTTGAATTAAACCCGCCACGTGCTTGCCAATGCCTTCCACCACCTCATTGTTAGGGTGCGGCGCAAATTGTAAGATTGGTTCATCAAAGGGCAAAATAAAATCAATCTGCTCTAAATGGATAAAACCATCGCCTGGCACGCGGGGCATGTGAGCGTTCACTTGAGCAATGACCAAATCGGCCTGCTCCACCGCTGCCTTCACAATGTCCACACTCACGCCCAAATTGACATAGCCATGCGCGTCAGGTAACGTAACTTGAATGAGCGCGGCATCTAAATGGATAATTTCGCGCTGAAATAAGGCGGGGACTTGATAGAGGAAAATGGGCGTATAATCGGCCTTACCACTATTAATGGCATCACGGGTGCTATCGCCAATGAAGAACGAATTATGACGAAAATTGGCTTTGAGGGCTTCCTCCGTATAGGGCGCAACCCCTAGCGTCCACATGTGTAATACTTCGGCATCAAACAGGGCTTTGGGGTGATTTTTTACATGCTCCACAAATACCCTAACCAAATATTGCGGTTGGGCGCAACCTGTGCTGATAAAGACCCGCGCCCCGCGCTGAATTTGGCGGAAGGCGCGCGCCTCCGACTGAAATTTTTCGGGATAACGGGCTTGCACAATTTGTAATTCGGGGGATAGAGTTTGAAGATTCATACTGTTTCCTCGTAAGTAATGGACAGGAGTGGCAACGCTTCAGCTTTGCCTAACCGTTGCCACTCCTTCCAGAAAATTATTCACCTAACTATCTATACTGCATTTTATTTGAGAGTTACACTTTTGCTATGACTGGCAGGAGTCCGCAATCCTTTGCGGACAGCCCGCAAATAATTGCGGTGGCAGGAGTCCGCAATCCTTTGCGGACAGCCCGCAAATAATTGCGGACTCCTGCGCCGAAAGTGTAGTTTTCGTTTGATATTCAGTATAAGCAAAAGTTTTGCAGCATGTTTAGACCTGCAAGGTTTCCAAAACCTTGTAGGTCTTCCGCAAAATTTACGCTCATCTACCTAGCTTATGACCGCCCAATATGGGTCATAAATTCGGAGCGCGTTTTGGAATTGGTTTTGAAATAACCTGAAATGGCACTGGTAATCATTTTAGCCTGACTTTTCTTAACGCCACGCATCATGCTGCACATGTGCATCCCTTCCATGACCACCGCCACGCCTTGCGGCTGTAATAATTCTTCCAAAAAATTCATAATTTGCTGCGTTAGTCGTTCCTGCACCTGCAACCGACGGGCAAACATGTCCACAATGCGCGGGATTTTACTCAGCCCCAAAACCTTACGGTTAGGAATGTAGGCCACATGCGCCTTGCCAAAAAAGGGCAGCATGTGATGTTCGCATAGCGAGTAGAACTCGATGTCCTTCACAATGACCATTTCGCTATAATCCACCTCAAATAACGCATCATTAATCAATTCTTTCGGGTCAATATGATAACCCGCCATCAATTCATCATACATCCGCGCCACCCGTTCAGGGGTATGCTTGAGGCCGTCACGGGTCGGGTCTTCACCGATATGGGTTAAAATTTGGGTCACGGCCTCGGCAATTGCTTCTTGGTCGTTGTTTTTATTTGTTAAGGTCATCATTTGCAAAAAAAATT
>JAIFLK010000185.1 GCA_020049115.1 Chloroflexota bacterium | reverse complement strand
GCTTTGAATATGCGGGCGCGGTGAAGCAAAGTAACGGGCAAACCAGTTTTAAGAAGCGGCAAAATCCCTTCACCGTGTTGGCGGGGCAACTGATTATCAATTTTAAGAAAGTGCGCCGTCCAAAGGCCATGATGAAGGCCGCGTTAGGCATGAAAACAGGCGAGGTGGTCTTACAAACGTGTGAAGGGGTGATTGCGAAAAATCATGGGGCAACGCTAGAGGAAATTAACGATGAGCTAATCATTAAGGGGCTGGAGTTGGGCTTTTTAGATTTATTACAAAAAGAGTATGCTGACCTCACGCCCTTTTTGTTAGATACCTTTGATTATGATAAGCAAACGGAACGTTTCACCTTAAAGCGTAATACGAAATTCCGCACGCGCTTAGATGTCAAGTTACGCATCAAATATTTCTTAACCTCATATCTGCGCCGTCAAGCCACCGAGCAGAAAATCTCCACCTTTGATGAGATTGTATTACACATTATGCCACTGCTGAAAAATGGCACAACCCCCGAAGACCAAACGATTTTAACGGTGCTAGAGGAAATTGCGGAACGTGTCGGCGATAACGGCTGGCGTTTGCAAGGCCAAACGGGTCAGCAGCCGTTGTTTTAGGGTCAGCCATTATAAGGCTTCAAGCCTTATAATGGCTACTGAGGGCTAAACGTTTGAACATGGGAGTCTCCTTGAGGTTAAAAATCTTTCAACATTTCTTTCAATTGCTTTTTTGTTTCAGGTAAATTGACCGTAACCACTTGCCAGATAATGCTCAAATCAACCTCAAAATAGGCATGAATGAGCATGTTTCGTAAACCGACAATACGCCGCCATGGAATATGAGCATAATTAGCCCGCACCGTTTCAGGGATATTCGCGGCGGCCTCGCCTAAAACTTCTAGCTGCCGAATAACCGCCGAGGAAACTAAAGCATCACGCTCAAACCCCTTTTCACGATAACCTTTTGTAAATTGCTCTATTTTGTTTATCGTTTCCAACATATCTTCAATAAACAAGCGTACTTGACGTTGGCTCATAAATAGACCACCTGTCGTAAAATTTCATCTTTCAGTTGCGGCTTTAAGGCTTTCATGGTGACTAAATCCACTTTACGCCCTAACAATTCGGTCAAGTAATCCCGTAAATCCACAATTTCCCAGCCAATCGGTTCGCTAAATTCAACTAAAATATCCACATCACTTTCAGGCGTGGCCTCATTACGGGAGTATGAGCCAAATATGCCTAATCGCTTGACCTTAAAGCGTTGGTTTAATAATCCGATATGATTTTGGAGTTGCTGTTTAAGTTCATTTAACATGGGTTGTTTCCTTCCACCATAAATTTCATTAAATTGTACTGCATTTGTTAGGTAGTTGCAATTTCGAATAGTGCCTTGAAGGGAGGTAAATTTGAAACTTACCCCCTTAAAGGATAAAATAAGGTCACACCCTTTTATTTTTATGTCATCACAATCTACATCAGGAGGGATTATGAATAACGTAGCCTTAAGAACTCAACTTATTAATGAAATTACCCTGATGCCACAGGATAAATTAGCCCTGCTCAATCAATTGATTCAGCAATTTAAGGCCACTTGGCGACCTGTGACAACTTCGCCTAATGCTATCATGCGGTTTGCGGGAGCCTGGCAAGAAATGTCTGACAATGAATTAACTGAATTTTTAGCCGAGATTCAGACTCGCCGTCAAACAGCCTTTTTAACGAGGCGGAACTATGCCACCGACTTTAGTTGACACCGATATTTTATCCATGTTTTTGAAAGGCCAACCACTCGTAATCAGTCGCTTTGAGACATATTTACAACATCATGCCAAAATTAACCTAAGTCTGATAACTTATTACGAAATTACGAGCGGTCTAAAACATTTAGGGGCAACCAAACGCCTCACCATTTTTTTAGAGTTTTGTGAGGCCAATATTATTGTTCCGTTAAGCCAACCAGCAGTAGAGATTGCCGCTAGTTTATATGCTGAATTGCGCTTGAAAGGGACACCCGTTGATGATATTGATTTGCTCATTGCGGGTACGGCTTTAGCTCATAATCTGGTTTTGGCAACCCATAATGTACGCCACTTTGGGCGAATTACCCCTTTACAAATCGTGGATTGGGGCAGTTGACAACCATTTACAATAAAATTTTCACTTTGTAGTATAAAACAAAAAGGAGGCCAACATTCGGCCTCCTTCTCACTTCTTACTTCTCACTTCTTACTTCTCATTTCAAAAAAAGCGGCAATCGCCGCTTGATGTTCGGCGGATTGCAAGCCTGCCGCGAATTGACGGGTCTCCTCCGCGGTGAGGGCGGCGCGTTGGGCAGGTGGGTTTATTAACCCTTTGATATTTTGTAAGGTTTGCGGCGGCAATTTGGCGAGGGTTTGGGCGCGCGCCGAGGCTTGCGCTTCCACCTCGCTGTCGTCACAGAGGAGGCTCACTAGCCCCAGGTCGTAGGTAATTTGCCCATTAAAAGGTTCGCCGAGCAACATGTAGTGGCTGGCGCGCACTTTGCCTGCGGCGAGGGGAAAGAGCATGGAGCAACCAAACTCTGGCACAACTCCCAATTGGCTAAATCTTGCAAATCGTTGCCACTGCTAAAATCAGCCCCGTTACCTTTGATTAACACCACCCGCACCGTTGAATCGGCTAAGGCTAAGGCGAACCCTTGCCCTAGCTGTTCATACATTTCATCGGTCAGGGCGTTTTTCTTTTGGGAACGGTTCATGGTGAGGCTGAGAATGCCGTCATGATTTTCAATAAGCAGAGAGTCAATCATGGGATAATTAGCCTTTATAAGGTTTGAAACCTTATAAAGGCTTTTATTTAGGGTACAGTACTATTGTGGGCGATTGAGCCAGTATTTGCCGCTTTCGGCTACGCCTGCCGCAACAACGGCTTTGCCCAAATCAAAGAGAATGAAGGGGAAAATGCCGAGTGTCCAGGCTTTTGACCAACTATTTAAATAGAGAGCCAACCAAGGCGCGCCGACTAAATAGATGACCATCATGCCGACGGTGGCGGCGAGGAAGTGTCCCCACCAGCTTTTCAGGGCAAATTGTTCAGTCAACCACCCTGTCACAAATGCGGCGGGAATGAAGCCCAAGAGATAACCCGCGGTGGGGCCAAAGAAAACGAGTGACCCTTTCATGTTGGCATCTAAGGGTAGTCCTAACGCGATTAAAGCCACATAGGTGAGTTGAGCCAAAGCTCCGCCCCGCGCCCCTAAAACTAAGCCACTTAAAACGATGGCTAAAGGTTGCATGGTGATGGGAACAGGGCCAATGTTAATGGTAATGCGGGCTGCTACGGCGGTGATGGCCGTAAAAACAGCGATGGCGGCGATTGAACGCCAGAGAGAGGTATTAATTTGGTTACTTAATGTTTTGACTTGCATAAATTTGTCCACCTTTCTGAGTTTTTTTGTTTCTAAATTGAACCCCCCCATTATAAACCCACAGTTGTTCTATATCAAATATGACGAGAAAATTTGACTTAGTTCTATAATCGTTTAATATCTACCTCATGCTCGTCACCCCATAGGAGAGATTACTATGAGCAAAACAAAAATTATGATTGTGGAAGATGAAGAAGTCAGTGCCGCCCAACTACAACATCGGCTACACAAGTTAGGCTATTTCGTTTCGGCGGTGGTTTCGTCAGGTGAAGCGGCCATTGAACAAGCAATTGCCTTGCATCCCGATTTAGTATTACTAGATATTGTGTTAGCGGGGCAATTAGATGGCGTGGAAACCGCCCAACAGATTCAAACCCAATTTAATATTCCAGTCGTTTATCTGACGGCACAAAATGACCCTGAAACACTCCGTCGTTCCAAAATGACCGAGTCGTATGGCTATATTTTTAAGCCCTTCACTGACCGTGAGTTGTTTGGGGTGATTGAAACTGCGCTACACCGTCATCGGGTAGAACAGCAACTCACCAGTAGTAAACAGCGAGAAACCTTGGCTTATGAATTAGGGCAACAGTTGACGATCTTGCTTGAACCTACCGAGTTGCTTACCCAAACGGTGAACCACCTTAAAGAAAGTTTTGGCTACTACCATGCCCAAGTTTATCTGCTGTCTGAACAGATGAATGAGCAGGGAGCTAAAGAAACATTGCTTTATATTGAAGCAGGCACAGGTAAAGCAGGAGCGGCCTTGTTGCAAGGACAACATCACATTCCCCTTAAAGCTGAACGCAGTTTGGTGGCACGAGCGGCCCGTTCGCAAAAAGCCGTGGTGGTAAATGATATTAGGGAAAACCCTTACCATCTACCCAACCCGCTGCTGCCTGATACCCGCTCTGAAGTTGCCATGCCGTTGGTATTAGGGGAACGATTGCTAGGAGTATTAGATGTGCAGGATAGCCACCTCAATCATTTCAATGCCGAGGAAATCCGCACCTTGCAAATCGTGGCTAATCAGTTAGCCATTGCTATTTCTAACGCACAACTTTTTGCCGATAATGCCCGCCGATCAGCCATCATTGAAAACTCGGCTGATTTTATTGCCCTTATCTCGCCTCAAGAGGGGCATAAAATTGTCTATGCAAATTCTGCGGGGGCGCGCCTCGTGGGTTATCAACAACCCGATGAGTTAGTGGGTCTATCTATGAACAACATTTGCCCGATCCATATTCCGCAAACGGAGCAACTATGGCGCGAAGAAAATTTATTGCAACGTTGTGATAAGAAAACCATTTCGGTTGACCAAACGACCTTCATTATTCCTCATAAAACCCCTGAAAAGCAGTTATTAGCTACCATTATTACCGATATTACTCAACGTAAACAAACGGATGAGGCGTTGCATCGTTATGCCGAACGGCTTAAAATATTACGAGAAATTGATCATGCCATCCTCATGGTGCAATCACCGCAGGATATTGCCGTGGCGGCCATTACTCAAATCCAAAAACTCATCCCATGTCTGCGGGCAACGGTATTTTCTTTTGATGCCATCCATCAAGAAGCCACCTTGCTCGCCCAACAAGGTGAGCCAAGAGCAACCTCTAACCTCTCTATTTCCCTTAACGAGTTTACTGAAGCCACCGAAACACTGCAAGCAGGGCAAATATACACCTTAAGAAATTTCGATGCCTTACCTAATGCCCCTGTTGTAAACGAAATATTACAAACTTACGGGCTAGAGGTTTATTTTTGTGTCCCGTTAATTGCCCAAAATAAGTTGATTGGGGCTTTGAATTTAGGGTTCACCCAAGCGGAAGATTTTACCCCTGAACACATGGAAATTGCCCATGAGGTGGCCGATGTCTTGGCTTTAGCCATTCAACAAGCCCGCCAGCACCAGGCTCTCCATGAAGCCGAAAATCGCTATCATAGCCTGTTCAATAATACCCCCGTGGGTCTTTATCGGACGACCCCAACGGGTCAAATTTTAGAAGCAAACATAGCCTTAGCCGAAATGTTAGGCTATCCTAGCCGTGAGGCTTTGATGACGATTAATGTTATTCATAGTTATGTCTCCCATACCGAGCGAGACAGTTGGCTGAAAGCCATTAATGATAATAACTTTGTCAATAACTTTGAACTACGGCTGCGACGACGCGATGGCACAATAATTTGGGCGCGTAACAGTGCCAGAGTTATCCGAGATGAACAAGGACAAATTTTGTATTTTGAGGGTGCGCTAGTTAGTTAGTGCTAAGTTATGACTGCTGAGTTATGAGTGTGAATAACTCAGCAGTCATAACTCAGCACTTATTCGCGTCCCACCAATGTTAATTGCGTTTGCAACGTCACCCCATTCCGCCAGACCTCTAGGGTAATCGTATCACCCGCCACATGCTCAAATAATACGCTGACTAACGGATTACGGTCATTGATAGCTCGGCCATCAATTTGGGAAATAACATCCCCCTCCTGCAACCCCGCCACACCTGCAGGACTATTCGCCACAACTGCTTGCACATACGCCCCTTCGCTAATAGCTAACTGGTTCTCCGCCGCTAATTCGGGATAAAGTTGCTCATATTGAATCCCCAGAAAGGGTGGGCGCGCATCCCCACCCTCGGCTAAACGCTTCACTACATTACGGGCAATATTGCTAGGAATGGCAAAGCCCAACCCTACCGCATCCGACGGGCCACCTTGCACCACCATCGTATTAATGCCAATGACTTGCCCCGCCAAGCTAATCAACGGGCCACCGCTATTACCATGATTGATAGCTGCGTCGGTTTGTAATAATCCCCGCAAGCCGCCCAATTCCCGATTAAAACCACTCAACATACCGCCCGTAACGGTATTTTGATACCGCCCCAACGCCGAGCCAATGGCAATGACCTGTGAGCCAAGCGGCAATTTGCTCGAATCGCCCCATTCCGCCACCGCAGGCACATGCCCCTCAATTTTAATCACCGCCAAATCAAACTCAGGCGCAGTCCCAATGAGCCGCGCCGTCGCGCTGCCACCCTTAGCATAAATAACGGTTAATTGCCCCGCCCCCTCAACCACATGGTTATTGGTCACCAAATAGCCATCATTCGTAATAAAAAAGCCCGTCCCACTACTCGTGCCAAAAGAACCTTGATTTATCACCGTCACCACCGCTGGCAACACTTTATCCACCGCATCCACTGAAGCCGATTGCTCGGCCACGATAACGGCTTGGCTTGAATTAGGCAGCACAGTCAAGCTAACGGGTTGAGCCGTAATTACAGATTCCGTAATGGTCAGGGGAATAGCCCCGCGTGATTGACGAGCCAACAACAGATAGCCCGCCCCGCCACCTATCGCTATCCCCATTACCAAAACTATCATGAGAGCCACTAAAATAACTAAACAAGAAGGTCTATTATCGTTCATGAGTTATCTCCTAAATGGAGTCCAAATCTTTAGATTTGTTCGCGGTCAACTCTGACAAATCTAAAGATTTGGACTCCGTAATTGTAAGTTCTAAACTTACCTCTTAGCCTAAGAGATGTAAATGAAACTAGGCTGAGAGAGAGTTAAATATTGGATTAAGATGTTACCCCAAATAAGCCCTGGGTCAATCAACCATAAGAACTAGTGTCTCGTCAAGCGTGATTTGTATAGTCATCAGGTGACTAGAAGTCACCTGATGACTATACAAATCACACTTTCCCCATGTCACTCTGAGCGAAGCGAAGAGTCCCTGCAACTTTGACCTAAAAGTGAGATTATCGGGGCCGAAAACCGTTTGGGTTGGTAGAGTTTTGAAGGATTTTTCATTACGCTACGCTTCATTCAGAATGACCTGGTATTTAAGAAACACGCTCTTAGGAGATAATTCCCATGGAAGCACATGAAAAACAGAATTTCTCAGGCATGTTCGTTTTGAGTGGCCTCATCATTGCGCTTATGCTGGCGATGTCGGCAGCAGTGTGGCTGCAATTACCGCCAGGCGCAGAAATCCCCGTTCATTGGAACGCCCTGGGGCAGGTTGACCGTTATGGCGGCAAATTTGAGGGTAGGTTAGTCTTTTGCCCAAACCATACCGTTTTCGCTACGGCGCAACCTCGCCCAATTTATCCACCGTCCAGGGGAGTTCTAAGGCCACCAAATCGGCCTTAATCCAACCACTAGCGTTCCCCACTTGAGCCTTGAGCCATTGTCCCTGGACATCACGACCTAAAATTTGCACCCTTTGACCATTAGCAAAACCCGCGACGGCCACTGAGCTATAATTGGGTTCAGTGAACAGGCGAAAGGAATCGGCCACCTGCCCCATGACGGCAACGGGAGTTAATTTGACCAAGCGCACTATGACATTAGTGGGGGTGGGAAGCGGGGTTTCAGTGGGGGCGAGGGTGGATTTGATAACGGGAAAAGGGGTGCGGGTGGGGCGAGGCGTGGCGGTGAGGGTGGGCATGGGCGTGACCGTTGCGGTTGCCATCGCCAATTCGTAATTATTCCAGATAGAGGTTAGTGACGTAACTAACACAAAATAAACCCCCGCGCAGGAACTAAATAACGCCACCACAATTCCCGCTTGGCGATAAAAACGGGGTCGCCAAAACGGGAGCATGGTTTGCAGCACGGGCATGCCACAATAGGGGCAATAGCGTGTCCCATCAGGCAACCGCTTACGGCATTTGGGGTCAAGGCAGCGCAGGCCGTCCATACGTTAATTAGGAATTAGGAATTAGGAATTAGTCCTTTAATTCCTAATTCCTAATTCTTAATTCCTAGTGTGACGTATCCACCTGCGCCCAACCAACGGCGGGCAGGGGGGTTTGCTCGCCTGGTTTGGAGTGGGCCACAGAGGATAAACTCTTGGAGAGCCACTGAAATAGCTCGCCAAAGGCCAAGCCGCGCAGTTTAAGCGGGGGGCGTTGGTCTGAGAAACGCCCTAAAATCTCCAAATTAGCCACCTCAACGCCCACGCCAAAGAAAATTAATCCTTTGCGGTTCTCTTCCTCGCGCAATTGTTGCGCCGCCGATTCCCAATCATCCGTGGGTTGTCCATCGGTGATGAGAAAGAGCCAGGGGCGGAAATAATCAAGGCTATTTTGCTTATAGATTTCCTTGCGGTCACGTAATAAACTGAGAGCCTGACGCACCGCTCCACCCATGGGCGTGTTACCACTCGCGGCCAACGTGGGCGGCTCAAATACATCTGCCGTCACGAAGGCTTGCTGCGCGTCAGCGGCAATGGCACGACTGCCCCCACTCCGCACATCTAACAATTGCACCGAGCCACCAAATGTAATAATCGCCACCTCCACCCGCAATGAGGCCAGCGTGTCCCGTTTGAGGGCGGAGGCAAAGGTTTGAATGGCTTGGCTTAATTCATTGATAGGTTCGCCATACATTGAATGGGAGGTATCCAATAATAACACCACAGGACAGCGCGGTTCTGGGTTATCGGCAAATTCGGTTTGGTCAAAATAATTTTCCATCGTTGCACCTCAAAGTAAATTTACAATAAAGTGATTATAGTCATAGTCGTTAGCTCACACAAACAACTACACTCCAATGGATTTGACGTGGGCGGGAGTTATCCCTAATATATTCATCAGCTTTAGTCATCCGATGACTAGCTAACGTTTAGTTTCACATAAAACAGGTACTCATTATGAATTATAAACATATTTATCCGTTGTTAATCACTTTTTTAGTCGTGCTAGGGCTAGATTATGGGAGTAAAGTTTGGGCCGAGGCCACCTTACAACTTTACCAACCACAGCCCATCATGGGCGAAATATTTCGTTTCACGCTGGGCTATAACTCTGGCGTGGCCTTTGGCATGTTTGCCAATGGCGGCAATGGCCCGTTAGTGGTTACGGGGTTGGTTATTGCGAGTTTAGTCGTTTGGCTAACCATGAACCTTTTGCAAGGCACATGGCCGCCCCTCACCGCCTGGCCGATTGGCTTTGTCTTAGGCGGGGCCATTGGTAATTTCGCTGACCGTTTGGTGGATGGTCATGTGACCGATTTTTTAGATGTGGGCATTGGCGCGACCCGTTGGCCGACTTTTAATATTGCCGATAGTTTCATTGTCGTGGGGCTATTCTTGCTCATCTGGCTAACCCACCAACCTCAACCCACGCCCGTTGAGACAGAATTACCCATAAATTCACCGTCATTGTTAGAAAAAGAAATTTTATAGTTATACTACGCGAGGGCATAGATTGAATATTTTTACCCCTAGCGACTTTGCCTGCTTGGCGTTGAAATTTTAACGCCAAGACGCAAAGTCGCTAAGACACAAACGTTTAAGTTATGACCTCGCGCAGTATCAGTATATCAAGATTTAGCATATCAAGATTTAGCCCCCTCACCCCAGCCCTCTCCCAATGGGAGAGGGAGTATCTTGTCTCCCCTCGCCCTTTGGGAGAGGGGCGGGGGGAATTTAGTTGTTGCACCCAAATCTTGAAATACTGAGTATAGCAACAAAAAAGGAGGTATTATCATGTTAAAAAAATATTTCCAATTAAACCGTAAATCACTCATTAAAGTATGGCATTTTCCCCGCCATGTTTTTTGGCTGGTGTTGTGGTGTGGAGGCTTAACGTTTTTGCTCATTTATCTGCTCCGTTGGGGGCCAGGCGACCGCATCTTACCCGTTCGTTTGATGAATTATTTTCTCCCCTGGTGGCTGATTGTCCTCATTCCAGCAGCCTTGTTCAGCGCATTAACTAAACGGTTAGGCTTAACGGTAGTCATGACTATTCCTACCCTTGGCATCATGGTCAGTATATTACCCTTATTTACGCCCACCGTTTCGTCCGCTTTGGCAGATACCTCACCACTTAAAATTATGAGCTATAATATTTTATATATCAATAAAGACCCCGATGCAGCCATTGCCGTTATCAAACGTCAGCAAGCGGACATCCTTTTTTTACAAGAAATTACCTCCCCCATGTTGCCTGCATTGCAAGCTGTTACCGCCTCACTTTATCCTGACAGCCCTGGTCACCTCATTTACGTCCGCTCTATTGGGCAAGCCATTATTAGTCGTTATCCCCTGAAACCCATTGGCTCTTCATTTGATGAGGGGCGAGTCCTAAAGGCCACCGTGGAAACGCCACAAGGCAATATTACAATTTGGAATGTTCATCCCAGTACCGCCATTAGTCAAGAACGCTGGAATTTACAGCATGGGCAAATTATGGCCTTAACCCACGCCATTGCTGAGTTTAAGGGCGGGCCACTCATTGTAGCGGGCGATTTTAATACTACGCCCCAATCTGATAATTTTCAGTTGGTGGCGCAATATCTGCATAATGCTCACCATGAAGGCGGGCAAGGGTTTGGCTTCTCTTTTCCTGCTCAAAGTATTAACATTCCTAACAAGACGATTAATCTTCAATGGAAATTATTAAGTTTTAGCCCCATCCGCGAGGCCGTGAAATGGCTCGGCGCAAAACCTGAACCTTTATTTAAGTACCATAAAAACCTGCAACTGCCATCGGGTTCACTGGTGCGGATTGACCAGATTTTTTATAATGACCACTTTACCGTGCGCCAGGCCCAAACCTTAACCGATTCAGGCGGCTCAGACCATCTGCCGATTATCGCCGAGTTGGTGCTGGTTAAATAACCGTTTAGATTCTAATATAACTCTAACACGATTTTCAGTTTATTTTAACCCCAATTAAGTTAAAATAGGCGAGAACATTAAGGAAATTAGGAATTAGGAATTAGGAATTATTTTCACCCCAATTCCCAATTCCTAGTTCCTAATTCCTTACACCCCGCACTTTACCTAAAGTCGGGGTCTTTGTTGTCAGGTATATAAATATTGAGATGGTCAAATCAGCCATGATAAGGTTTTGACCTTATCATAGCTTAAACCATATAGGAGTTGAGCGAGTGATAAAAGTAACAGAGTTAACCAAATATTACGGCACCGTCCAGGCCCTCAAAGGCATTGATTTTGAAGTGAAAGCGGGGGAAATTGTGGGCTTGCTTGGGCCAAACGGCGCGGGTAAATCCACCGCCATCAAAATTTTGACAGGCTACCTCCAACCCGACGGCGGGCAAGTGGAAGTAGATGGATTAGACGTTCTCACCCATACTCGCGAAGTGCAGGCGCGCATTGGCTATTTGCCTGAAAATACGCCACTATATCCTGATTTATCGGTGCAGGGTTATCTCAAAATGATGGCCGACATGCGGGAGATTCCGCCCGATGAACAATTGGCGCGGCTCTCGGAGGCGATTTACGCCACAGGGTTAGCAGAACGGCTCACCCAACCGATTCGCCAATTGAGTAAAGGGTTTCGGCAACGAGTTGGCCTCGCCCAAGCCATCCTCCATCGGCCTAAATTGTTGATTTTAGATGAGCCAACCGTTGGCCTTGACCCCACTCAAATTGTGGAAATTCGCGGCCTCATCAAGCGATTAGCCCGCCACAGCACCATTTTATTTTCCTCCCACATTTTGCCCGAAGTGGAAGCGGTCTGTGACCGTGTGATTATTGTCATGAATGGCGAAGTGAAGGAAGATGCCCGTCTCTCAGACCTCGCCACAACGGCTGATGCCATTTTGGTATTACAAGAAAAAACGGAAGGCGTGGATAAGGTATTGCGGGGTTTAAGCGGCGTTAAGAAAGTGGACCTGCTACCCCAAAATGGCTTTCCGACCTATCGCATTACGGGCGAAGCCAAATCCGACCTTTGCCCTAGCATTTACGATGTGGCGCGCCAACAAAGCTGGCCGCTGCGCGAGTTGCGCTATGATGTCCGCACATTGGAAAGTGTCTTTAATCAATTAGCGACGGCGGTTTAACAAAAACACCTCACCCCAGCCCTCTCCTACGTAGGAGAGGGAGCAATATCTCCCCCTGATGTCGGGGGGATAAAGGGGGGTAGGTTTGGTATTTACGCAAATTATTACATTTAACGGAGTGATTTATCATGAAACAAACCTTAGCTATGGTTCGCAAAGAACTTAATAGTTACTTTAGCTCGCCGATGGCTCTCATCTTTGTGGGGGTTTTTCTGGCGGCTACGCTGTTTATTTTCTTTTCGTGGGAAACTTTTTTCTCACGCGGCATTGCCGATGTCCGCCCCCTATTTAGCTGGATGCCGATTATTCTGATTTTCCTCGTGGCCGCCTTGACCATGCGCCAATGGAGTGAGGAGCAACAAACAGGAACGCTAGAAATTTTGCTGACGTTGCCCACCCGCGTCATACAGTTGGTTATGGGCAAATTTATCGCTGTCATGCTGCTCATCATGGTAGCCTTAGCCCTCACTTTTTTCATTCCTATCACCGTTTCCATGCTCGGCAACCTTGATTGGGGCCCCGTTTTTGGCGGTTATCTGGCGGCGGTTTTATTAGCGGCGGCGTATGTGGCGATTGGCCTCTTTATCTCCTCCCGCACCGATAACCAAATTGTCGCCCTCATTTTGACCGTCTTGGTGGCAGGGCTGCTTTATCTCATCGGCTCACGCGCCGTCACCGATTTTATCGGCGAAAGTCAGGGCGAAATTCTGCGAGCCATTGGCGCGGGCAGTCGCTTTGAGAGCATTGAGCGCGGCGTGATTGATGTGCGCGATTTGGTTTATTACCTGTCCATTGCAGCTATCTTTTTAACCCTAAACGTGCTTTCACTGGACAGCAAACGCTGGAGTTTAGGCGAGAATACCTTCGCTTATCGGCAAAATTTCAGCCTCGCGGCCACGCTGTTGATTGCGAATTTGTTGCTAGTGAATTTTTGGCTCTACCCCATGAGTGGTATCCGCTTGGATTTAACCCAACAAAAAGAGTACAGCCTATCGCCTGTGACACGAGATTTATTAAGTAATATTCAAGAACCGTTGCTCATTCGCGGCTATTTCAGCGAAAAAACCCACCCCTTGTTAGCTCCCCTAGTGCCGCGCATTCGGGATTTGCTAACGGAATATCAAATTGCCTCTAACGGTAACATTCAAGTAGAAACGATTGACCCCTTGCAAGACCCGCAAAAAGAGGCTGAGGCCAACCAAACGTATGGTATTCAGCCCACGCCCTTGCAAGCGGCTGACCGTTATGGCGCGTCGGTGGTTAATGCCTATTTTAACATTTTGGTGCGTTATGGCGACCAAAATGTGGTGCTAAATTTCCAAGACCTCATTGAAGTGCAGCCTAGCCGCACAGGTGATGTCGAAGTAAGTTTGCGTAATTTAGAGTATGATTTGACCCGCGCTATCAAAAAAGTGGTTTTTGGCTTCCAAAGTATTGACGCAGTGTTGGCCTCCATGCAAGAACCCGTTCAGTTGACATTGTTTGTCACGCCCAAAAATCTACCGCAACAGATAACCGCCGCGCCAGCCACTATCAGTAAAGTGGCGGGGGAAATTGCGGCTAGTTCTAACGGTAAATTTAGCTTTACTCAAATGGATTTAGATGACCCGCAAAGTGGCATGACGGCGGCTGACCTAGAGAAAAAATATGGCTTACGTCCCATTCCTATTGGCCTATTTTCCACCGAAGGTTACTATTTACACATGGTATTACAAATTGGTGAACAAACCCAACTGCTCTATCCCTCTGGCGATTTGAGCGAAGCGGATGTGCGGACAACCATTGAATCGGCCTTGAAACGGGCTTCCAGTGGCTTCCTTAAAGTGGTTGGGTTATGGACTCCGCCCGATATACCCCAAGCCAATCAATTTGGGCAACAGGCTCCCTCCTTCAAACAATATAGCCAAATTGGGCAGCAATTGCGCCAAGATTACACCGTTAAGCCGATGGATTTATCCAAAGGGCAAGTGCCAACTGATGTTGATGTATTGCTGGTTATTGCGCCGCAACAGATGAGCGATATTGAACGATATGCCATTGACCAATACCTCATGCGGGGTGGCTCGGTCATTGTCTCGGCGGGGAATTATACCCTGAACCCTGACCCCATGACGGGTGGTCTCGGCGTGCAACAGGTTACAGGTGGCATGCAAGAAATGTTAGCTAGTTATGGTATTACGATAGAAAATTCGTTGCTGCTAGACATGCAAAATGAACCGTTCCCCACCCAAGTGATGCGCGAGGTGGCGGGCATGCAAATTCGGGAAATTCAGGCCATTAATTATCCCTTCTTTGTGGACGTGCGGAATGATGGCATGGCGAAGGACAACCCGATTTTAGGGAGTTTACCTGCGGTCACTATCAATTGGGCTTCACCTATTACGATTGATGAAACCGAAAATCAGAGTCGCACCACCACCATTTTGCTCCGTTCATC
Source organism: Chloroflexota bacterium (assembly GCA_020049115.1). Classification (GTDB taxonomy): domain Bacteria; phylum Chloroflexota; class Anaerolineae; order 4572-78; family J111; genus JAIFLK01. The sequence continues at coordinate 966 of JAIFLK010000185.1, read as the reverse complement.
TAATAATTCATGGACGCAAACCGATACCAATGTGCAACCTAACATGGAACTTTATCCTGAGATAGGTTTTCCTGCTGGCACAGAGCTAAAATCCTATCCCTTAGCGGTGGCGGTGCAAGGTTCGTTTGAGAGCTACTTCAAGGGCCAAGAAATGCCCCAACCGCAACCCTCCGCTGACCCCAATCAGCCGCCGCCTGAGCCTGTGGTGGCAACGGTTGGCACGATTGACCGTTCCCCTGAAAATGCGCGTTTGGTTGTCGTAGCGAGTGCGGAGTTTTTGAATGATTTAGTGTTCAATTTATCGTCCAACTTAAGCCGTGACCGTTATCTCAATAGCTTACAATTTGCCCAAAACATGGTGGATTGGTCAGTGGAAGATTTAGATTTATTGACGATTCGCTCTCGTGGCACGGCGGCGCGCGTCTTAAATGCGGATGTGGCGGAACGGGCGACTTTTTGGGAAGGGTTGAATTACGGCATGGCCTTATTAGCGGTTATCGCGATTGGCATAATTTGGAATTTACGCCAACGAAATGAAACGCCGATGGTGTTATTGCCGCAAAAAGAGGTTAATCTACCGAGTGGCGACATCAAAAAATCAACCAGTGCGGCCTAGTGGATTACTCATCAGGTGACTTGAAGTCACCTGATGAGTGGCCGAAGAAAGGAATAGAGATATATGAGCAACCTGAATAAAATTCTCGCCACTGTTTTAGTGGTACAACTCTTAATCACGGGCTTGGTTTTCTGGTCTAAAACGGCCGTCACCGAAGCCAAAAGTGGGCCACTTTTTCCGAAATTTGAGGCGAAAGATGTGACCGAAATGACCGTCAGCGATAGCGAAGGGAATAAAATTAACCTCGCTAAAAAAGAAGATAAGTGGGTCTTAGGTGGAGTAGATGATTTTCCTGCCGATGGCACAAAAATTACGCCCCTCATGGAGAAAATCCAAAAGATTGAAACCAA
>JAIFLK010000001.1 GCA_020049115.1 Chloroflexota bacterium | reverse complement strand
CCTTTGGCCGTAATCTTCATTTCTAGTCGCCCTTTGTGGCCGCGATAAACCTGCATTTTGGTCGGCTCGCCAATCACCACAAAATCAGGCCGCACTTTCGGGTCAACTTCCACAAAGGTATTGGGCGCAATGCCATCGCACCATTCCTCCATATTACCAAAACAGTAGGCCGTAAATCCCTCCAATAGCCCCAAATCGCGGGCAATCGCCAGCCCATAAACCATGCCAGGGGTGGAGTTTTTCTCATCACACGCGCCCCGCGCATAAAACACGCCGTCCTCAACTTTACCCTTGAACGGGTCCCACGCCCACGCTGACGGGTCGCCCACGCCAACGGTGTCAATGTGGGTGTCATAAACCAACACTTTCGGCCCGTTGCCAATTCGCCCGATGGTGTTGCCCATTTTATCAAAGCGCACTTCATCAAAACCAAGTTTCCGCATTTCGGCTTGTAACCGTTCACCCACTGGCCCAATTTGGCTATCCATGCTGGGAATGGCGCATAAATCGAACAGAAATTGGGTAATTTCCTCACGTTGTTGGCTGACCCGTGCTTGAATCTGGGCGGTAATATTTTGTTCAGACATAATTTTTTTCTCCGTTAAATTTAACATGTTGATAATCGCAACTACTATGCTGCATGGTAAATCAAAACTCGTGAAACGTCAATCAAATTGACAAATGGCTATACTTTGGTACTATCTTAGGCAGTCAGCTAGTCAGCGTGTCAGCGTTCAGCAAGTCAGCGTTTAGCTTGTTAGTTTTTAGCTGACTAGCTGACTAGCTGAACGCTGACTTGCTTATTATGAGGAGAAAATTTTATGCCTAATATGTGGGATGGTTATTTGAAAGAAGTTTTAATTGATGCGGACAGGTTACAGGCGCGCGTCAAGGAATTGGGGGAAAAGATTTCTGTAGATTACAAGGGGTTGGATTTTCTGCTAATATGTATCTTGAAAGGGGGTGTCCCTTTTCTGACCGATTTGATGCGCCAAATTACAGTTCCCCATGAAGTGGATTTTCTGGCCGTGTCCAGTTATGGACGCGGGGCGCGGTCATCGGGTGGCGTGGTGCGGATTTTGAAAGATTTAGATGAATCAATTGAAGGGCGACATATCATCATCGTGGAAGATATTATCGACTCTGGCTATACATTGGGATATATTACCCGTTTGTTGGGAACGCGCCACCCCGCGAGTATTAAAATTTGTGCTTTGTTGGATAAAAAAGAGCGTCGTGAAGTGGTTATTCCCGTGGATTACATTGGTTTTGTCATCCCTGATGAGTATGTTTTTGGCTATGGTTTAGACCTAGACCAAAAATTCCGTAATTTACCCTTTATTGGCATAGCGAAAAAGTAATTTTTCTAAATACCCTCACCCCAACCCTCTCCCATTGGGAGAGGGAGTTAATACCCCTCGCCTTGTGGGAGAGGGGCAGGGGTGAGGGTGGCTTTTTTCGGTAGACGTATTTCTCAATTTGTTTTATTTGACTTATACTCTGTAGCATGGAACTGAAACAATATCTTGGCATTGTCTGGAAACGGGCCTGGATTCCTGGCGTATTGTTGGTGTTAGTGGTTCTAGTGAGCCTCGCTAACCAACATACACCCGCGCCGATTTATGCCGTTTCTATGCGCTTTATTGTCGGGGTGCAGCCAGAACGTATCCCCAAACAATTTAATTACGATGGTTATTATGCGGCAGTGGCCTCGGAATACGCGGCGGATGATTTGGCGGTGATTGTGAGTAGCAATGATTTTACTACCATTGTCAATCGTTATTTGGCCGACATGGGCAGCACAGTCACGTTATCGCCTGGCACGATTCAGGGCTTATTGGTGGAGAAACAGCATCGGGTTTTAACTTTGCACCTGAGTTGGGGCAATCCTGACCAATTGAGTGAAATAGGTCAGGCTATTACTAATGCCTTACAACATGAGGGCGAGAAGAATTATTTGCCTTTATTAAGCACCTTTGGTGGCATTATTAAAGTGATAGACCCGCCCTCTGTGCCTGTCGCTGTGCCAACCTCTTTAACGGAACGGCTGGATTTACCTTTGCGTTTATTACTGGCGATGGGCATGGGCATTGCCCTCACTTTTTTATTGGATTATTTGGATGATAGAATTCATCATCGGCGTGACCTAGAAGGCCTGGGCATTGCCGTTTTAGCGGAGGTCTCGGATGGAAATTAATGAATATCTCACGATTTTGCGTAAACGGGGCTGGATAATTATCCTTGTCGCCCTCATTTCGGCAGGCAGCGCGTATGCGGCCAGTAAAATGCAAACGCCCATTTATACCGCCAGTGTTAAATTGAGCGTTGTTCCCGCCCGCGCCACCGATTGGGGGTCTAGTAATAGTTTGAAAGATTTGCTCCGCAACTATGCCGAAAACATTCGCACTCACACCATGGCGACGGAAGTTATTGACCGTGAACAACTGGATATGGACACAGGCACGTTGCTGGGCAAATTATTTGTTAATCCTGATAGCTCAACCTTTACCTTACAATTAGAAGCCCGTGACCGTGACCCCAAAGTGGCGATGGATATTGTCAATCAGATGGCTATTGTCTTCATTGAAAACCGCGACCAGTGGAATCAGCAGCAAGATAAGCGCGACCGCATTGATGTGCGAATGTTGGATAGCGTCTATAATTTGGGTTATCAACGCTATTCGCCCAATACCAGCGTCAACACATTGGCGGGTGGTTTATTTGGTATTTTGGTGGGCGGCCTGGTTATCTTTTTCTTAGAATGGTTAGAACGGGATACCATTCGCACCGCCGAAGACATTGAACGACTCATTGGCGTGAATGTTTTGGGGGCTATTCCGCCTCTCGTCAGCCATGCTACCTCTGCGGGCAATGAAAAACCACGCAGCCTCGTGGCGGGTTTAGGCAGTCAATAAATTAAATCCAGGAGTGCAGTGGCTTTAGCTATTGCCAATGATAATATAATGTTAGATGATGCTTTAATTGTCTTAACCAGTCCTAATTCGGCGGCGGCGGAAGCCTATCGCACCTTACGCACCAACATTGAATTTTCCAGCGTAGATGAACCGATTCACAGCTTATTGGTCAGTTCTGCCGCGCCTATTGAGAGCAAAAGCGCGGTGGTGGCTAATCTGGCCCTCGTCATGGCCGACGGTGACCGTTCCGTTATTTTAGTGGATGCCGATTTGCGCCGCCCCATGCAGCATGCGTTATTTGGCGTAACGAATGAGCGCGGCTTCACTCACCTTTTCAAAGATGACGAATCATTTAATAATCCTCCTTTCAAAACAGTTGCTAATAGCACGTTACGTCTCTTAACTAGCGGCCCGTTGCCTCCTGTGCCTAGTCAATTACTGGCTTCTAAAAGAATGTTACAAATCATCACTCACCTGACCTCCTTAGCCGAGATTGTTATTTTTGATGTGCCGCCCATTATCACAGTTAATGACGCATCGTTGTTGGCTTCGCAAGTAGATGGCGTATTGCTAGTTGTTAAGGCAGGTGGCACTAAACGGGAGCATGTACAGGCCGCTAAAGATAGATTAGAAAAGGTTAATGCGCGCTTAATCGGCTCAGTTTTAACCAATGCTCAAGTGGACAGTTCCTTGCAATACAGCTAAAATTACTGGAAGAGGATTATTCTCATGACCGATTATACCGAATTAGCCCAAGTTATGCGGCAGATTATTCGCGAGGAAGTGCCGCCGATGGTGCGGCAGATTATACGGGAAGAGACGGCTGATTTACGTGCCGCTATTGTGGCTTTAGATGGCCGTATGGTTTCGTTAGAAACTCGGATGGGGTCACTAGAAGGCCGTATGGATTCGTTAGAAGGTCGTATGGGGTCAATAGAAGGCCGTATGGATTCGTTAGAAGGTCGCATGGGGTCAATAGAAGGCCGTATGGATTCGTTAGAAAATCGCATGGATTCGTTAGAGATGGATATGGGGCAAGTTAAAACTACTCTTGTGACCACACAAAATCATCTGGAACGAATTGACCAACAAATAGACTCTATTAATGGTAACATCATTCGTGTTGAGCAACAAATGAACTTTGTCAATGGTAACGTTACTCGTATGGACCAACAATTGCATAGTGTTAATAGTAGTTTGACGCGAATTGATTCAGAGGTACGGTCTATTAGTGAAAATGTTCAATTTATTCTCAAAAAGAGTGAAACCGAATTTACTTTGCTGAAAAAGCGACTTGATAAAATTGAGGAACATTTAAGCAATGTAGAGAAATTATCATTAACCCAAACGGGACGACTCATGGCGTTAAATGAATCATTGTTGGATTTGAAAGCTGAATGGCAATTACAGGCCAGGTATCCTGTTCAAGAACGGGAGTTTTATCCGTTACAATTAAAAATTGAAGCCCTTGAATCGCGTGTGTTGAAATTAGAGGTAGCCTGATGATGGTTGATATTCATTCTCATATTTTGCCACAGGTTGATGACGGCGCGAGTGATATGGCTGAGGCCATTGCTATGGCGCGCTTGTCGGTGGCGGATGGGGTGCGTTATATGTTTGCCACACCCCATCACAATCCGTATGAATCTTTGTTGCGAAGTCAGGTGGCTGAACGTGTGGCTAAATTACAATATGAATTAGATACAGCCAAAATAACTCTGACTATTATCCCAGGCCATGAGGTTCATTTGTATGAAGGTGTTTTTGAGGATTGGGACAAAAATTTGGCGGGGCCATTAGGCCAGAGCCGTTATGTTTTGGCCGAGCCTGATTTTTTTTATTTTAACCAAGCGACTGATGACCTATTGGCTGAATTTACAGCGCGGGGCTATTGGCCGATTTTGGCGCACCCTGAACGAATTGTGCCTATTCAAAAAAATTTGGCTCTGATTGAGCCGTTTTTAGCACGGGGAGGCATCACTCAATTGACGGCGGGCAGCTTATTGTTAACACCTGACTCCCCGGCGCGGCGGGTGGCTGAAACCATGTTACGGGAAGGCATGGCACATATTTTGGCCTCAGATGCCCATAACATTACCCACCGTTTGCCTGGCTTAACTAAGGCGCGGGATGCTGCCGCGAAAATTATTGGTTTAGAAAAAGCTACCATGATGGTGATGACCACACCTATGGCGGTAGTGAATGATGAAGCCGTTTTTTAAGCTAAAGTTAAACCTCATACGTCTCTAAGACCGGTGAGGTTTTTTAACCATATTACAAGGAGATTTGTTACTTATTATGAAGGGACTTATTTTAAGTGGCGGTAAAGGGACACGACTTTACCCTTTAACATATACCAGTGCTAAACAATTGATACCCATTGCCAATAAACCTGTTTTAATCCGCGTGATTGAGGCTATTCGTGACGCAGGAATTACCGAAATTGGAATCGTGGTGGGAGATACCGCGCCTGAGATTCAACGGGTGGTGAAGCAGGGGCATGAATGGGGCGTAAATGTAACATATATTCCGCAAGATGCCCCGTTAGGCTTGGCGCATGCGGTCAAAATTTCCCAAGATTTTTTGGGTGATGAGCGTTTTGTGATGTTTTTGGGTGATAATGTTATTCAGGGTGGCATTAGCCCATTGATTGCCGAATTTGCGCGTAGCGACTACAATTCGCAAATTGTCTTAACGCAAGTGGCACAACCTGAACAATATGGCGTGGCGCAGCTTGACCAAAATAATCGAATTATTAAGTTAGTGGAAAAGCCGAAAGAGCCGCCGAGTGATTTGGCTTTGGTGGGGATTTACATGTTTGATGCCAATATTTTTGAGGCCGTTAATGCGATTAGCCCTAGTTGGCGCGGGGAGTTAGAGATTACTGACGCGATTCAATGGCTCGTTGAGCATAATTACAATGTTCATCCCTACATTCATCAAGGCTGGTGGATTGATACGGGGCGGCCTGGCGACATGTTGGAGGCGAATAGTTTGGCTTTAGAGGAGTTGACACCCGTAATAGAAGGTTATGTTGACCGTGATAGCCAGATTGATAGTCGGGTGACAATTGAAAAGGGCGCGGAGATTTTTAATAGTGTGATACGTGGCCCCGCCATTATTGGCCGAGATACACGGCTAGTTAATGCGTATGTCGGGCCATTTACAAGTATTTATCATCATTGCGTGATAGAAAATGCCGAAATTTCCCGTTCCATTGTGTTAGAACATAGTCAAATTCGTAATATTGGACATCGCATTGAGGACAGTTTGATTGGGCGACATGTGACCGTTCATCGTTCACCCATTCGCCCTAGAGCCTATAAATTTACGTTGGGCGATCATTCTAATTTGGGGTTGTTGGGTGACGGGGGAAGTTAGTTAGCGAAGGACAGGTTATTGTAACCTGTCCTTTTTAGTTCGTGAATTGTGGGTCATGCTTGATTAATAGAGCAAGCCCTTCACTTAAAGAGGTTTTTGCGGTAAAATTGAGCATACTTTGCGCGCGGCGAGTATCCGCAATGAGGGTCGTCACGCCACCTGAAACAGAATTACTAATAATTCGTTGGGCTTTACATTGAGCAACAGTTTCAATAGAGCTAACAAGTTCATTGATGCTTGTACCCACTCCTGTGCCAATATTAATAATTTGGCGGTTGATACCCTCGGCGGTGGCAGCAATGACTAAGGCTTGGATAACGTCATCTACGTAAATATAGTCGCGAATTTGCTCGCCTTTGCCATAAATGACCACTGAGCCATTTTTTAAGATTTGGCGGATAAAGTTGGGGATAACGGGGGCATGAATCGGAGGGATGGCCTGACCAGAGCCGTAAGCATTAAAAATTCGTAAGGAAACTGTTTCAATGTTCCATAATTTGCCAATGGTATGAACGTAATTTTCTGCCGCTAATTTGCTGACGGCGTAAGGCGAGGTGGGATTGGGTAATAATTCTTCATGCACAATGGCCGATTTTTGCTCGCCATAAATAGCCCCCGAAGAGGCCAGAACCACTCGCTTCACGCCTGCGTCACGCATGGCTTCCATGAGGGCAACGGTGCCGCTGACATTGGTTTGATTATATTCGCGGGGATATAACACCGATTCTGGCACAGAAACCCGCGCTGCCAAGTGATAAACACAATCAACGTTGTTTAATAAACGCCAAATTTTAGGTTTATCCTCCACATCACCCCGCGTAAAATGTACCTCTACAGGCAACCTCTCGGCATGACCCGCGCTTAAATCATCTAAAACTCGAACGGTATGACCATTATTGATTAAAGATTTAGCTAAAGCAACCCCAATAAAGCCTGCCCCACCAGTAATTAAAAAACGCATTAGTGATATAATTATCAATGGGTAATTATTCATTACTCATTGATAATTAGTAATGGCATCTCCCTTGCGGTCAAGTTCCCAGGGGTAGATAATCCAATCTTGTGTTTCAACAACATAAAAATTAGGGGCTTTGTCTTTGAACTCAGAAGTTTGAGACTTGTAATGCAGAACGGCAGACATCGGACGGCCGCCTGCTTGCTCTACTCGCTCACTAACGCTAACGATTTGTTTCCCTCGATACCAAATATCATCGACAATTAAGACTTCTTTATTACGAAGGAAGCTATCGGCGGGGAATTGCATAAATACCGGCCAGTCAAAATCATGGGATTCATCTTCATAGAAATCAACCGAGGCGACTAAAACTTGATTAATGCCTAACCGTTCCGCAATAATCCCGCCAGGAATGATGCCACCCGTAGTAATAACAATCAGGACATCATAAGAGTAGTTTTGCAAACGAGGGATTAACTCATCAATGAGTTTATCGACCTCAAGCCATGAGAGGTAAATTTTGTTCAGTTCTGACATAATTATTCAACCGTAATTAGTGTTTTGAGTTGCTTAAAAGCACTTTCGCCAATTCCACTCACTTCTTTTATCTCTTCAATGGTTTTGAAACCGCCATGACTCTCGCGATAAGTGATAATATTTTGGGCTAAGGTCGGGCCAATGCGTGGTAAGGTGTCAAGTTGTTCCAATGAAGCACCATTTATATTGATTAACTTTGCAGGGCTATGAGTGGTTGAATTGGCGGGAGGTGTTGACTCAACGATAACTCCATCTTGGACGGGCGGCGGGGCATTTTTTTCCCCCATGCGCGGGATGTGAATGTGTTGTTGGTCTTTTAATTCTAACGCTTGATTAAACTGTTCTATATCCGCTTCTTGTGTTAGTCCACTCGCAGCCTTAATGACATCTTTCACAATACTGCCCGCAGCTAAAAAATAAACATCGGGCTTAACGATAGCTCCTGTAATATAAACCCTGACTGGAGCAGGCGTGGCGGTGGGTGTGGCGATTAAGGTCGCGGTCTGCGTGGGTGAAGGATTAGTAATAATGAGAAGCGGTTCAGGTGGGGACAATTTTTGTTGCCCATAGAATAGGGCGGTGCCGCCTAATGCTATAATAATCAATATTACAAATAAAACATGCCGATTTTGCTCTAACCCAGTTTTGCCCATAACTTATCTATATTACAAAATTATGCCCTAGTTAAAAACTAGACCCTATTTTAGCATGGAAAATGGCTAGTGGCTATTTCTTACTCCTCAACCTGCCATTTCAACAGATTATCTTTACCCTTACAGGCGATTTTATGGTATGATAGGGGTCTCAGGTAATTGCTCTCACATTAACTATATCAATTAGGGGATAACCCATTATGAAAGCTGTTGTTATGGCTGGCGGGGCCGGTTCACGCTTACGCCCAATGACGATTCAACGTCCCAAACCCATGGTGCCAATTATTAATAAACCCGTTATGAGCCATATTCTTGATTTGCTCAAACGGCATGGCATTACCGAAGTGATTATTACGGTACAATATTTAGCGGACTTCATCCAAAATTTTTTTGGTGATGGTTCTAACCTGGGCATGAGGATTCATTACTCAGTTGAGGAAACACCCTTGGGGACAGCGGGTAGTGTTAAAAATGCGGAAGCTCTATTAGATGACACGTTTATTGTCATTAGCGGGGATGCTTTAACGAATTTTAATATTACTAAAATTGTGGAATATCATCGCAAGAAAAAATCTATTGCGACCCTAGCTCTGCATCGAAATTCTGACCCCACTGAATATGGGGTTATTATCTTAAATCCAGAAGGTCAAATTACTCGTTTTCAAGAAAAACCTGGCCGCGACTCGGTCATGTCTGATTATGTGAATACCGGGATTTATGTGTTTGAACCAGAGGTCTTGAGCTACTTTGACCGTAATGTTTCATTTGATTTTTCTAATGACCTATTCCCTTTATTGCGTGAACGCGGTCACCAATTATATGGTTATGTCGCAGATGGCTATTGGTGTGATATTGGCAGTCTTTCGGAATATATGCGGGCTACCGCCGATGCGCTAGAAGGCAAAATTGCGGGCATGGATTTAGGCCATCATTTAGGCGATGGTATTTGGGTGGGGCGGGATGTCGATATTGCGCCTGATGCTCATCTTGAAGGGCCAATTTATTTAGGTAATTCCGTACAAATTCGGAGTGGCGCAGTTATTCGCGGCCCTACCGTTATTCGCGATTATGGCGTGGTCGATAATAATGCCCATATCGAACGTTCCATTTTTTGGCGAAATTGTTATATTGGTGAGCATGTCCAAATCAGTGGGGCGATTATATTACGGCAATGTAGCTTGAAGTTTCGCGCCTCCGTTTTTGAAGGGGCGGTTATTGGCGATGGCACAATTGTCGGTGAAGGGGCAATTATTCAAGCCAATGTGAAAATTTGGCCGCATAAAGAGGTTGAGCCACGGGCCACGGTTAATAGTAGCATTATTTGGGGGTCACAAGGGCGGAGCGAGTTATTTGGGCAATATGGGGTGAGCGGCATGGTGAACGTGGATTTAACCCCGGAATTTAGTGCTAAATTGGGGGTTGGGCAATATGGGGTGAGCGGCATGGTGAACGTGGATTTAACCCCGGAATTTAGTGCTAAATTGGGGGCTGCTTTTGGAGCCACCTTGCCTAAAGGCTCTATTGTAACCATTAATCGCGATGTCCACCGTAGTTCGCGCATGATTAAACGGGCCATTATTTCAGGCTTACCTTCCGCAGGGATTGATGTTTGTGATTTAGAGTTCCAACCTATTCCCGTAGCTCGTTATTACACGGGCATTTCGGAGGCGGCGGGGGGTGTCCATGTGCGCCTTTCGCCGTATGACCAACGAGTGGTGGATATTCACTTTATGGATAGTCAGGGCTTAAGTTTAAGTG
>JAIFLK010000036.1 GCA_020049115.1 Chloroflexota bacterium | reverse complement strand
AGGAGTCCGCAATCCTTTGCGGACAGCCCGCAAATAATTGCGGACTCCTATGCCAAAAGTGTAGTTTTCATTTAAAACGCAGTATAAATGATGTATCATGGCTGAAATATTAGGTAATTTCATTGAACCCATTCCTACGGGTGAATTTCTATCCCTTCATTTTTCCCCTTCTTCTCCCTCAATAAAGCAACGTTGGCGTAATAATCAGCTGTCGGCTGATTTCATGGCTGATTATTGGTCAACCTTCTCCCCTGTTTCAGCCTCACCCCAAATAAATCAGCAGACCCAAAGCGCAGTGGCTTACATTGCCAATGAATTGTTAGAAAATGGCCTCAAATTTCATCATGCTGCGGTGCCTGATGCCATAACCTTGCGTCTATATTTGGCAACTGACGGCCTCAGATTTTATCTCACCAATAGCCTTGACCCCGCGACCATGCCTCAGTTTCAAAAATTTATCCAAAAATTGCTCACCCAAGATACCCATGAGTTATATCAGCAACAATTACAAGCCAATATGACGGTAAATAACAGACAGTCGCACCTCGGTTTTCTCACCATGCGGAATGATTATCAGGCGCAATTGGCCTGGAAATTTGATATTGCGCCCCAACAGCCTCAGTTGGTTCTTGTGACTACCATGGTTGAATTAACGATGGCCTGATAACCTTAAGGTTTTTGGCCTTAAGCTCACTCCATGTTATAATACAGTCCTTTTCTCTAACTATACTCAGTATATCAAGATTTAGCCCCCTCACCCCAGCCCTCTCCCAATGGGAGAGGGCGTATCTTGTCTCCCCTCGCCCAATGGGAGAGGGGCGGGGGTGAGGAGAATTTAGTTGTTGCACCCAAATCTTGAAATACTGATACTGCGCGAGGACATAAATTAAACTTTTCCACCTGTAAATTTTCAGGGGATAGAAATGGAGTCCAAAGCCGTAGGCTTTGAGTAGTGGGGCAAAGCCTACGGCTTTGGACTCCGTATCCCCCCATTATTTACAGGTGGAAATTTTTTAGGAGTGCGAAAATTTTATTTTCGCCTGTCAAAATGAAATTTTGACACTCCAGTTTATACCCTCTCGAAATTATACACCTTGTGAGTGGACAAAATGCCTCCTAGATTAACTATTGAACAAGTGACAGAAATTATGCGCTTGGCGCAACAAAAAGGGGAAAAGCCCAATTTGCGCCAAGCCAATTTAGCGGGCGTACCGTTACTATGGAGTAACCTGAGCCATGCTGATTTAAGTGAAGCGGATTTACATGAAGCCAATTTGCGCGGCGCGAACCTCAGCGGCGCGAACTTGACCAAGGCGGATTTACGCTTGGCGGGTCTGGTTTGGACTGACCTCAGCGGGGCTGATTTGAGTGAAGCCGATTTACGGGAAGCCAATCTTAAAGGCACAAATTTAACCAACGCTATTTTGCATCATACCATCATGCCTGATGGGACGGTGCATGAATAGCCCTTTCCTTGATGAAAACAGCCCATTTACGCATTGCCCGCCCCACCGATAACCTGGCCGAGGTCCTTCGTTTTTATCGTGATGGCTTGGGGCTAGAAATATTAGGTTCATTTGAAGCCCATGATGATTTTGATGGCATCATGTTAGGTCAGCCTGGGGCCAATTATCACTTAGAGTTCACCCATAAACATGGTCATGCCGCAGGCCACGCGCCCACCGAAGATAACCTCTTGGTTTTTTATTTACCCGACCCCATGACTTGGCAAGCAGCGATTGACCGCATGACCGCGCATGGTTACCACGCCGTGCCAGCCTTCAACCCTTATTGGGATGTACATGGGCAGACGTTTGCTGACATTGACGGTTATCGAGTCGTTTTACAACAAGCAGTATGGGAGTAATATAATTTAATAATATAGTCATCATTTTTTATTTCAACGGAGAAACTGTAACATGGAAACACCCACGGTACTTTCAGGCATTACCTCAAGTTTCATTAATACGCCTCGCTTGCAAACCCATTTACTCACCTGTGGGGCAGAAGATGGGCTGCCCATCCTGTTCATTCATGGCAATGTCTCTTCCAATCTATTTTGGGAGGAGACCATGTTGGCGTTGCCACCCACTTATCGCAGCCTCGCCCCTGACCTGCGCGGTTTTGGTCACTCCGAAAGCAAGGCGGTTGATGCCACTCGTGGGGGGCGAGATTTTGCGGATGATTTACATAGCTTAGTTGAAGTGTTAGGCTTGTCGGCCTTTCATTTAGTGGGCTGGTCTTTAGGCGGTGGCGTGGCGATGCAATATACCCTTGACCATCCTGAGCAAGTCGCTTCCTTAACCTTAGTTGCGCCTGTTTCACCCTTCGGCTTTGGCGGCACCAAAGATGTGGCGGGCAATCCTGTGGCCTCAGATTACGCTGGTTCAGGCGGTGGCGCGGCCAACCCTGAATTTGTGCAGCGTTTGGCGGATAAAGACCGCAGCAGCGAGAGTAATTTATCTCCGCGCCTAGTGATGAACAGTTTTTACTTCAAGCTGCCTTTCAAGGCCACGCCTGAGCGCGAGGAGGTTTTTGTTTCGTCCATGTTAAGCACGCAAACGGGTCTTGGCAATTACCCTGGCGATATGACTCCCTCACCCCATTGGCCGACCATTGCCCCAGGGTCGCATGGTCTGCTTAATGCCATTTCACCTCAATATTTCAATGTTAGCCACTTAGCCGACCTAAACAAAAAACCCCCTATCCTATGGATTCGGGGGGACAATGACCAGATTGTATCGGACAATTCCTTTTTTGATTTAGCCTATTTGGGGCAACTAGGGGCCGTGCCGGGCTGGCCAGGGGCGGAAGTCGCGCCCCCGCAACCCATGATTGCCCAAACTCGCGCCGTTTTGCAACGGTATCAAGCCAATGGCGGCCATTATCGTGAGGTCATTATCAGTAGTTGCGGCCATTCGCCCCATATTGAACATGCCGATACGTTTCGTAAGTTACTGGTGGAGTTTTGGCGTAAACGGTAATCGAAGTATGAACCCACTCTAGCCCTCTCCCAAAAGGAGAGGGAATTTATGATTACCCCTCGTCCTTTGGGAGAGGGGCAGGGGTGAGGGTGGCCTTTCCCTTACGACACGTCCACCTGTTCCGTCAATTCTACCCAATCCGCCTCTGTTAATCGAGGCGGATTTTCATTTCGATGAATCGTAATATCCCCAAACAAAGCCTCTTGTTTCACCTCAATCACTTGCCGTTTGATGAGTTCCAATACCGCTAGTAACGTAACCACAATTTCAATGCGGGTATAGCTATTCTCTAACAAATCTTGAAAGGAGATGGCCTCGCCCGTCTCCAATATTTGGCGAATGTACACCATTTGCTGCCCAATGGTGATGGTTTGTCGCGACACCATGACATCCACACTTGGCTCAGGGGCTTTGACCAGGAGGACTTGGCGTGCGGCTCGCAGAATGTCATCTAGCGTAATTTTCAGGGTTTCTGTGGCGGGCATGGTCACTTTTAGCGGTGGCGCAGTCCGCACAAAATTACGTTGCTCCAGGGCTTCAATTTGCCGTAATTGTAAGGCCATTTCCTTGAAATGTTTGTAAAGCACCAATTGCCGCGCCAACGCCTCGCCCACATTTTCTTCATCTTCATTAACCGTACTGCGGGGCGGTTTTGGTAGCAAGACTTCTGATTTAATTTGAATCAGGCGGGCGGCAATGACAATAAAATCGGTTAAATCGGTGGGGTTGAGTTGGGTGATAATTTCTAAATAGCGGAGATATTGGTCAGTGACATGCGCCAATGAAATTTTGGTGATGTCGAGGGCTTGGTCTTGAATCAGCGTGAGCAGCAAATCAAGCGGCCCTTGAAAATCAGGCAGATTAACGCTGTAGGTCGCGTCGTGGTGGGGTGGTAATTGACTCATCATCGCCTGGAGTCCAAATCTTTAGATTTGACCACCAAATCTAAAGATTTGGACTCCGTTATTCTACCGCCATGACCAGACCGCGATTTTTCCCTCGGCTAATTCGCGGACATCTTCCTCAAAGGTGGTATCTGCCAGCCAAATTTTTCCTTGCGTGGGGGTTTTGGCATCTTGTTCAGCTATCAAGAAATAACGACTATCGGGCGACCAATAGGTTTGTGATAAGGCGTATTGGTCAAAATAGGGAATTGTTTCCTTAAACTCGGCGGTGGGATTAAAGGTTTTCAACACCTCTAGTCGCCCCGTCTCCACGTAATACACCCACCAGCGATGGAAAACTTCTTGGGGCAGCGGGGCAGCCAAGCCCGCCACTTTAGCGGTGTTCCCTTTATCCAGGCCGCGACCTAACGTTAATAAGGCCAATTTTTTGCCATCAGGCGACCAATAAGCCGAGGCAATGGGCATGTCAGTTAGTTGTTGTGAGGCATTATTCTTTATATCTAACATATAAGCTGTGCCAAACGGGGGTTCATTACGGCGTTGCAATTGTAAGTAAAAGAGACGTTGCCCATCGGGGGATTGTACCATATAGGTTGGCCCTTTAAGCCGTACCATCATTGTTTGCTCTGCCAATTCATTATTGGCGTTGATTTTGGCTTGATATAAAATGCCGCGCCGTTTGCCGTCCGTCACCACATAGAAAACATGTTGCCCATCGGCAGCCCAGAGCGGGGCTTGAAATTTACCGACATCGACCTTAAATTCAACGGCTTCCTGCCCTTTTTCATTGGCTAACATGGCGAGTTCCGCTTTTTTTGTGCCGCTATTCAAGTGCATGAGCAGGCGGTCATTTTGCGGCGACCAAGCCCAATAATAGGGTGAGCCTTGTCCGAGCAAACGGGCGGTCTGCGGCGGGAATAAATCTACTTGGCGCAGGGCTAAATCGGTTGAGCCTTGCGTTAAAAAAGTGAGGGCTTGGCTATTGGGCGACCAATAAAGATAGATGGCGGATTCATCTCGAAAAATAACTTGCGGGTCACTGTGGTCAACGGGCGAGGTGAAAAGCACGGTTTTGGTGCTATCCCCAACCTCTGACCCTGTGAAAGCCAATTGTTGATTATCAGGCGACCAGGTGAGTAGGCGATAAATTTGGCTGTCGGTGGTGAGTTGCCGCTTTTTCGTGCCATCAGGCGCAATCAGCCAAACATTGTTATCATTGCCAATGTAGGCGATTTGATTGTAAGGTTGCGGCGTGGGCCTGGGGGCAGGCGTGGCAACAGGCTTTTTGGTGATACGGTTGATATTTGTTCCCAAAAATACCCCCGCTACAATCACCGTCAGCGATAACCCACCTAGACAGATAAAGGCGATAAAACCTAGTACGATAAATTTCCAACGATTGGATGGTGGCGTTTGATTCATGGTTATTTCATGTTTGGAGTGCAATGCTTTAGCTTTGCTCGTTTTTGGTGGCGCAAAGCTGAAGCGTTGCACTCCTGTTTGCATTTTTTATAGCTACTGTGTTGCCATGAACAGGCAGGAATGTCTGTTCTACCGTAAGTCAGACATTCTTGTCTGATTTGTTGGGACTTTAAATAACATACAAGGACTTACGCAAACACCTCACCCCCAGCCCTCTCCTACGTATCCCCATACGGGGATAAAGGAGAGGGCGCAAAATCTCCCCCCGATGTCGGGGGGATTAAGGGGGGTAGATTTGGCTTTTGCGTAAGTCCTAAGTTATTCAGTGGTTTCGTCCCATTCGTAAAAACAAAGTTTGGTGCTGCCATATTTTCTTTCATCATATAACACTAGATGTTTTAGGGCTAACGCTTCATATTCCGTGGGGTGAATTTGCACCACGATTGCCCCATCGGGTAATAACCAATCGTCCAACTGTTTATCTAAAGCTAACAAAGCCTTGCTCCATAGCTTTTCATGTTGCGGCGGCGCAATATAAATTAAATCATATTGTTTATCAGGAGGTTGATTTAAGAACTTAAAAGCATCCGTTTTTTTAACAAAGGCACGGTCAACTAATAACGTATGTTGTAAGTTTTGCCCAATCACCTGGGTAGCTAAATGATTATTGTCTACAAATGTTACATGTTGGGCTTCACGGCTCAACGCCTCAATGCCCACTGCGCCCGTGCCAGCAAATAAATCTAACACCCGCGCCTCCACAATCCAATCGCCCAAAATACTGAATAAGGCTTCTTTGGCGCGGTCAGTGATGGGGCGGGTGGTATCACCTGGCACGGCTTTTAATTTACGACCTTTGGCAAAACCTGTAATAACTCGCATAAATATTGTTTCCTTAACTACTTTTGCAACGAATTGCGCGAATTAAATGAATTAAAAACAAATAAACCTCACCTGTAAATAATACAGTGGTAAAGCCAGCCATTATAAGGTTTTAAACCTTATAATGGCTTAAATCATTGTAATTCAGGTAATTCGTTGCAAAAGGTTTAATTCTCTAGCCCTAAGCGTTGAAATAGACGCGGGGCAATGGCAGAAATCCACACGCCGATGCTGACCGCGCGCGAGTATTCTAAACTTAATTTTAAAATGGTTTCAGTTTCAGCGAAGTACCTAATAATGAAACCCAAACCGAGCCACAATAAAAGGAGGCCAATGACTCCGATGAGTAAACTGCCTAAGCGTTGCGACCAGTGACCTGTGGGTTCATTTTGCGGCCAGATAGCCCCGCCCGTAAAACCGAAAAATAACCCTGCGCCCATGATAAGGTTGGTTAAGGTGAAAGGGTTAAAGAGTGGCTGCGGCGCAATGGCCTGGGCATTTTTAGTCCATTGAAATGGCACTGACCAGGGGATGAGAATAATTATCAACTCTGTCGAGATGATGATGAGTAGTGAGATGGCCCACAACGCGCCCAGTTGTTGCAGCCGACCCAACCGATTGAATTGTTCCATTATGGGGTGTTCTAAGCGGGCCAATAAGCCAAAGGTTATCAAGCCTATGACCCAGCCAACCAGCACATCCGTCGGGTAATGCACCCCCAAATATATCCGTGAGAGGCCAATGAAAAACATGAGGCTAATCGCCACCACCCACAGCCACAACTTTTGACCGTAAGTGGCTAATGTTCCCCAAATGATGACTGCGTTTTGGGCATGGCCTGAAGGTAACCCAAAGGAGATTTCGGGGCGGCCTAATAAACGGACGCGGGTATCAACCCAATAAGGGCGGGGGGCTTGGAATATAAGTTTGCAACTATTAAACACGACGCTGCTTACCGTAAAAGCCACGGCTAATCGCACCCCTAAACGGCGGTCATAGCACCAATAGAGGGTGGCGATGAATAGCAAATTGGTTTCTAAATTACCCAAGGTCGTGAAAAAATTCATGGGTATCGTTAGCCAATCACCCCAAGCCTGCATGGTGAGAATGACCATAATACCCCAATCAAGCATATATTGTGGCATTGCTTCATCCTTTGGCAAACTATACTGCGCGAGGTCATGAATTAAACTTTTCAGGAGTGCGAAAGTTTTACTTTCGCCCTGCGCGAGGTCATGAATTAAACTTTTCAGGAGTGCGAAAGTTTTACTTTCGCCTGTCAAAATGAAATTTTGACACTCCAGTTTATGCCCTCGCGCCCTATATTTGAGGGTAGGACTTACGCAAACACTTCACCCAAACCCTCTCCTTTATCCCCATACGGGGATAAAGGAGAGGGCGCAAAATTTCCCTCCGATGTCGGGGGGATTAAGGGGGGTAGACTTAGCTTTTGCGTAAGTTCTAAGGGGTTCATTATACCATGTAATCCAGGGAGACAATAAATTCCCTGTTCACTATAAACGGCTTAGATTAAAATGAGGATAAAGTCTTTATGCCTGTAAGTTAACAGGAGTACAACAGCTTTAGCTGTTGTACTCCTGTCATCATAATAACTACTTTCAAATTGCTTCACTCCATGCTAAAATGAACAAAAGCAACCAGAGGGTAAACTGTTCATGAAAGTATCACCACAAAACTTAATATGGCAGCCGTCCCATGCAACTTCTGAGAGTGAGGTTCAGGGAACTAAAATTGGCGTGTTGGCGTTGCAAGGCGATTTTTTGGAACATGCCAACATGTTGCGGCGACTTGGCGCGACCCCAATTGAAATTCGTCTGCCTAACGATTTAGTCGGTTTGGCGGGATTGATTATTCCTGGCGGGGAAAGTACCACCATTGGCAAATTAGCCCTGAAGTTTGGTTTAGTTGAGCCACTGCAACAATTTGTAGCAAGCCAAAAAATCGTGTGGGGAACGTGCGCGGGCATGATTTTTTTGGCGAAAGAGGTCGGGGCAACGGGTTCAGGCGGACATGTGGTGCCACTCCGTCTAGGGATGATGGATATTGTAGTTAATCGTAATGCCTTTGGGCGGCAAATTGATAGTTTTGAAGCGGATTTACAGTTAACTTTTGATAGAGACGTGCCTTTTCGGGCGATATTTATTCGCGCCCCTAGCATTGAATCATGCGGCCCCGAAGTGGAGATTTTGGCGGAATTAGCCAATGGCACCCCTGTGGCGGCACGGCAAGGTAATTTATTAGTGTCGGCGTTTCATCCAGAACTAACCAATGACGTACGGCTGCATCGCTATTTCTTACGAATGATTCAGGCCAACAAGGAGGTTGACCATGAGTGAAAGTGAGCGGCCTCGCCCTAATGAAAAAATATTTAAGAAAAGTTACAGCAAGAAACCATATGCGGCACGGGCATTTATTGTCCAAGATGGCTGCATTTTGTTTATCCATCATACCCTGAAAAACCCCGCCATTGTCGGCAAATGGACATTGCCTGGGGGCCGCCTTGACCCGCATGAGACCCAAGCCGTTGATGCGCTGCACCGTGAAATTCAAGAAGAATTGTCGTTAGAAATTGAAATTGTTGAAGAATTAGGCTGTTTTTACAATCGTTCTGGTCTAGAGTATCGGGTGTTTATCGCCCGTAAATTGGGCGAAATTGGCCCGCTTAAGAAAGATGAAGTGCGGGAATTTGCTTGGCTCATGCCCGCCGAGGTGTATGAGTTGCACGCGAAAGATAAGTTACAATTTGGCTTTGAGATGGAAGCGGTATTAACTTATCTAAAAAAATTTGGCTGAAATTTACTATCATTCGTATAGCCATTATAAGGCTCAAAGCCTTATAATGGCTGACCGAATTATTTACAGGTGATAGCGGCAGGAGTTCGCAATTCCTTGCGGGCTGTCCGTAAATGATTACGGACTCCGTATGAAATCCCCCAATTATTTACCAGTGGATAAATTTAACTCCAAAGGATATGACTCAACGTGGAACAAAAATTACAAACTCTTAGAACGAAACTCAAAGATGTCTCAAACCTAGAACGCGCTGCCGAAGTGTTGGCCTGGGACCAACAAGTTAACATGCCGTCTGGAGGCGTGGCTGCGCGTGCTGAACAATTAGCCACCTTACAAACCTTAGCCCATGAACTTTTTACCCGTGATGAAGTTGGCTTGTTGTTAGAAGATTTGGCGGGGGCGGATTGGCCTGCGGCTTCTGATGAAGCGGCCTTAATAAAAGTGACGCGCCGCGAATATGACCACGCCCGCAAACTTACGCCTGAATTGGTGGCACAGATGAGCCGTACTTTTTCGTTAGGTCAGCAAGTGTGGGAACAGGCCAAACATGAAGCTAATTTTGCACCTTTTCAAGGTACGCTGGAAAAAATTGTTGACCTGAACATTCAGGTGGCGGAGGCGTACGGTTATGAAACATGTATTTATGATGCCCTGCTAGACCTCTTTGAGCCAGGCATGAAAACGGCGCAGGTCAACACGGTTTTTGATGAACTCAAAGCCACGCTTGTGCCACTTGTGCAGACCATTTCTGAGCGCGTGGATTTGGTGGATGATAGCTTGCTTAAGCAAAATTACCCTGTTGGGGCGCAGTGGGATTTTGGCCTGGAGGTGTTGCAGGCCATCGGCTTTGATTTGCGGCGCGGGCGGCAGGATAAATCAACCCATCCCTTCACCATCAGCTTTTCGGTCAATGATGTGCGCCTGACCACGCGGCTTACAGAAAATAGCTTTCCGTCATCATTGTTCAGCACCTTGCATGAAGGTGGGCATGGCATGTATGAGCAGAATGTTGCGGTACATTTTGATGGTACGCCGTTGATGGGCGGGACTTCATTGGGCGTGCATGAGTCGCAGTCGCGCTTGTGGGAGAATGTGTTGGGGCGGAGCTATGAATTTTGGCAATTTTATTACCCTCAATTGCAAGCCTGTTTTCCCGCCCAACTCGGTCAGGCCACGTTAGATAATTTCTATCGCGCCATCAATAAAGTTGAGCCATCGTTGGTGCGGGTGGAGGCCGATGAAGTGACCTATAATCTGCATATTTTCTTACGCTTTGAATTGGAGCAGGAATTATTGGCAGGTCGCTTGAAAGTGGCGGATTTGCCTGCGGCCTGGAACGCCAAAATGCAATCCTATCTCGGCTTGACTCCGCCCCATGACGGTCTCGGTGTATTACAAGATATTCACTGGTCAGGCGGTTTAATGGGCTATTTTCCCACCTACACGCTGGGCAATGTCATGTCATGTCAATTTTATAATCAAACCTTACATGATATTCCTGACCTTAAAGCGCAATTTCAACGAGGCGAATTTGGGGCATTATTGGCCTGGTTCCGTCAGCATATCCACCAACATGGCCGCAAATTCACCGCCAATGAATTGATTCAACAAATTACGGGGGCTGACGGGCTAGATGCGCAACCTTACTTAACATACATTAAGCAAAAGTTCGGCCAGATTTACGGGGTGTAACTTTTCATGATTAGAAGTTTTGCCTCTAAAGAAACCGAAATCTTATTTAAGCGTCAACGTTCTCGTAAACTTCCGCCAGAAATCCAACACTCTGCCCGTCTAAAACTTGAAATTTTGGACGCAGCAGAAGTTTTGGAGGATTTACGGATTCCTCCATCCAACCATTTGGAAAAACTTTCAGGGGATAGGCTGAATCAGCATAGTATTCGGATTAACCGACAATGGCGGATTTGTTTTGAATGGCGTGATGGTTATGCCTATAATGTCGAAATTGTGGATTATCATTGAGAGGGAGGTATTATGAGTGAAGAATTATTACCACCTATTCATCCAGGTGAAATATTGTTAGAAGAGTTTTTAAGACCCATGCAGCTCAGTCAATATCGGTTGGCAAAGGATATTCATGTACCCGCGCGACGGATTAATGATATTGTGAAAGGAAAACGGGCGATTACTCCTAACACTGCCTTACGATTGGCGCGCTATTTTGGTTTATCAGAACGCTTTTGGCTTAATCTGCAATCTCGTTATGACCTAGAGATGGAAAAGGATAAACTGCGAGGGCGTTTGGAGCAAGAAGTTTTAGTTTATGCCGTAGCTGCCTGATGAGCAACAGCCAACCTCCCCTTTTAGTCATCGTCGGCCCCACCGCCGTAGGCAAAACCGCCCTTTCCTTACAACTCGCCCAAGAGTTACAGGGCGAAATTATCTCCGCCGATTCCCGCCAAATTTATCGCGGTATGGATATTGGCACGGCCAAAGCCAGCCCCGCCGAGCAAGCCCTCGTGCCGCATTTCATGATAGATGTGGTTTCGCCTGACGAAATATTAACGCTGGCCGAGTTTCAGCGTCACGTCTATCGCTTGATTGGCGAGATTCAGCAACGGGGACATCTGCCCATGTTGGTCGGTGGCTCAGGGCAATGGGTGCAGGCGGTGGTCGAGGGCTGGGGGATTCCCGCCGTGCCACCCGACATGGCCTGGCGGCAGGAGGTGGAGCAACGCGCCGAGGTCATTGGCGCGGAGGCTCTCCATGCGGAGTTGGCGGCGATTGACCCTGACGCGGCGCAAAAGTTAGATTACCGTAATGTACGCCGCGTCATTCGCGCCCTAGAGGTGTACCATAAAACGGGCGTGCCGATTAGTGTGCATCAGCGCAAAAGCCCGCCGCCTTACGACATAAAACAAATTGGCCTCACCCGCCCGCGTGAAGAATTATATCAACGCCTTGACCAACGGATTGACCAAATGATGGCTGACGGCTTGTTAGCAGAGGTTAAGGGTTTGGCGGAGGCGGGCTATGGCTGGCATTTGCCCGCCATGTCGGGCTTGGGTTATCGGCAGATGGGGCAATATTTGCGGGGCGAGGTCTCTTTAGATGAAGCGGTCATGCTGATTAAACGGGAAACGCGCCGCTTTGTGCGCCAGCAATATAACTGGTTTCGCCTGGATGACCCGCAGATTGCGTGGCTAGACCTGGAGTCCAAATCTTTAGATTTGTTAGAGTTGAATCTGACAAATCTAAAGATTTGGACTCCGCTTGCTGGCTCACAACTTCCGCCAGATGAGCCGTTCATAGCCCACCGCCACCACACTGTAACAATGTAACCGTAATTTGGTGGGGTGATTTTTTTGCAATGTTCTGCGATACCGTTTCAGTTTCCGTTCGGCCTGACTTAACTGTGTCTTCACTAATGGCAACTCGGCTAAAGCTGCCAGGTCTAAGGCACGGAGTTGTTCTCCACTCATTTCTAGTTGTTTCAGCGAAATATATTTAAACTCAAACAAAAAATCCAACAACTTAAATCGCCGCATGTCGGAACGTACAATCATGGTCAAATCGCCAAATTCCCGTTCTAACGAAGTCTCCGAGTCCATCACATAAAAGGTATCATTAAAAAAGACCGTCATAAAGATAACTTTCGTCGTCAATTCATTTGTCCAGCGATAATCACGATTATCGAATAAAGGGTAATATTTCTGTTCAATAAAATCACAGACGGGTTGTAATTCACCCGTTTGATAGAACTGAATCGCCACCGCTTGCAGTTCATCTTGTTGGGGGCCAGTGGGTAGCAACGTTTCACGGATACGCTCGACATATAATTGCTTCGTTACCAAATTGGGGATTTTGAAAATCAAACTGCCCCAGTCGGTGTAATTCTCCGTCATAGTCAATACACCAAAATAATAAAGTAACGACACCATGAATCGATTATCGTTACTTTCTTGCAACATATCCCGCACCCCAAAACGGTCGGCCAGTTTAACCGCCACTAACGGCTGGGCTTCATTCAAAGCCGTAGCAATGACTTGTTCGCCATTCATCAAACTGGCAATGTAGGCAATTTTCAGCCTATCCATCGCCAGGTTGCTGTCCAACATTTCGCGCGGGTGACGGCAAGAACCCTGCAAATGTTTCAAAAAATAGAGCGTTAAGGTTGAATTGTACAGGATAGGCTTTTCATCATAGCTGAAACTGTAACCATTATAAAACGTTCGCATGGTGTCTAACGCGGCTTGACTTTGCTCCTCGCTCAAGCCGCACTGTTGTCCCACCTGCTGCACCATCACCGCCACCTCATCTTCCCGAAAACCACACAAATCGTTATATTCAGGCTTGAGATAGATGTTCTCAACCACATTGAAACTACTGGTAATATCGCTCATCACCACAGGAGACACTCCTGTTAGAAACACGCGGTCAAGGCCGCGCCCCTCTAAACCTGCCTTAATCACCTTAAACAATACCTTTAACAACCCTTCCCCTTCAATTAATGTTTCATAGCGTTTCAATCCCCGTTCGCGCCCCCCCATTAACACCTCATTGGCAAAGTTGTCATATTCATCTATCAATAGATATAATTTGTAAGGTGTGGCCCGTACCACAGACAGCAAATTATTAAATGAAGATAACCCATTTTCAGGATTAAGCTCTATCTTATGAGGCAACATTCCTTCATACCAACGGATAAATTCCCAAATACCGTCATTCATGTGGTCATATAAGGCTTGCTGAATGGCCTGCTCATCACCCTGTGTGGCAACGGCGGAAAAATTCCATTTGAGGATGAAATATTGGTTATGTTTAGGCGTGGGATTTTGCCCAATCGCCAGATGCCCAAAGAGCCGTTCAAACTCATTAGCGCGCCGAATATCGTAATAATTCTCTAACACTGACATGAGCAAACTCTTACCAAAGCGGCGCGGGCGTAGAAAAAGTAACACTTTGCCTGCTTCTTCTAGCAAAGGGATACGGTCAGTGCGGTCAACATAATAGTAACCTTCTGTGATAATTGTGTGAAAATCGGCGATGCCGTAGGGAAATTTTAACATGGTGCTTTCTCCATTGAGGCGTTATTATACTCTACAAGTGAAGGTTATAAAAGATAGCGGCATGGAGTTATTTAATGGAGGTGACCGCAATGCTGGCAGACTCCTCGCCTAAACCACCTTATTTTTGACAGGTGACGTAATTTTATGGCCCCGTCTGGTTAACAGACGGGGCTTTTTTGTTTCAGGTAAAAATATTTTTAGTAAATATATAAATTATTTAATTATCATACTAAATACTAGCCATGTATCTAGGTAAAATACTAGCCAGGTGTCCAGGTAAAAACCTAGTCACATGGCTAGTGTATATTTCTTGATAAAGTGCTATACTGTGGTAAAACCATTTTTAATTGATTTCAATTAAATGGATACATTGCGATTGAGTAGTCCGTGGGTAAGTTAAACTATGTGCCAAATTCCTAACAAAACGTGGCATTGATTTATGCCACGCCAAAGTTATACAACCCACTTTAGTGGTTGTCGGGTGCGCCCGTGATAGCGCAGGAGGAAATATGAACACAAAGCAACGATTTATGATAATTATGTGGTTTGTTGGGTTATTATTAACAGGATTTTCTCCTCACTTCCAACGCCCTAATGATAATACAACAAATACGTTTGTAACTGGCTGTTATGTTATTTTCTTCCCATTATGGATACTGTCTATTTGGTATTGGCAACGTTATTACAAAATAAGGGGACAATCCGCATTGTTGGGAGGAGCAATTGCTTTCTTGTTCGGAGGTTTATCAGTTTTTGTGATGATTATTGATGCACCTTTACGCGCACTTTTTTCAAAGGTGCAGTTTGGCCCTTGTCCTAACTGTGGTAAGACTAAACTAATTCGGGAGAACCCTTCACAACTTGATCATGTTGCTCAACCTCAATGCCCCCATTGCAAAGTGTTTGTTGGATCAGTGGCAACGGCTACAAGTATTCCTCAGAAAATTGAAGAGTTGCATCAATTACGAGATAAAAATTTTATTACTCAAGACGAGTTTGAGCAAAAGAAAACCGAATTATTCAGTCGGATGTAAGAATGTTAAGGCATAGTTTTGAGCGACCAAGCTAATTACTTGGTTGCTCAATCAACCTAATTTTTCCATAAGCAGCATTTCTAGGAGGCAACAAATGAAACGTTTCACTTTTCTAGCCATAGCTTGCTTTACGTTACTCATCGGCCTAACCATGACCGAATCACAACCAATGCATGCCCAAACGGGCAATAATGCTGAGATAGTAACACCAAGTGTTACTCCCACATCTAATGTTGCTGATAAGGAAACTATCCACCTAATCCAGCAACTGATTGAAGCACAAAGACCGCCTATCAGCGCGACGGTTACCAGCAATGAGCGACAAAGCAACCTCGCTACTGGCACCGTGACTGAGCAGGGCGTACCATTGGCTAATACAACTCTGGTTTTACGCCGTTCAACGGATAGTGGTAGCACCTGGTCAGATTATGCCACTGCCATGACCAATGCAAGCGGGAGTTATCAATTTACCTTACCTGCCTTAGGCAGCAACCATCAACTTCAAGTTCAGTGGAACAATGAGGATAATGGGAACAATTCTAACCGACTGGTCGGTTGGAGTTGCAATAGGATTAGCGCAAGCAGTGCGGTTTATCCATGCAGTTTTGATGTGACTGATGTTGTGCCAACTTTTCCTGCTCATAAAACCACTGTCTCTTTGCCTGTCTCCTTTAGTTGGGCTAGACGTGGTATTACTGCTGATAGCTACGATATAAGCCTATTTGACAGTACCTTTACCTCATTTTGGTTAAGTGACGAGTTAGGTGATGTCAGTAGCTACACCTTAACCGCGCTACCCAGTGGCTTTACTTTTAATAATTCTTATGGCTGGTGGGTAAGCGTTAATGGCACCAATGGTTACGGCCTGGCTTATTATTACCGAACGGTTACTTTTTCGAGTACGCCTATAGCTATACCCACTAGCACACCCGTTGGCCTAGCTACAGTTGTTGGTACGCCCAACTTTGTCTATCTACCCCTCATCAGCAGACAGCCTACTCCCATTCCGACTAATACCCCAACACCCACCAAAACCCCCACTAATACTCCAACACCCACCAAAGTTCCCAATACGTCTACTATAATCAATGGTAATTTTGAAAGTGGAAATTTTGGGTGGACTGAATTTTCCTCATCAGGTTTTGATCTGATTACTAATAATGAACTTCCATTGAATCCTCATAGTGGGAGTTGGCTTGCTTGGCTGGGTGGGGATGATGATGAAACAAGTATTATTGAACAACAAGTAACCGTACCTACTCAAGCCCCTTATCTCACTTTCTGGTTTGTGATTAACTCTGAGGACGACTGTGGTTATGATGTCAGTGGTATATTTGTTAATGAGGAAGTGGTGGCCTCGGCCTGGTTATGCACTGATACTGACACCGGTGGTTGGGTTCAAGGTAGTGTAGATTTAAGGGCTTATGCGGGACAATCCATCACCTTGAGTTTTTTAGCCGCAACTGATGAAGGCTATTTAAGTGATTTCTTGATAGATGATGTTGCTTTCCAAGCAAATCAAGTCACCGCGCAAGGGGTGGTAATAACTTCATTTGGTACAATGGACGCGGCTTTGTCTAAGAGAATTGAGGAGCTAGTGAAATAACTCGCCTGTGAAACGGAGCGCAACATGTCAGCTTTGCCCATCTGTGATGCGGCAAAGCTGACGGGTGTGGAATCTACAAGTACGTAAATTTAACCTAATTTTTCTGGTGACCATTAGGTAGTAGTAGAGGCATAACGGATAAGTTATTGTTTTTCATTCGTTACGATTCTACCATTATCCCTAAAAAAGAGTAAAGAAAAATGAGCAACTTTTGGTGTTACTTCAAAGTCAATTGTTTGTTTAACAACAAGTTAACCTTAACAAAGGAAGGAAAAAACATGAAACGTTATCTCTCTTTAACTCTGAGCATCCTCATGCTCACCTTACTCATGCTGACGGCCCCCGCCAGCCAAGCCCGACCCTTAAGTACGGATGTAACAGGGTTGATTATCAGCAGTACAACCTGGACAGCGGCGAATAGCCCATACATTGTTAAAGGTACGGTCCGTGTGCAAGGTGTTGGCACCATATTGACGATTGAACCTGGTGTTACGGTGAAATTTGAAAAAGATTTGGCCTTGTGGATAAAGGAAGGCACGCTCATGGCGCGTGGCACGCAGGCCGCGCCGATTCGCTTTACCTCCAATGCCAGCGCACCTGCGGCGGGCGATTGGGGCTATATTCACTTTGATGATACCAGCCTGGATGCCACCTTTGATGGCA
>JAIFLK010000197.1 GCA_020049115.1 Chloroflexota bacterium | reverse complement strand
CTTGTGCTTGCCCCGTTTTGGGCAGGGACAAGCCCTGCCCCTACGAAAATCATTAAAAAGGTCTGCCGCAGAATTTTTGCTCACTTACTTATGACCATCTCAAAAAAAAACGGCCTCAGTAGCCGTTTTTTTATTTCTCCCACGCGGGCAGTTTTCGTAATCATTTGATTTGTGGCATAATGAGTAGCCTAGTCATCAGGTGACTAGCAGTCACCTGATGACTACTAATAAATCACATAACAAAGGATAACATCATGCAAAGTAATTTCCCCTGGACAACGCTTCAGGAATTTCAAGAAATTTTATATCAATATTACGATGGCATTGCCAAAATTAGCATCAATCGGCCAGAGGTGCATAACGCCTTCACGCCCTTAACGGTGTCCGAAATGTCGGCGGCCATGGAGTTGGCGCGGCAAAACCCTGATGTGCGGGTCATTATTTTGACGGGTGAGGGCGGCAAAGCCTTTTGCAGTGGCGGCGACCAACGGGTGCGCGGCGTGGGTGGCTATGTTGGCACAGATGAAGTGCCTCGATTGAATGTGTTGGATTTGCAACGGCAAATTCGTTCATGCCCCAAACCCGTCATTGCGATGGTCGCGGGTTGGGCGATTGGGGGCGGGCATGTGCTTCATGTCGTGTGTGACCTGACCATTGCGGCGGAGAATGCGCGCTTTGGGCAGACGGGGCCGAAGGTCGGCAGCTTTGATGGTGGTTTTGGCGCGTCTTATTTGGCGCGGGTGGTCGGGCAGAAAAAGGCGCGGGAAATTTGGTTTCTGTGTGACCAATATGATGCACAAGAGGCATTGGACATGGGCTTGGTCAATAAAGTCGTGCCGTTAGAGCAACTGGAAGAGACGACTATTGAATGGTGTCGCAAAATGATGGCGAAGAGTCCGCTGGCGTTGCGACTGTTAAAATCGGCCTTTAATGCCGAGTTGGACGGGCAAGCGGGGATTCAGGAATTGGCGGGAAATGCAACATTGCTTTATTATCTGAGCGAGGAAGCGCAGGAAGGCAAGCAGGCATTTTTAGAGAAGCGCGCCCCCGATTTCTCCAAATATCCCAAATTTCCATAATGTGGAGTCTCTAGTCATCCGATGACTAGCTAATTCATCACTGCCCATGCCTAGTCTAACGCTTAATGACAAAGTTTACCCGTTTGATACACTTCCTGATTTGGATTTAACTTGCCTTAATCCGACTGACGGGGAGATAATACATTTTTGCCAACAATGGCTCATGGGTCAAGCTGAGTTTGAGTTGATGACTTCTGGCTCAACGGGCGCGCCCAAAGCCATTAGGGTTAGCCGTGAGCAAATGGCCGCGAGTGCGCGCTTGACGGGGCAGGCATTAGGATTACAATATGGTGACAGCGCGCTGGTGTGTTTGCCCACACAATACATTGCGGGGCGCATGATGTTGGTGCGGGGGCTAGAGTTGGGGCTAAATTTGATGGTGGTCACGCCGAGTAGTAATCCTTTAGCCACCTTACCAACGGATAGCCACGTTGATTTTACGGCTTTTGTGCCGATGCAATTGCACAAAATTATCCATGAAACGCCGTCACAAATCGCCATATTGAATCGCATGAAGGCGATTTTGGTGGGCGGGGCGGAGGTGAGCGCAATGTTAGTGAATGATTTGCAAGCCATTCATGCCCCCATTTATCATACGTATGGCATGACAGAAACCGTAAGCCATATAGCCTTAAGGCGGCTGAATGGCGATTTGGCTGATGACTATTTTAGGCCGTTATCTAAAGTAATATTGGGGCAAGATGAACGCGGTTGCTTGACCATTACCTCAATATTAAGCCAACATCAAACGCTCATCACCAATGATGTCGTAGAATTACGCCCTGACGGTTCATTTCGTTGGTTAGGGCGGTGGGATAATGTGATAAATAGTGGTGGGATTAAGGTGCAGGCGGAGCAGGTGGAGCAGGCATTGGCGCGTTTATTGGCAAATCGCCGCTTTTTTGTGGGCGGGCTGCCCCAGGCCGAGTTAGGCCACATGGTGGTGGCGGTGATTGAGGGTGAGCCGTTATTATCTGAAATTTTAACGGCGTTACGTAGTCAATTGGAACAAAATCTAACTAAATATGAAATCCCGCGTCAATTTTATTTTTTGTCACAATTTTGGGAAACCCCGACAGGTAAAATTGACCGCGCCGCAAATTTGGCAGCTTGCCGCTAACTGTGTCATAATGAGGGGACAAATTGGAGTCGCAACGCTTCAGCTTTGTGCTTCTTTAAGTGTGGCAAAGCTAAAGCGTTGCACTCCAGCAAAGTTTAATTTATACCCTCGCGCAGTATATCATTGGAGGTTACAAAAATATGCCCACTACTCAATGGAGTAACTTTACCCGTGCCATTATCGTTGCAATTTGTATTATTTTGGCGACCATATTTTTCTACATCGTGTACACCATGATAAACCCGCTTATTATTGCGGGGTTATTGGCTTATGTTTTACACCCCTTTGTTAAGTTGGCGAAAACATATTTTCGCCTGTCACATGCATGGGCGGTGTTTGGTGTATATTACATTTGTCTTGCCAGTGTTTTGGTGATTCCGAGTGCTTTAACGCCTGTGGTGATTAACCAAACCAGTGGTTTATCGGCCTATTTGCTTGATTTAGAAAGCCACGTTAAAGAGGTCTTAGACCAGCCCCTGGTGATTTTTGACCAAAAAATTCATTTGGGCGAACAATTAACGAAGTTAATGGAGATGAGTAATGAGTCGATGCAACTGCCGACTGAACAAGCGATTTTAATGATAGAAAGCACCTCCACCAGTTTTGCCTGGCTCTTAGTCATTCTAGTTAGCACTTACTATTTATTACTTGATGGGCAACATTTGCTGGATTGGCTCGTTAGTTTGGCCTCAGAAAGTGAGCAACCTTACCTTAAGCGGTTGGTTAAAGAAATTAACCTCGTGTGGCGGGCCTATATGTGGGGAACTTTGTTGCTCATGGTCATTGTGGGCGTAACCTTTATGATAGTTTGGTCGCTGATGGGCTTGCCAGGCGCGTTAGTATTGGGCTTTCTAACGGGGCTGCTCAGTGTGATTCCTGAAGTTGGCCCAACTATGGCCGCAATTTTAGCCGTATTAGTGGCCTTTTCGCAAGGGTCAACTATTTTACCCCTGTCCAATTTTTGGTTTGCGGTGGCAATTTTGGTTATTTACTTTATCCTCATTCAAATTAAGGGGATTTGGTTGCGCCCACGCATTATGGGCTATTTGCTTAAGCTTAATGAAGGGCTTATTTTTGTGGCGATTATCGCCTCAGTCGTCTTTTGGGGCATTTTAGGCGCATTAGTCATCATTCCCCTCATGGCAAGCATGGCCTTAATTGGCCGTTATGTACGCTGTCGTTTGCTCCACCTAGACCCCTGGCCAGACGAAAACCCTGTTTTAGTTGAGGTTTCTGAACAAGGCCAAACCTTTACCACTAAACTTTTAGACTCTAAATAATAAATAAATTAGGAATTAGGAATTGGGAATTAGAGTTTATAATTCCCAATTCCTAATTCCTAATTCCTAATTCACCTATGTCAACTTATCAAATTGCCGTTATTCCAGGCGATGGCATTGGCCCCGAAATTGTGGCCGCTGCCACCCAAGTATTACAACAACTGGCTCAAGTAACTAGCCTAACGTTTGAGCTAACAACTTATGAAGCAGGGGCCGCTACTTATCTTAAGCATGGCGATGCCTTGCCTGCCGAAACCATGATGGCTTGCCGCCAAGCCCACGCCATTTTCAAAGGGCCAACGGGCTTGCCCGATGTGCGTCTGCCCGATGGCACGGAGGCGGGGGTCTTAGGCGGGCGATTTCGGCGCAGCCTAGATTTATATGTCAACTTACGCCCTATTAAACTTTATCCCAATGTCCCCACCGCGTTAGCCAATCGTCAGGCGGGGGAGATTGATTGGGTCATGGTGCGGGAAAATACGGAGGGTTTATATGCCAGTCGCGGCTGTGGCGTGGTCGCCAGCACGGGGCAAGCCGTCACCGACACGCTCATGATAACCCGTCTCGGCACGGAACGCATTGTGCGTTATGCCTTTGAGGAGGCGCGCCGCCGTAATGGGAAAAAGCGGGTTTGTTGCGTGGATAAGAGCAATGTCTTACGCTCATTCGTCTTTTTCCGTCAAATATTTAAGGAAATTGCCGCCGCCGAATATCCCGACATTGCCACTGATTTTATGTATGTGGACGCGGCTGCCCAAGCCATCGTGCTAGAGCCTGACCGTTTTGATGTGATGGTCACAGAAAATATGTTTGGTGACATTCTCAGCGATTTAGGCGGGGCAACCATTGGTGGCGTGGGCGTGTGCGCGGGCGCGAACATTGGCGATAACGCGGCCTATTTTGAGCCGATCCATGGCTCGGCCCCCAATTTGGCGGGCAAAGGGACGGCCAATCCCCTCTCGGCCATTTTGTCACTCGGCTTAATGTTGCGCTATCTCAATGAACTCGCTGCCGCCCAACGCCTAGAGCAAGCCATTGAAACCGCCTTCCAACAAAAAACTATCATGCTCAATCCCGACGGCTCCGCCCAAAGTGGCACGCAGGCCGTTACGGAAGCGGTACTAAAACAATTAGTAATAAATAATTAGCAATGAGTAATGAATAGTGGACAATTTACTCATTATTCATTACTCATTATTTATTGATATGATAACTGTAACATTTGTATGTTTAGGTAATATCTGCCGTTCGCCAATGGCGGAGGCGGTATTTCAAGAGTTAGTCAATGAGGTGGGCTTGGCTGACCAATTCAAGATTGATTCGGCGGGAACGGCCTCCTACCACACCAATGAGCCAGCCCACCATGGCACACGCGAAATGTTAGCCCAACATGGCATTGATTATGTCGGTAAGGCGCGCCAAATTCGGGCGCATGAGTTGGCGGAAACGGATTATATTATGGCGATGGATAGCGATAATTTAGCCGATTTGCAGAGCCTCACCCGTGATTTTGTGGTGCAACGGCGGATGAAGCTATTGCTGGATTATGCAAAAGGGGTCAAATTGAAAGATGTGCCAGACCCCTATTACAGTGGTAAATTTGCTCAGGTTTATGACCTGGTGAAAATTGGTGGCGAGGGTTTATTGGCGCACATTCGGCAGGAACGGGGATTGTAATAATTATCCACCTGTAAATTTTCAGGTGATGGCGAGTAGGAGTCCGCAATTCTTTGCGGACTGTCCGTAAAGAATTACGGACTCCGAATAAAATCCCCCAATTATTTACAGGTGGATAATTTTTTAGCGGCGTTGCATCTTGGCGTTAAATTTTTAACGCCAAGACGCAACGCCGCTAAGGTTTTAGTTATTATTGGAGAACCATGTTATCTG
Source organism: Chloroflexota bacterium (assembly GCA_020049115.1). GTDB lineage: Bacteria > Chloroflexota > Anaerolineae > 4572-78 > J111 > JAIFLK01. Next base: position 4,593 of record JAIFLK010000197.1, on the reverse strand, counting down.
CAACTTTAGCCACCGCGATTACGCAAATAACGCAATCTGTCATTTGCCACAGCGCGCCCGTCGGTGGCGGGGACATCAGCCAAGCAGCGCGGCTGACGTTAGATGATGGTAGATTGCTTTTAGTTAAATATCGTCAGCCGAGCATCAACGGCATGTTTACGGCGGAGGCTAACGGTTTAGCGTTATTGCGCGCCAGCCAAACCTTACGGATTCCCCAACTGTGGGGTTATGCGGAGGCTGTGCCACCATGCCCCGCTTTCATCTTGATGGAATGGTTAGGGCGCGGCCCCTCAACCCCTGTCATTGCCACCGAGTTAGGGCGTGGCTTGGCGGCCATGCACGCGACACCCTCACCCCAGCCCTCTCCCAAAGGGCGAGGGGGAACATTAAAACTCCCTCTCCCAGGGGGAGAGGGTCGGGGTGAGGGCTGGGGTGAGGGCGCATTTTATGGCCTTGACCATGACAACTTCATTGGGGCGAACCCGCAGCCTAATCACCCATGTAATAATTGGGTGGATTTTTTTCGTGAGCAACGGCTGGGTTATCAAATGGAGTTGGCGCGGCAGCGGGGCTATTTATCGGCCAAGCGGGGTCAATCTTTAGAAACATTACTCGCTAATTTAGGCAATTGGTTGCCCGCGCAACCGCCCGTCTCTTTGTTACATGGCGATTTATGGGGTGGCAATTGGTTGGTGACGGATATGGGCGAGGCCGCGTTGATTGACCCTGCGGTTTATTACGGCGACCGTGAAGCGGAGTTGGCATTTACCGAGTTATTTGGCGGTTTCCCGTCCCAATTCTATGCCGCTTATAATGAAGTCTGGCCGCTAGAGTCGGGCTATGGGGAACGTAAAGAGTTATATAATTTATATCATTTGCTTAATCACCTCAATCTGTTTGGTGAAAGTTACGGCGGAAGTGTAGACGCTATCTTACGAAAGTTTAGCTAAATTTACATCCCTTGCGAGGTCACAAATTGGAGTCACAACGCTTGCTTTGTGTGGCGCAAAGCAAGCGTTGCGACTCCAGTTTGTATAAAATAAATAGTTTATTATTACAACACCTGCGCGTAATGTGTAATTTATGAGCAGGTTGTTTTTATATGGAGGACATGGTAAAATTGAGTTGTTTTTCACGACAAAAGTTTCTATAAGGTAAATATATGCGTTATTCATTGATAGATTGGTTAGAAAGAAAATTATCTATTATTACAATAATTGGAGATAAATCATCCGATAACTCTGAGGAAAAATTACAACATCGCTTTTTGATTTACATGGGGTTGCTGATGAGTTTTGGGGGGATTGTTTGGGGCAGCATGACTTTTTATTTTTCTTTACTTTTACCCTCCGTTATTCCCTTCGGCTATACAATTCTAACAATTGTTAATTTGGGCTATTTTTATCACACAAAAAATTTCCAAAGAGTACGATTCTTTCAAGTTTTAATCAGTTTATTACTACCCTTTATGTTTCAATGGAGTTTGGGTGGCTTTGTATCGAGTGGGGCGGTGATGTTATGGGCCATGTTTGCGCTGGTTGGGACATTTACCTTTCAACGTATGGAGTTAAATGTACGTTGGTTGCTCACTTATTTGGGGCTAACGGTATTTAGTGGCGTTATAGATAGTAACGTGGCTGTTTATGCTATCCAAGACTCTAAGAGCCTCACTACGTTTTTTTTCGTGATTAATATTTTTGCCGTGTCGGCAGTGGTTTTTGGGCTGAGTATTTATTTACATACGAAACAACATCAAGTTAATCAAGAATTAAAAATATTATCAATTGCGGTTGAACAAGCCACCGATAGCGTGGTTATTACGAATACTAAAGGTGTTATCGAATATGTCAATCATGCTTTTGAGGTTACAACAGGCTACAGCAAAGGGGATGCACTGGGACAAAAGCCTAGTATTATTAAATCGGGGGAGCATGATGTTGGGTTTTATAAAAATATGTGGCAAATTATTATGACAGGAACGGTTTTTCGTGGCGAAACCACCAATAAAAGGAAAAATGGGACGTTATATACCGAACAAAAAGTGATTATTCCCTTAAAAAATGAACGACAGCAAATTACCCATTTTTTGTCTATGGGGCGTGATATTACGGAACAAAGACAGGCCGAGCAAGAAAAGTTGCGTTTAGTTGCCATTGAACAACAGTTAAATTTAGCGCAAGAAATGCAACGGAGTTTGTTGCCCTTTCCTCACCCCAATTGGTCAGAGGTAGACGTAATTTGTTTTAATGCTCCTGCTGATGATGTGGGGGGTGATTTTTATCAATATGCACGCCATAATAACAAATTTATTATGGCAGTGGGTGACGTATCGGGCAAAGGGATTTCGGCGGCGTTACTTATGGCAATTAGTTTGTCACAATTTGATGCCTCTTTGTTATTAGACCTGTCGCCGCGTGAACGGATGGCGCATTTGGATAGGACAATTTTGCCCTATACCCAGCCTAAAAAACAAAATTGTGCCATGTGTTACGTAGAATTAGAAATAATTTTGTCAAAGCATCAAATTCACATTGTTAATGCGGGTGGTATTCCGCCATATATTAAGCGCGCTAATGGTAAAGTTGAATTTTATGAAATGGGCGGCTTTGCGTTAGGGCAGGGGCTGGGCATGATTACGGGCTACCAAGTTCATACGATTGAATTATTGTCGGGTGATATGGTGATTTTGACGAGTGATGGGGTGATTGAGGCCAATAATCCTCAGGGGCAGATGTTAGGTTTTGATACGTTTGCTCAAATGGTGCAACATGGCACCGCCACAACTCCGACGGAGATGTTAGATTATCTTAAGAAAAAACTCTTTACGTTTATTGATAATGCGAAACAACATGATGATATGACCATCATTGTGGTTCAAGTTTAAGCTATATTAATCTAATTGCGATTTTTAATAACTAAGGATTATTAACTAATGACAACGAATAACAAACAAATAACCCCCCTGCAATATCGTCAATTGGGTCAAACTGACCTTAAAATTAGTCGTTTAGGCGTGGGATTATCGGAAATTGGCTATGAATTGAGTTTGGCTGAGGAAGCGGAGGCCAGTGGCGTACTGAATATAGCGTTAGATAACGGGCTGAATTTTTTGGATACTAGCACCTGTTATGGCCTCAGCGAGGAGTGGATTGGGCGCACCATTGCCCATCGGCGTGGGGAATATATTTTGGCGACCAAAGCTTGCGGCCATAAAGATGACGCGCCCTGGTCAGGCCAAGTGGTCACGGCGAGCATAGAATTGAGCCTGCGGCGGATGAAAACGGATTACCTGGATTTGGTGCAACTTCACTCATGCGATTTGTCAGTATTGCAACAAGGCGAGGTGATTGAGGCGTTGCTCGCGGCGAAACGGGCGGGTAAAACTCGCTATGTTGGCTACAGTGGCGATAATGAGGCCGCGTTGTGGGCGGTGGAAAGTGGCCTGTTTGATACCTTGCAAACCAGTTTTAACATGGTTGACCAACAAGCCCGCAGCCGACTTTTCCCCCAAATTCAAGCCAAAGGCATGGGTCTCATTGCCAAACGACCCATTGCCAATGCCGCTTGGGGCGCAAGCAGCAGCCCTAGCGACTATGCCACGCGCTATTTTGAGCGCGCCCAAGCCATGCTCAAGTTGGGCGATTTACCCGCCATTGCGCCGACTAATCGCATTGTATTGGCGTTAGCCTTCACTCTGGCGCATGAGGCGGTAAATACGGCCATCATTGGCACGCGCAGCCCCAAAAACATGCAACGTAATATCGAATGGTTACAAGCAGGCTTAACCATCTCCCCCGAAGTCGTGACCGAATTCCACCGCCGTTTTGATGAACTCGGCGCGGCCTGGCCGCAGTTGCGTTAAGGATTTTAACGCAGAGGCGCGAAGAAACTGCTTTGCAACGAATTACACGAATTATACGAATTGGTTTTGTTTGTAAATAATTTAGTGGTAGTCTTAGCCTTTATAAGGTTTTGAAACCTTATAAAGGCTTAAATCAGTCATTTATGAATAATCCATTACCACCACTCCCTAAAAATTTAGCAGATGCTCTCAAGTTGAAACCATTTGAGTTCGAAAAATTTGTAGCTTTGTTATTCAGGGCGCAGGGTTATGAGATTGAGGTAACACCTGCAACCAATGATGGTGGGGTAGATATTTTTGTTTATAAAGGTGATTATAAAATTGTCGTAGAATGTAAACAATATTCAGCTAAACATTTAGTAGGTTTAGCTATTATTCAGCGGCTTTATGGCGTGATGGTAGCCAAGAAAGCGAATCGGGCTTGCATTGTGACTACGAGTGGCTTTACTAAAGCGGCTACGGGCTTTGCTCATGAACAAAATATTATGTTAGTTGACAAAATAATGCTCAGTGATTGGATTAGATATTACCATGAATTAAAAGAATTTAATCTACGCAAAAACATTCACTTAAAACAAAGAGTTCTTTGAGGTATTGTGTGGTTTAGACGCGGAGCGACACACGCCCTCGTGTGTCGCTAGTTAGCACGAGGGCGTGCTATACTGCGTTTTAAATGAAAACTACACTTTTGGCATAGGAGTCCGCAATTATTTGCGGGCTGTCCGCAAAGG
>JAIFLK010000329.1 GCA_020049115.1 Chloroflexota bacterium | reverse complement strand
CCAACTCTGTAAAAAACACCCCATCACACTGACTGATGTTATTACTCACAACCTCTTGCAATTCATCTTTATTTTTCGCCTGAATAATCTGGCGCAACAATTTTTGTGCCGATTGATAAGTCATCATTAATTTCAGCAACGAATTACCCGAATTAAAAACAAAATAATTCGTAACATTCGTGTAATTCGTTGCTAAGTCCTTTCCCCCAAATCATGGTTATGTTCTTCGCGGTGAATTACGCCATCTAACATGTGAATGGTGCGGTCAGCAAAATCGGCCATGCGTGGGTCGTGGGTCACGAAAATGACCGTTTTGCCATGCGCCTGATTCAGTTGCCGAATCAACGTCATGACCTCAAAGCCCGTCTGCGAATCTAAATCCCCCGTCATTTCGTCACCAATGATAATCGGCGGGTCATTGGCGAGGGCGCGGGCAATCGCCACCCGTTGTTGCTGACCGCCTGACAATTCGCTAGGGTAATGATCCATGCGGTCAGCCAAACCGACTTGCTCCATTAACAAGCGCGCCCGTTCACGGCGTGGCTTCCGCCCCAACGTGCCATGCAACACCATCGGAGCTTCCACATTCTCAAAGGCCGTAAAATTGCTTAACAAATTAAAGGTCTGAAAGATAAACCCCATCTTATGCAAGCGCAAGCGCGCCACTTGTTCCTCATCCATGGCGACCACATTTTGCCCATCAATCAGAATATGACCGCGCCCTGGCTCATCAAGGCCACCTAACAAATTAAGCAAGGTGGTCTTGCCCGACCCACTCGGCCCCATCAAACAAACCATCTCCCCACGCGGCACCTTGACCGTTACGCCACGCAACGCAGGCACGGCCTCTTTGCCCATGAGGTAACTTTTATGAATATTGTCCACTTCAATAATAAAATCGCTCATTGAGCATGAAGTATAATCGGTTTTGTAAATTATGAAACTTATTGCCCAGTGCTAAAATGAATTTTCTGCTTAGGCGGGAATCTGGTACAATCAAAGCATAAGGAGTAAACGTTATTTATGACATCATTACAAATCCATAAACAAGATTTTCTCAAACAGCTACAGGAATTTGTCCAATCCCTAAAAACTCATATCTCCACCGAAGACGGACAATGGACAATTAAAGGATTTATTGACATATATAAAAATGTGTATACCATTTCGTCAGACACAAAAATTGTTCCAAAATTTTAGAAATTCATCTTTTCCCTCAGATTTTGAAGTTTGCTGAACTTCATGGTTATGCGGTTGTTTTGCCAGAACATCAAAATTATTATCCTGATTTATCATTCATTAAATTGAATAACGAACAAATCAAATTTGCGGTTGATTTTAAAACGACTTACAAATTACCTGATTACCCTGATTTTTGTAATGGCTTTACACTGGGTTCACATGGTGAGTATTTCATTCAACGCCATAGTACCAAAAACATTCAATTTCCTTACAAAGATTATTTAGCCCATGTCTGCTTGGGAATTATCTATTCCCGCAGAAATGATAAGGATTTAGATGAAACCCAAATTTACGATTTATCAAACTTAAGCTCTATTGCTTCTGTTATCGGTAATTTTGAGTTTTTTGTGGCTGAAAAATGGCGCATTGCCAGCGATAAAAGTGGCAGTGTTAATACTGCAAATATTGGCAGTATTAACAAAATTTCTGATATTGTGCAAGGGAATGGCATGTTTAGCCAACTTGGTGAAAATTGGTTTGATGACTATTGGATGAATTACGGGAAAATTACTATTACTACCACCGAGAGTGGTACTAAAAAGATAAGTAGTTTAGTTGATTTCGTTAAATATCGCGGCGGTGACATCAATCTCATTACACCCAAAGCCTCTAAAACAAAAGGAATATTATCATGACCACCTTACAAATTCCGCCTATCAAATGTCAGGGTATTAAAAGTAAATTAGTCGTGGTGATACAAGCACACCTTGATTGGTCAGCGAATGGCACCTGGATTGAACCCTTCATGGGGTCAGGTGTCGTAGGTTTTAACATTAGAGCTAAACGAGCTATTTTTGCTGATACCAACCCGCACCTAATTAATTTTTATACCGCCCTAAACCAAAGTTTAATTACACCGCCCCAAATAAGGCTATTTTTGGAAGAAGAAGGCCAAAAATTAAATAACTCAGACGGAAATTATTACTATGAAGTACGAGAGCGATTTAATGTATCCCATGAGCCATTAGATTTTCTCTTTCTTAATCGGGCGTGTTTCAATGGAGTCATTCGATTTAATCGTAAAGGTGGGTTTAATGTTCCTTTTAACCATAAACCTGAGCGTTTTTCCAAAGCCTACATTACTAAAATCGTTAATCAAGTAAAAGCTATTCATGAACTATGCCAATTAAATGACTGGCAATTTATTTGCCAAGATTTCAGCCAAACCCTCGCCGTAGCACAGCCCGAAGATTTTATCTATTGTGACCCCCCCTACTTGGGGCGGCATGTGGATTATTTTGACTCTTGGTCAGAGGAGCAACAAGAACAACAGTTGTATAGATTGCTTAATCAACAGACCACCCAATTTATGCTATCCACTTGGCATAGTAATATGTACCGTACTAATACCTGCCTAGAACAACTTTGGTCAAAGTTTCATATCGTTAAGCAAGAGCATTTTTACCATGTCGGCGCACAAGAAATCAATCGTCAGCCCATGATTGAAGCCTTAGTCATGAATTATCAGCCTAAAACTGAACCAATCGTTGTTCCCAACACCTATCATCAGCCCATTTTATTGGAACAGCAAATACCCTACCAAACGCCCCTACTTGTAATATAACAAGGACACCATGGAAACATCTCCCCCTAAACAAGATACATTCAGTAATATCATTATCATTCTGCTCGGCCTCATGTGGCTCGCCCCCATCTCATTTTTCGTGCAGATGATGACCTGGTTCATCACCCAATTGCATGGTGAACTCGGCCTTTCCGCCAAAGTGGTTACATTTTTATGGTTCAGTAGCTCTGCCTTACAAACTATTCTTGGTTACATTTTTATGGTTCAGTAGCTCTGCCTTACAAACTATTCTCAGCCTCATACCCCTGTTGCTTTTGGCTATATTGTGGCCGTCAGCCCAAGCCCGCGCCGTCTTTCAAAGTTGGTCGTGGGGCGCAGGCTTCGTCCTCATCATGCTGCTCACACGCGGTTGGCCTGAAACCGCGAGTCAAATAGTCATGATAGCCCAAATTGGCCTCAGCCTGATATATTTATTCATCTTAATGGCTTGGCTCTGGTTATGGTATCTTAAGCCTCACAGGTCTCTAAAAGCTGTAAGATTTGATATGACAAGTCTTGGTCTCGCCCTTAGCTTAAGCGCATTGTTAGCCTACCCCTGGCTACTTTATGGCGCGCTCGGCTCACTGCTTGATGTGATATTAAGTTTCATAGCCGCGTTATTATTTGGCCTGATAGCCAGCCTCAGCATCAGCCAGATATACCTCCGCGCCCGTGATGATGACTCAAACGTTATGTTAGACGGTTTCATTGCCAGCATCACCTTATTGATAATGGGTGGTTTTAGCACCAATGGCCTGCAATTTTTTCTCATGTTGCTCCTGCCCGTTATCGGTTGGCTGACCGTAATCATCAGTCATAAAAATCCGCATTGGCTACCACTAACGTTTTTTATCGGCCTGACCATTGCCATGCCGCTACTTTTTACCGACACCGATGGCGTGATGTTGCTTAATGGTCTCGGCTCAAGTGGCGAGTTATTAGGCTGGGCATGGCAAGCCACCATGATAGCGATTTTTCTGGGCAGTGTGCTGACATTATTAAGCGTTATTATCCTCAATTGGCAGCTTCCAGCTTGGCTAACAAGCGGCTTAGGGCTAACGTTATGGCTCATAGGCGGTGTAATTTATGTAATAATAGGACAGGTTGGGCTTTATGGCGATAGACTTTTTGTTATCCTCAAAGAGCAAGCCGATGTCTCCGCCGCAGCGAGTATGACGAATTATGATGAACGGCGCAACTTTGTCTATGAAACAATAATTAATAAAGCCGACAGTAGCCAAGCCGATTTACGCGCCACTTTAGACCAATTTGGTATTGTTTATCAACCTTACTATTTAGTCAACGCCCTAGAGGTGCGCGGTGGCCTCGTCACCCGTTTATGGCTGATGACCCGCCCCGAAGTTGAGCGCGTCCTACCAAGCCCCATCTTGCGCCCGCTACCCGAACCCATGCCGATTAGCAGTGGCTCAATCATGACCGCGCCCACTGAAATTCAATGGGATTTAACCAACATTCAGGTTGATAAAGTCTGGCAAGAGTTCGAGGTACGCGGCGAGGGCATTGTCATTGGGCAATCCGACTCTGGCGTGCAGGGCGACCACCCCGAATTTGCGGCGGCTTATCGCGGCGCGAATGATACAGATGATTACAATTGGTTTGACCCGTGGTTTAATACCCCTAAACCAACGGACATTGGCGGGCATGGCACACATACTCTTGGCTCAATTTTGGGGCAACATGTCGGCGTTGCGCCAGAGGCCAAGTGGATTGGCTGCGTTAATTTAGCCCGTAATGTCGGCAATCCTGCGCTTTATTTAGATTGTATGCAATTTATGTTAGCCCCGTTCCCGCAAAATGGTAATCCCTTGAAAGATGGCGACCCGACCAAAGCGGCGCATGTGCTTAATAATTCGTGGGGTTGCCCCGAAGTGGAGGGCTGCGACCCCACTGTATTACAACCTGCGGTCAGTGCCTTGCGCGCCGCGGGGATTTTCGTGGTGGCTTCAGCAGGCAATCAGGGTGGCATTGCAGGTAATGTCTGCTCTAGTGTTAATGACCCTATTGCTTTATATGACGAAGTATTTACGGTGGGCGCGGTGGATAAGGACAATAATTTAGCCCCATTCAGCAGCCTCGGCCCCGTGACGGCTGACGGCAGTAACCGCATTAAGCCCGATATTGTCGCGCCTGGTGTAGATATTTTATCCGCCTTTCCTAACAATAGTTACGAAAAAGCCAGTGGCACATCTATGGCGGGGCCGCATGTGGTCGGCGTGGTTGCGCTGATATGGTCAGCCAATCCCAAGTTAATCGGCAATATTGAGCGTACCGAACAAATTCTTACGGAGACGGCGCAACCTTACACTGGGCCAAAAGCGGCCTGTGGCGATACCACCGTCACGCCCAATAATGTGGCGGGTTATGGCATTGTAGACGCTTACGCCGCCGTCAAAATGGCTTTAGAAAAATAAAGGAATCCGCAACGAATTACACGAATTAAGTAGGTGAGCATAAATTCTGCGGCAGCCTTTATAAGGCTTGAAGCCTTATAAAACCTGAGTTCGGGATAAAGTGGTACGAGGCTGAAGCCATCGTGCTAAGAAAACCAAGCCTACTGAAGTAGGCTAAAAAGTCACCCGATGAAGCGAATTGAGTGCGCTTTAGCGTACTTTGTTTTCTCAGCCTGACGCTAAAGCGGTCAGGCGACCACTATCCCGAACTCAGGTCATGAGCAGGTCATTCCCGCCGATAGGCCAAAAAATGAAGCGATCTACTGTCTGCATTGCGGCACAAAACTCACCTAGAACGCGAAGAGGGCGAAAGGTATGAAAAACGCGAAAAAGCCCTACCAATCATCGGTAGGGCTTTTTTCGCGCTATTCGCCTCTTTCG
>JAIFLK010000110.1 GCA_020049115.1 Chloroflexota bacterium | reverse complement strand
GGCTTTACCCTTGACCGCGATTTGAACGCGGCCATTAACTTGAAAAATACCGTTAGTTCAACGGGAATTTACGCCTGTGGAGAGAGTGTAAGCCCTAATTTATTAAGGCAGTTCTCGGCGAAGCAGGAATTAAACATTGTTTATGACCCTGTGTCATAAATGAGTAAGTTTTTTAGAACGGTGCTTTGGGCAGTGGGTCAAAGCGTACCGCTTTGGACTCCATCTCTATCACCTGAAAATTTACAGGTAGAAAAAATATATGGTGAGTAAGGCCACAAGTTGGAGTCGAAATCTGAAGATTTGGACTCCAACTAAATTAGCCTGCTTCTAAATGGATAAGCTATGAGAAATTTACGGTTATCATTAATTGCTTTTTTTGTGAGTATCACGATTTTGTTTAATATTGAACGTTTGGGGGTTAGTAGCGCAAAGCCAATTAATTTGGATGGGGTTGCCTATATTATCGCTTTTATTGCAGTGGCTGTCACAATTATATTTCCTACTTTAGCCAAAACAAATAGTTCTGCTCAATTAGGTTTTTGGTCTATTGTTTACATTTTAAGTAAAGTAATTTATGAAGTGGTAGGATTGGGACATTCTTGGTCAACGGGGATTTATCCTTACATTTTTATTACAGAATTGTGTTTGATTTTAATCTGTGTTTTTTTTGCTCAGAAAACTAGCCGAGTTTTGATTGATTTTGAAGATGTGGTTGAACTAGTTACCTTTGAAAGTAAAAATAAACAAATTCGGCATTTTGATGACGCTGACGACGAGATTCAAACAGAGATGTATCGTAGTCGTAATTATCAACGTTCTTTAAGCCTTATTGTAATTAAGCCTGACCCGCAAGCGATTAAAGTGACTTTACATCAAATTGTGCAAGAAGCGCAAAAATCAATGATTAATAATTACATGGTGAATAATATGGCGAAAATTGTGAGCCATTATTTACGCCGTACGGACTTGATTTTTGAGCAACGCGAAAATGGTCAACTCATTATTTTCTGCCCAGAAACAACTGCTAAAGAATTACCGTCATTGATTGAGCATATCCAAACCATTACTAAAGAAAAAATTGGCTTTCCGATTATGTGTGGAGGAGCTACTTTTCCTGATGAAGCCCTTACTTTTGAAGAACTTATGGCTCAAGCTGAAAGCAAATTTCAAAATTTATTGAGTGATAAAGTATAGTAATAAAGAATTTTAAGTAGGACTTACACAATTGCGCGTCTACCCACCTTAATCCCCCCGACATCGGGGGGAGATGTTGCTCCCTCTCTTTTATCCCCCTATGGGGATACATAGGAGAGGGCTGGGGTGAGGTTCTTGCGTAAGCTTTATTAGGCTATCTTTCTTTTCTTGATGTCTAAACTTAGAGAAGATTCAATGGTGAACTTGGTGACTTTAACCCAGCCTATTCAATTAAATGCTATAATGGTTGATGGTGTGCCTGTGATAGGCCGCGCTCAATTGCCGGTGTATGAAATTTTACAACAGTTGGCTATTTCATTACCAGAAGAACTTGTGCTGCAAAATATGGGGCTGGCTTTAAGTGAGGTCCAAGCGGCTTTAAACTACGCGCTTGGGCTTATCCCCCAGCCAGCTAAATCGGCAGAAGCCAAAGCTGCTTCGACGACTCAAACGACTCAAACGGTTGATCTTGATTTAAACCATGTTTTGGTGGTAGACGATGTCATTGAAAACCGTTTTTTAATTCAGTATATGTTCAAAGATAGTGAATTTAAGTTAAGCCTGGCTTCTAGCGGGCAGGAAGCCTTAGAAAAGGCTCGAACTGTGCTACCAGGGCTGGTTATTAGTGATATTCAAATGCCCAAGATGAGTGGTTTGGAATTGTTGAGCATCTTAAAATCAGATGAATTAACCAAAAACATGGGAGTTATTTTATTAACGGCTCATCATCGAGGTTCAAACGAGGTGAGTGATGGGTTGACCATGGGGGCAGATGACTATATCAAACGTCCCTTTATGAAAGATGAGTTTATGTCGCGGGTGCGGGCCGTTGTTCGCCTCAAGCGAGCTGAAGCCAAAGCCCAAAGCCAAACCCGTTTAACCACTCAGCGTAATAATGGGTTGCAATTGGTCAATGAATTGGCTTTAGTGGTTAATTCTTCTCTTAATTTGGAAGAAATCCTCGCGGTATCATTACAAAAACTTTCTACTCTGACGAAGGCGGAAGTAGTTGTTTTATTATTACTCAATGAAAATAAAGAGTTAGTGATTACGGCTTCATCAGTTTTCGGCCAACGGGTTTCTCAAGTGATGGGGGTTAAGTCGCTAGATGAAATCCATTATTTGGTAAAACAAAAAGAAATAATACCTTTGATTGTTAAAGTGTTAGCCGATTGTCAACCTGAATTAAATCTAAAAGCTATTCCGCCTGGTCATCTTATCCACTACACGCCTATGTTAAGCCGAGAACAGGAAGTGGGCGTGATTGCGGTGGTTAATAAACAAGGGGAAGTTTTTGATGAGATTGATTGGCAAGTGATTCATTCGGCGGCGGCGATTATTGCGGTGGCGATTGAAAATGCGTATTTATTAGAGGGTGTACAGCAGCAGGTTGATGATTTAATTGCCTTGAATGAAATTGGCCAGGCTCTGACTTCCACGTTTGATTTAAACCAAATATTAAAACAAACTACAACCCTAATCCAAAATTCATTGCAATCCGAAGTGGCTTCTTTATGGTTATTAGATGTATCAAGCCAGCAGCTAGAACTTACCGCTTCATCAGGGATAGGCGCAGATGTTTTGGCGGGTTTTCGGCTGCCCAGCCACCAGGGAATTGCGGGACATGTGATTGAAACGGGTGAAACTTATATTGCCGAGGATGTGTCTGAAGAAGATCATTATTTTAAGCATGTAGCCAATAAGGTTAATTATCAGCCTAAGGCGATGTTATGTGTGCCTTTACAAGTAAAGGGTGAAATTATTGGCGTGATGCAGGTCATGCACCAGCAACCAAATTGGTTTAATTATCAACATTTACGGCTAGTGCAACCTGTAGCTAGTTCGATTGGGATTGCGGTAGAAAATGCGCGTTTATTTGCGGAAGTGCAAAAATTTAATCGCCATTTAGAGCAAATGGTTATTGAACGAACTCGATTATTGGCGGACGAAAAAGAGAAAACCGAGGCCATTTTAGCGAGCATGGCTGATGGTCTATTGGTTTTTGATGCTGATAATCATATTTTAATGGCTAATCAAGTGGCTGAGGCGATGTTAGAGTTTAAGTTAAAGGATTTGGTAGGTTTAGCGATTGAGCCTAAAAAACTAGTTCACCCTTTATGGCGTTGTATTAGTGATATTGTGCAAGAGGCTAAACCCAATCAGACCCACATTGTCGATATCTTTGACCAAAGTGGCAACGGTCAATCTATTCAGGCGCACTCAGCCGAGGTTAAAAATGAGCATGGGGAAGACATTGGTACGGTTATTGTATTAAGTGATTTAACGGCCTTAAAGGAAGTGGAGCGAGTGAAAGCCCGTTTTATGACGGGTATAACTCATGAATTAAAAACACCCCTTTCAATTATCAAACTGCAAGCGAAAAATTTATTAAATTATCATGACCGTTTGCCTTCCTTAAAACGGGTTGAGTTATTAAATGCCATTGAGTCTCAAACCAATATTTTGACTCAATTAGTAGAAAATATATTGGAACTATCTCAATTTGACGCTACGACTATTAAGATGAAGGCTGAACCACTTAACTTAGGTGAGTTGTTAGATGAAACTATTTTAGAGTTAAAAGCATTAGCAGAAACTAAGCAAATTAACTTGAAATGGAAAAAACCTGCGGCTCAACTCATGGTTTTAGGTGATAAAAATCAGTTGAAGCGGGTTATCGTTAATTTAGTAGAAAATGGAATAAAATATACCCAAATGGGTGGGGTGGTTGAAGTAGAAAATTTATTGGAGTTGACAAATAGCCATGCCTTTGTCATAATTCAAGTAGTTGATACGGGCATTGGTATTCCATTGGAACATCAACCTCGTATTTTTGAGCGTTTTTATCGGGTTGACTCTGCTCATACCATCCCAGGTACAGGGCTAGGTTTAGCGATTGTTAAAGAAATTATTGACGCTCATCATGGCAAAATAGAGCTAAATAGCTTGCCCAATAAGGGTAGTACCTTTGTAGTTAAACTTCCCGCATTAGTTTCTCAATAAATTAAAACAGGATGTAAATAAAAGACCATGAACAAAGGTCGTGATTATAAAGCCTTAATTATGGTAGTAGATGATAACACGGAGTTTTCATTTGCCATTGAGCTAACTTTGGAAATGGATGGCTACAAAGTTTGGAAAGCTCAAAATGGTAAGCATGCACTTGAAGAACTCCAGGGTGCATTTCAGGGTAATAATAAGGAATTTAATTGCTTACCTGACTTAATCTTGTCAGATATTATGATGCCCGTGATGGATGGCTATCAGTTTTTTAATCAGGTAAGGGCTAATCCTTATTTAAATTCTATTCCCTTTATTTTTCTAACAGCAAAATTATCAAATGAAGATATTCGCCAAGGAAAGGAACTTGGCGTTGATGATTATATTGCTAAAGGGGCTGAACCTGACGATATTTTGGCAAGTGTGCGGGGAAAATTAAAACGAATTGAAAGCCGTTGGGCGGTTACAACGGAGTATGTCACTGAAAATGGTTCTAATAATTTTGAGGAAACAAAAACCACCAACCAACAAAAAACCAATCTTATTCTCATATTTGTCGTCTCCATGATATTTTTTCTCTTTTCGATGTGGTTAGGAACCTACTTTGAATAGCTATAAATGGCTACTAAACTCAATATATCAAGCTTTGTAGGGGTGTACCCTTGTGGTCGCCCTGGTGGGTAGGGACAAGCCCTACCCCTACGACAAAATCTTGATATACTGAAACTATGTTTGACATGGTGATGGCATCATGATAAGCTATTCCATTGATTAATTCCATATGACTAAACCAGAAGAGTCAATTCCAGCGAAGAGCGTCCAATATCAAGATATTTTTATTTTTAAACGGCGTATCTTCCAACAATATAAATGGTTAGAAGAGTTTAATACGGGTAAGCCTTGGCTACAAGGAAGATCGTATTTGCTGGCTAAACGGGTGATGGATGTTATTATGGTGGTGCTTGCCATGCCACTCCTTTCGCCACTTTATGTAATATGTGCGTTACTCATTAAATTGGAAGACCGCAAGGGCCCCGCGCTTTTTACCCAACAACGTACAGGCAAAGGTGGGCTGCGTTTTGGAATGTATAAATTCCGTAGCATGGTTTACAATGCCGAGGAGCTAAAACAAACCTACGCCCACCTTAATGAATTGAAATGGCCTGACTTTAAAATTACCAAAGACCCTCGGGTGACTAAAGTGGGGCGTTTTCTCCGCAAAACCAGCCTAGATGAAATTCCGCAATTATTAAATGTTTTATTAGGAGACATGAGCCTAGTTGGGCCGCGCCCTACCTCATTTCAGGCGGAAACATACGATTTATGGCAAACTCAGCGGCTTGATGTAATTCCTGGTATTACAGGCTTATGGCAAATTATGGGGCGTGGTAACATGGAGTTTATTGATAGGGTTTATTTGGATATTTTCTATATTGAACATCGTTCATTATCGTTAGATATCCAAATTCTTTTGCGGACAGTCCTTGCGGTAGTGATGCAAAAGGGGGTGCATTAAGTGGAACGAAAAATAGCTTATATGATGTCCCGTTTCCCTAAAGTAACGGAAACCTTCATTCTTTATGAAATTTTAGAACTCGAAAAACTGGGTCTTAAAATAGATGTTTTCCCGTTATTCAAACAAGATGAAACCATAAAACATCCTGAAGCCCAAGCCTTAGTGGAACGAGCGCATTACAATTCTTTTTTTTCCTTAGAACTGCTCATGGCCCAGTTTTATTGGCTTTTTAGGCACCCTTTGTTATATGTGTCGCTTTATGGGCAAGTCATTCGTGGTAACTTAACCTCTCCGATAAACCTATTTCGATGCTTAACTGTTGTGCCGTTGGCCGCTTTAATGGCTCGCCAAATGCAGGCTTTAGGGATTCACCATGTCCATGCTCATTGGGCGACCTACCCTGCCTTAGCTGCTTATATTATCAAACAGCTTACGGGAATTTCTTATAGTTTTACGGCACATGCTCACGATATTCATGTCAGTCAGGAAATGCTCGCTGAAAAGATTAGCGAAGCAAAATTTGTCATTACTATTTCTGAATATAACCGTGAGTTTTTGCGCCAGTTATATGGCACGGCGTTAACCCAAAAAGTTAAGGTGATTTATTGTGGCGTTGATGCAACTATATTTCAACCGCGTCAAACCGATAAACGTAATGAAATCTTTACTATTGTCTGTGTAGGCAGTTTAGAAGAAAGAAAAGGACAGGTTTATTTAGTGGAAGCCTGTGCAGAATTAAAAGCGCAAAATATTAATTTTCGCTGTTTGTTGGTGGGTGAAGGTGATAGACGGCCTCAAATAGAGGCGATTATTGCTAAGTTGGGTCTTGAAAAACAGGTCACTTTATTGGGGTTACAACCACGTCATGAGGTAAGCAAGTTGCTTAATCAGGCCGACGCGATGGTATTACCCAGCATTACCATGCCTGATGGTAAAAAAGAGGGTATCCCTGTAGCTCTCATGGAAGCCTTAGCCATGCAATTGCCCACCATTGGTACTAACTTTTCAGGTGTACCCGAACTTATTAAAGATGGTCAAACAGGTTTATTAGTGCCTGAGCGTGATGCTAAGGCTTTGGCAACAGCTTTATTACGGCTCTATCATTCGCCAGAATTAGGTAAAAAGTTAGGCCAAGCAGGACATGTTAAGGTTATAACTGATTTTAACTTACAACTTAACACCGCTAAATTATATGAGATTTTTAGCCAAGTATAGGGTTTAGTATTATGCAGGCAGAAGAGATTCTAAAAATGGCTCGGCGTAGCTGGTGGATAATATTGCTTTGTACTTTATCCGCCCTTAACGCTGCGTTAATAAATTCCTATCGAACAATCCCCTTATATCGTAGTTCTTACATGCGATTTGTGGTTAGCCCTTCTGCCGCGCTTTTAGCAAGCACCGATGATGTCATTCTTAGAAGCATGGATGTGTTGGATAAGCGTTCGGTTGTTTCGACGTTTGTTGAGGTCATGAATAGCCCTAATTTCATTAAAAAAGCAGCCGATGGCATTAAGTTAAGTGACAACGAGCGAGGTAAATATGTTTCGAAGGCCATGGTTTTACCTGAAGCCAGTGTATTACAGATTTACGTAGAAGGACCTAACCCAGAAATTGCGGCCTTACTCGCCAATGAATTGGGGCGAATTTCGGTTGATTTTATTCATACGTCTTATCCCGTCTATGATATTCAGGAACTTGAAAAAGCCAGCGTATCAACAACCCCAACAAATATGACCCCTGGTCGTGATGCTGGAGTGGCTGTATTTGTAGGGCTGGCTATGGGCAGTTTCCTCGCTTTTATTCGAGAGTATCTTTCAACCGCTTTTAATGTCGTAAGTCAATTAAAGTCAGGCAGTTTAGGGGATGCTGTTCATAGTTGGAGTTCTTTTGAAGCACTCTTGCAAGAAGAAGTGACTAAAAATAAAAATGAACCCATGGCCTTAGCCTTAGTCCAATTGACGGGTTTGGGTAATATTGAGGTAGAGACGGATGAAAAATCCACTTGGGTTGACGTTTTAGACCGCACCGCTGAAATTTTACATAGTGAATTACGCATTATAGCCAAAGAGACCGTTATAGCTTATTGGGGTGAAACGAGTTTAGTGATTTTTTTGCCTAAAATTACGGGAAAAGTGGCCTTGGATGGCTTTGAGCGAGTCAGAAAAGTTCTCATGCGGCCTCTCCATTTCGAACCGTTAGATAACGAGAGTGAGCAACGCATTGTTTTTCTAAAGCCTCAAATTGGGGTAGCTCCTTATCAAGAAGGCGAACCTTTAGCCATTATTCTGGAAAGAATTGAAACTGCCTTAAAGTGGACCCACCAAAATAATGCTAAAACAGTTTTGCTCTCCAATAATTAGCGAGGTTCAGCCATTATGCTATCTAAAATGACCTTATCTAAAGTTAATATAGCTACTATTTTATTGGGTTTATTGGCTGTTGCCTTAGGAAATACACTAGGTTTAGCTATTGTTAATATGTCCAACCCCATGTATGCCGTTTATGGGATTGTTGCCATTATCGTTGGCCTTTATGCAGTAAATATCGCCCTATTAGACCCAGAGAAACCCTTGCTATTTCTGGTCTTTATGACGTATCTTAATCTTAATGATGTATTACAGAAGTTTCATGGTACGCCCTCTATTCTATTACCATACCTTGCTTTTTATATCTTCGTGATTATTTTTCGCTGGTGGTGGTATGGTGAAAGGCCAAAAGGCTGGGGGCCTATTACCTTTTTTGTGGTTTGGTATCTCGCAATGACGATGGGTTCTATGTTATATGCGGCTGACCCTAACCGCATTATGCCTAATTTAGACCACTATCAAAAAGCGATGGCTATTGCGATTTTTGTCACTATTTTTACCCATACCGCTGCAACCTTACGGCGGGTTATTTGGGCTTTGATGGTGGTCTGTATTATTTTAGGCACCCTAGCCATTCATCAAGAAGTTACTCAAAATTACAGAGATAATTATGGTGGTCTTAGTGTGGCTCAAGAACGCTCCATTACGGGTAACATGGGGAAGGGTGGGGGTGAATTTCGGATAGCTGGCCCTAATTTTGCTCCTAATGATTTCTCTGTATTTCTGATTGCTTTATTGCCTTTAGCCATGAATACCTTTTGGACTGAACGAAAGCCCATCAACAGTTTTTTTGCCAGTTGGGCCTTAATTGCCTGTTTAGGGGCGATTATTTTAACTTACTCCCGTTCCGCGTTTTTGGGCATGGTCTTAGTAATTTTCCTAATGTTCGTTTTTCGTCCCCCTAGCCCGAAAATAATGATGATGATACTTTTTTTATCTATTCTTTGTCTTCCCCTCGTTCCTACTAAATATATGGAAAGAATGAGTTCATTTGGTAAAATTGTTTCAAGTGATGCAGGCGTGACCCAAGATGCATCCTTGAAGGGGCGTTTGAGTGAAAATCAAGCGGGAATGTTAATGTTCAAAGATCATCCTTTTTTAGGCGTGGGTTTTTACCATTTTTCTTATCATTATCAAAGTTATGCCCGTCAGATAGGTATTTTTGATGATTTAGGTGAAAATAGTGCGCCTCATAATTTATTCTTACAACTTGGCTCAGAACTTGGGTTAATGGGCTTAACTTGGTTTGGTTGCATGAATATTTACTTGCTATGGTCATTATGGCAAGCCCGACAAGATTTTTTCAAAGCGGGTTTGCCTGACTCGGCGGGTACGGCCATCGCTTTGGCTGTTGCGGGCATCAGTTTTTCGTTGACTGGAATATTTTGTCATATCTCCTATTCTCGAATGTATTGGCTCATATGGGGGGTTATGTTTTCAGTTCCAAATGTCGCTAGACGAGAATTACAAATAGTTTTCAAATTGAGTGAGGCACAAAAAGCTAAAGCTTTAACTAAATAATAAGCACAGCTTTTGTAATAATGTATTGGGCTAATCATAAATGACTAAGAATAGAGTTAATGAAATTGACCTCTTAAGATTTTTTGCAGTATTATTGGTTGTATTTTTTCACTACTCATTTAGAGGGTATGCTGCCGACGGATTCTCCGCCATGCCTTACCCACTCTTAGCTCCTATTGCCAAGTATGGATATTTAGGGGTTGATTTATTTTTCATGATCAGTGGATTTGTTATCCTCATGACGGCTAGTGGCGGGAGTGTCAGAAATTTTGTGATTTCCAGATTAGTACGCCTTTACCCTGCATTTTGGGCATGTTGTACCATCACTTTTTTAGTAACCATCTTGATAGGCCAGCCGGTATTTTCGGCATCTATAAGTCAATACCTCATTAACATGACCATGTTAAGCGGATTCATTGGGGTAGATTCTATTGATGGTGCATATTGGTCTTTATTTATAGAAATTAGATTTTATGCCTTCGTTATTGTGATACTTGCATTAAGAAAAATTAACCAAGCCTGTTTTTTCCTCATCTTATGGTTGATATGTTCCTTTATTTTTGAAATTCTGCACATCAATAGACTCCGCCGTTTTTTTATCATAGATTACTCGCCCTATTTCATTGCGGGAGCAATGTATTTTTTAGTCTGGTCGCAAGGTATTTCTCTAACGAAAATTGGCATAATTATTGCCTCATGGGGTTTGGCGATATACAATTCTATTAAAATTCTGCCAGAACTTGAAAAAACTTACAATACAACTATGAATAGTTACGTTGTTGCTGGACTTGTGACTAGCTTTTTTTTAGTATTATTTTTAGTTTCAATACAGCGAACTGGTTTTATTGGGCGTAATCGTTGGATAATAGTTGGCTCACTAACCTACCCACTTTATCTTTTGCACCAGTTTATTGGTTTTATGATATTTAATGTTGCTTACCCAACCATCAACAATCATATTCTTCTATGGAGTACCATAATTCTTATGATGGGGTTAGCATATGCGGTGAACGTTTTAGTTGAGAAAAGATTTTCCCCGCTAATGAAAAATTCCCTTAACCATTTTTTCGATAAATTGGCCTTAATGATTAGTTAAAATTACCTTTGGAAACTGCCCATGAATATCGTTCAAGTGATTGATAACCTAGCTTTTGGTGGCGCGCAAAGAATGCAAGTGGTATTTGCTCAGGCCATTCGTCCATATAATTTTAAACTCACCGTGATTGGTTTAAATTCTAGTATCCATAAAACCACCACCCAAGAAGAATTAGAGGCACTGGGGGCAAAGGTCGTTTTTTTCCCATCTCACTTAAAAAGATTGTCATTAGACCCGCTGAGAGTGTTGCAAATGGCACGGTTTATGCGGCAGGAACAATTTGATGTGGTTCATTCTCACCTGACATATGCCAATATCACTGGCACGTTGGCGGGACGTTTAGCAGGTATACCCACCATCGCCTCGTTGCGAAATGCAATATATGATAAAAGCAGTAATTTTTATGCCATTGGCGGCCCCTTAGAGACCATGGTATTACGCAAAGTAGCAACACGAATAATGGCGGTGGGGGAAGCGACTGCCGCCGCCCATCAAGAACGATTAAAGGGACGCACTATTGAGCCAATTCCTAGCGCGGTTGCTTTGATGCCCACCTTATCGGCCGCCGAACGGCAAGAAGTCAGGCGTGAATTAACGGGCGACCCCAACCGTCCTTTATTGATTTCAGTGGGGCGGTTAAGTGAACAAAAAGGGTTTGATGATTTATTGAATGGTTTTGCCATTGTTCACCAAAAACACCCCCAAGCCGTTTTAGTGATAGCGGGCGGGGGAGATTTGCGCGACCCGTTATCAGCCCAGATTAAAGCGTTAGCTTTAGAAAACCATGCTTTTTTATTAGGTCGGCGAACCGATATTCCGCGATTATTAGGGGCAAGTGATTTATTTATCAGTTCATCATTATGGGAAGGGCTACCTGTGTCAGTGTTGGAGGCCATGTCCGCAGGCTTGCCAATAGTTGCCACCAATGTTGATGATACCCCTAACATTGTAAAAGGTAAGGCAGGAATAGTGGTTCCTGCTAAAAGTCCTACGGAATTAGGACGAGCCATGAATTATTACTTAGATAATCCCTCCGAAATGAAAATAGGCGGCATGGCGGCTCAAGCCCATATTATCCAACATCATGACCCCGCCCAATGGATAAAGAAATTTATTGCTTTATATGACTCAATCAGACTTAAGTAGATGTGCATAAATTCTTATAGGGTTTCAAACCCTATAAGAGCTAAAATAGTCCGCAAATGAAGCTATAGCAAAAGGTTAAGGTAACTATGTGTGGAATATTTGGTTATATGGGCTATCCCATCCGCATGTCAGAGCATTTACATGCCAATTTATCTGCTTTATTACAACATCGCGGCCCTAATGATGAGGGTTTTGAAGGTGGCCCTGGTTGGGGGTTGGGTTTTAGGCGGCTAAGTATTCTGGACTTAAGTCCATTAGGTCATCAGCCCATGTCTTCGCCTGATAAACGATATTGGATAAATTTCAATGGCGAAATATATAATTATGTTGAATTGCGTCATGAATTGGAGCAAAAAGGGGAGAGCTTTCGCGGTACGTCAGATACTGAGATATTACTACGTTTATTAATGTTAGAAGGCCCCTCAGCCATCTCTAAATTAAATGGTATGTTTGCCTTTTGTTTTGTGGATACCGTCGCGGGGACATTCATCATGGCCCGTGACCGTTTAGGGGTGAAGCCATTATATTACCAAACCTTACCTGGTCAATTACGTTTTGCCTCAGAATTAAAAATTTTGTTGGCTTGGCCTGATGCCACCTTTGAATTGAACCCTACGGCGGTGGTAGAATATTTCGCGTTGGAATATTTACCAAGTGAAACCTGTATTTTCAAAGGGTATCAAAAACTGGCCCCAGGCTGTTATTTAAGTGGCTCATTTGCTGAACCCCACCGCGCTCAGTCTACCTGTTATTGGAAAGTTAACCTCAATGACGATGAAAGTGTCACTATATTAACCCCGACACAATTAGATGATTTACTTAGTTTGTTGACCAATGCCGTGCAAATTCGCCTTCGTAGTGATGTGCCAGTGGGTATTTTTCTGTCAGGTGGTATTGATAGTGGTTTAGTGACGGCACTCGCCGCCCAAGCCAATGTGCGTCCTTTGGCCTTAACGATTGGTTTTGATGAGCCAAAATATAACGAAATCTCATTAGCGCAAGCCACCGCGAAATATGTTGGGCTGGAACAACAAATTATCCCGCAACCCCCTAGTAGCTTACAAGATGTTGACCAACTCGCGTGGTTTTTTGATGAACCGTTTGGTGACCCCTCAAGCATTCCAACTTTTAATTTATGTAAGGTGGCGGCTGAATACGCCACCGTATTTTTATCAGGCGACGGGGGAGATGAAGCCTTTGGCGGATATAACAAATATATTAAAACCAGGCGCGCCCGTTTATCCGATGCCGTCCCCGCGCCCATTGGTCAAGCTCTGCAAGCCATTTCCACCCTCCTCCCCGCCGAGTCCGCATTTCGTTATCGGTTAGCCCGCCGAAACTTGCCTTCTACGGGCCTGGCCTCCACCCCAAATCGTATCCCCGTTGACCCCACTTTTGAGTTAGTATTAACGGCGGATTACAAGGCACTTTTGCCCCAAGCTGGCAAACCGTTGTGGGACCGATGGGCGCAATATCCTAGTGCCTCTGCCACTGCTCGCCGCCAATGGATTGATTATACGGCCTATTTACCTGATGACGTTTTGGTTAAAGTAGACCGCGCGTCTATGGCTCATTCCATTGAAGTACGTTCTCCGTTGCTAGATTACCGTTTAGTGGAGTGGGCGGCGCATCTACCGCGCACCACCTTACTTAATACAGAGCAAGGTAAATTGCCCTTGCGAGCATTATCCCGTCAATTACTCCCCAGTCAAGTGCAGCAAGGGGCAAAACGGGGTTTTGGCGTGCCGTTAGACCATTGGTTTAGACAGCCCGAAGGCCAAAAATTTGCTCGTGAACGGCTTTTATCCAATGAAGCCCATCAGCGCGGTTTATGGAACACTAAAGGGGTTGAAACTGTGCTTAATGCTCAACGGGCTAACAATGGCCGAGATTTTGGTGGTTGGTTATGGCAATTATTGATGCTTGATGCTTGGGCCAGAAATTACCTGGATAGCAAAGCCTTTCTGCAAAACCTGCCTAACCATAAATAGCTAAAGATAAAAATTAAGACGTGAGGTACACCCTCGTTGTAGGTTACAGATTTGGTAATAAAGGAGAATAGTGATGGTTTTGCAAGATATTTTTTTCCATGTCGCAGGTATTGCTTTTTTAACGTCGGCTAAAACGAAGAGTATTTTTCGGGGGTATTCTTCACCCAAACCTTTTGGTATGTCTGATATTGAAAAATGTATAAGATACGATATTAATGTCGTTGAAAATTGGTTATTTCATCTTAGGAAATATACCAACGAGGCTGATTTTTTGGTGGGTAAAGATGTGCTTGAACTTGGACCTGGTTCTGACCTTGGGGTTGGGCTTTACCTGCTTGCTCAGGGGTGTTCACAATACAATGCTTGCGATGTGAATGACCTCATGGCCTCGACTCCTGATGATTTTTATGAGCAGTTTTTGGCAAAGATAAAAAGCACCAATAGTCAGGCGAAGATAGATTTTTTGAGAACGCAATTGCAGGAAGTTAAAGTAGGCAATCTTTCGAAATTTAATTATGTGTTACGTGATGATTTTAATATTGTGGCGGCTTTTGGAAAGGCTACGATAGATTTGGTATTTAGCCAGGCCGCTTTTGAGCATTTTGATGACATCAATACAACTTTTTCGCAATTAAGCACCGTATGTCGCTCAGGTGCAGTCCTCATTTCCCAAGTAGATTTACAAACCCATTCCCGCTGGATACGCAGGCAAGACCCAAACAATATCTATAGATACCCCAGTTGGTTTTATAATATGTTTTGGTTTCGAGGTAGCCCCAATCGGATTCGTCCCTACCAATATCAAGAAATTCTTGAACGTCATGGCTGGACAGATGTTTCAATTGTAGCCGTTGAGACAACTAAGGATTATAACCAAGCCTATTCGGGCATGAATAACGCTTTTGCTGATAATAAGAATCAAATGGAATATTTATCTATAATGCTTTGTGCCAGAAAAGTGTAAGTAGTGCTTTGTTCATTCATAGGAGTTACGCCAACACCTCACCCCAGCCCTCTCCTACGTATCCCCATACGAGGATAAAGGAGAGGGAGCAAAATCTCCCTCGATGTCGGGGGAATTAAGGGGGGGACTTGGCTTTTGCGTAAGTCCTAAATGGTTGATTGATAAACCTAACATGATGAAATTATAACAAAAAAGGTTAAGGTAACTATGTGCGGCATTTTTGGTTATATGGGCTATCCTATTCAAATGTCTGAGCGTCTTCAGGCCAACTTATCCCAATTATTACAACATCGCGGCCCTAATGACCATGGTTTTGAAGGTGGCCCTGGGTGGGGGTTAGGCTTTAGGCGTTTAAGTATTTTAGACTTAAGTCCATTAGGGCATCAGCCTATGTCCTCGCCTGATAAACGGTATTGGATAAATTTCAATGGCGAAATTTATAATTATGTTGAGTTACGCCGTGAACTAGAGCAAAAAGGGGAAACCTTTCGCGGCACGTCCGATACCGAAGTGTTGCTCCGCTTATTAGCCCTTGAAGGCCCCGCCGCCATTTCCAAGCTAAATGGCATGTTTGCTTTTTGTTTTGTGGATACCGTCGTAGGGACATTCATCATGGCGCGTGACCGTTTAGGCGTGAAGCCACTTTATTACCAAACCTTGCCTGGTCAGTTACGTTTTGCTTCCGAGTTAAAGATATTGTTAGCTTGGCCTGACGCGACCTTTGAACTAAACCAGGCCGCTATTTTAGAATATTTTGCTTTCCATTATTTACCCAATGAAACCTGTATTTTTAAGGGGTATCAGAAACTAGCCCCAGGCTGTTATTTAAGTGGTTCATTTGCTGAACCACACCGCGCCCAATCGACTTGTTATTGGAAAGTCAGCATTAATGATGACGAAAGTATCAGTGTGCTGACCCCGCAACAATTAGATGATTTACTTAATTTGCTGACTAACGCCGTGCAAATTCGGCTACGAAGTGATGTGCCAGTGGGGGTTTTTCTCTCGGGGGGCATAGATAGTGGTTTAATTACGGCTCTAGCGGCCCAATCCAATGTCCGCCCTTTAGCCCTCACGATTGGTTTTAATGAAGCGAAATATAATGAGGTTTCATTAGCCACCGCTACAGCGCGGCATGTGGGCTTAGAACAACAAATTATTCCCCAACCCCCTAGTAGCATCCAAGATGTTGACCAACTCTCATGGTTTTTTGATGAACCCTTTGGGGATTCTTCTAGTATCCCTACCTTTAATTTATGTAAAGCAGCGGCAGAATATGCCACTGTATTTTTATCAGGGGACGGCGGCGATGAGGCTTTTGGTGGTTACACCAAATATTTTAAAACCAAGCGCGCGCGTTTAGCCGACGCGGTGCCTGCCCCGATTGGTCAAGCCCTTCAAGCAGTCTCGACCCTTTTACCACGCCAATCGCTAGTAAGTTATTGGTTAGCCCGAACAACTTTGCCGCCAGGCGGACTGGCTGAAACCCAAAATAAACCCCCGATTGACCCTATCTTTGATTTGATTTTAACGGCTGATTTTAAGGCCCTATTACCCCAAACTGGGAAACCCTTATGGGATAGATGGCAACAATATCCTAGCCAATCTCTCATGGCGCGTCAGCAATGGCTTGATTACACCAGCTATTTACCTGATGATATTTTAGTGAAAGTAGACCGCGCCTCCATGGCTCATTCAATTGAAGTCAGGTCGCCTTTAATTGATTACCGTTTAGTGGAGTGGGCGGCGCGTTTGCCCCGTACTACGTTATTTAACTCCAAACATGGTAAAGTTCCTTTGCGGGATTTATCTCGTAAATTGTTGCCTAATCAAATTCAGCAAGCGGCTAAACGTGGTTTTGGCGCACCTTTAGGCGATTGGTTTAAAGATCCCGCCGGGCAAAAATTCGCCCGTGAACGGCTTTTATCCAACGAAGCCCACCACCGCGGCTTGTGGAATACGAAAGGCGTTGAAAGTCTCTTAAATGCTCATCAATCCAACAGTAAACGTAATTTTGGTGGTTGGTTATGGCGATTATTAATGCTCGATTCTTGGGCCAGACATTACTATGATAGCAAGTCCTTTCTTCAAAACCCGCCTAACCAGAAAAACTGAATTAGCCTGCTAAAATTAAAGTCGAGGATTGAATGAGTCAAAAACCTAGTTTAGCGAATGCGACGGTTATCGGTACATTTTGGGTCTACTTGTCTTCTTATAGCGGTAAATTTTTGTTCTTTATCAGCACCATCATCCTTGCTCGTCTTTTATCTAAAGACGATTTTGGTGTGGCGGGATATGCTCTACTGCTAATTAGTTTCATTCAATTTCCAGATTTAGGGTTAGCGACTGCGTTAATTTACTTTAAGAAAGACTCCAAACTAACCAATACCGCTTTTTGGTTATCCTTACTGACAGGGTTTTCACTAGGTTTATTTACTTTCCTCATTGCCCCGCTCGCGGGCATGTTTTTCTCCGATGACCGCGCCGTGGGTGTTACTAGAGTTTTAGCTTTATACTTCCCCTTAGCCAGTTTGGGTAGTATTCAAGAGGCGTTATTCATTAAAGATTTAGCCTTCAAAAATAAAATCCTGCCTCAAGTCGCCGAAGCCTCCAGTCGAGGCATATCTGCCATTGTTTTGGCTTGGTTTGGTTTTGGGGCCTGGAGTATTGTCATTAGTCAAATTATTGGCACCGCCATTCAGACTTCTATCTGGTGGCTAATGTCTTCATGGCGGCCAACCCTTGAGTTTTCAACCACTTTAGCGAAACCCTTATTATCTTACGGCTTACGAATTATTGGCGGAAATATTCTCGCGACAACTCTCCTAAATACCGATTACCTTTGTATTGGCTATTTTCTCAATGCCGCTGCCTTAGGGGTTTATACCTTAGCCTTTCGCATCCCTGAATTAGTCATCATGCAATTTTGCACAATTTTAGGAAATGTCCTCTTCCCTATTTATGCTAAAATACAAGATGACCCCGAAGCTATGAATAAAGCCCTGTTAATTACTGTACGCTATGTTACGGTTATTACCTTCCCTATTGGCGTAGGCTTAATGTTGGTGGCTGAACCTTTAGTTTTAACCACCTTTGGGCAAAAATGGGTGGAAGCGATTCCCGTTATGCAAATCATTCCCTTTTATGCCACCTTGCGTTCCATTACGTATCATTATGGTAGCGTTTATAAAAGTCAAGGTAAACCCGAACTTGTTATACATCTTAATCTATTTCTGGTTATCTTTACCGTTCCTGTCTTGTGGTATGCGACCTCGCATTATGGCACTATCGTGGCTGTGGCTCAAGCCCAAGCGGTTCTCGCTTTTTTAGGTGTTATTGTCCAATCTGTCGTAGTCTCTAACTTGCTTAATATTCAATACTACAGGATTGCGGAATCATTACGTCCAGGTATCATTGGCTCAATTGTCATGATTTTTCCCGTCTTAGCTTCATTACAATTCTTACAAGGCTTTATGCCCATTATCCAGCTAACCGTTAGCGTTTTAGTCGGCGCAGTGGTTTATGCTCTAGCTCTATGGTGGCTACAACGTGAGATAGTCAATCATGGTATCAAAACATTTCAAAATGTACGGGCTAAAAGATAACCTCACTGAAACTTGCATTTCTCGCTAAACCTCACCGGTCTTTAAGACCCATGAGGTTTATACTGAACCTATTCCAATATGAACTCACCTATCCGCGTTGCCATGATTATTCCCGGCTACTACCCCGTTGTGGGCGGTGCCGAACAACAACTCGCCAACTTGGCCCCATTATTACAAGCCCGTGGGGTTGAGTTATCTGTCTTAACTCGCCAAATCAAAAATTATCAACCCCCTTTAAAATCTTATGAAGTGATTAACAATGTACCCGTTTATCGCTCGCCCATTCCAGGCCCCGTGCCGACGGCCTCCATTATTTTTACTCTAGCGACCTTACGCATTTTAAGACAATTACGCCCTGATGTTTTGCATGTGCATGGTCTATTTTCTCCCGCCACCACTGCTCTGTTAGCCAAGGGCTTATTGGGTATTCCTATCGCGGCTAAATCATTACGGGGCGGGCAGTTTGGCGATTTATACCAAATTCGGTTGAATTATTTAAGTAACACACGGTTATTTATTTTTCAACAAGCCATTGATGCTTTTATTACCATTAGTAAAGAAATTGACGCAGAAATTGCCGACATTGGCGTACCCCCTGAACGGCGGTTCTTTATTCCTAATGGGGTTGATTTATCTCGTTATACCCCTACTTCTCCTGGCCAAAAACAAACCTTACGTCAATCATTGGGCCTAGGTTCTGGGCCGATTGCCGTTTACATGGGGCGACTAGAAACGGAAAAACGCATTAATCACCTTGTGTCCGTTTGGCCGCACATTCGCCAAGTTCACCCCGATGCCGAATTACTTTTATTAGGCAAAGGTTCACAGGAAGCAGAACTCAGAGCTGCGGCGGGCGAAGGCGTGAAGTTCATGGGGCGGATTGATGATGTATTGCCCTATTTACAGGCCGCCGACATGTTTGTGTTGCCGTCCATTACGGAGGGTTTGTCTAATTCCCTACTTGAAGCTATTGCCAGTGGATTAGCAGCCATCGTTACGCCAGTGGGTGGCACCACCGATGTGATAGAGCATGGCGAAACGGGCTGGCTCATTACACCTGATGACCCTGCTTCATTACAATCCGCCATTTTAACCCTAGCCGCAGACGAAAATTTGCGCCAAAAATTAGGCCAAAAAGCCCGTGAGCGTGCCATGCAAGATTACGCCTTACCACAAACGGCAGACCGTTTAGTGGCTTTATATAAAAAACTCATTGCTAATCGTAAGGAGGTATAATGGCAAATTTTTTACTCTTTTGGGCTTCACTAGGGGGCATTTTTTATACCTATATTGGCTTTCCGTTATTATTATTAGCACGGGGAGCATTGTTCAAAAAAGCTATTCATAAGGCCGAGATAACGCCTAACATTAGTCTAATTATTATAGCTTACAATGAGGCTGAAATCATTGCCGCGAAATTGGAGAATAGTTTGGCTTTGGATTATCCCCGTGACAGATTAGAAATCATTGTTGGGTCAGATGGTTCTAGTGACGGCACCAATGAAATTGTGGCGCAATATGAAGATAAAGGGATTCAATTATTTGCTTATCCTCGCCAAGGCAAAATCTCTAGTTTAAATGCCACCGTGCCTTATACTCGTGGCGAGGTTTTAGTTTTTTCTGATGCTAATAGTATGTATGAACCTGACGCACTCACACAATTAGTCAGTTCATTTGCTGACCCTGACGTGGGTTGTGTGGGGGGGAATCAACGGTATATTTCAGGCAGTGGTAGTAAAGCGGCTGGTTTTGGCGAACAACTCTATTGGAATTTTGAAAGTACCCTGAAAAATATGCAAAGCAAAGCAGGCAACATGACCTCCGCAACGGGGGCGATGCTGGCTATTCGTAAGGAACTGTTCCAAACTATTCCGTCAGGCGTAGGGGACGATTTTATCATGTCCACGCGAGTTATTTCGCAAGGCTATCGGTTAGTTTTTGAACCCGAAGCCCTGGCTTTTGAAACCGTTGCCCCAACTGAGCAAGCTGAATTTAGGCGTAAGGTGCGGGTGATTGTGCAGGGGTTATGGGGCTTGTGGATAGTCCGAGATTTATTTAATCCCGTCGTGCATGGTTTTTATGCGCTCCAAATCTTTTCTCATAAGTTCCTGCGGTGGAGTGTTTGTTGGATGTTAATCAGTTTATTTCTTAGCTCCCTGGGGCTTTATCGTAAGCATAAATTTTATGCCTTAGTAACTCAGGCACAGCTCCTGTTTTATGGGGTGGCCGCGAGTGCCTGGGGATTGAAACAGACCTCTTTTGCCCAACTTAAAATTTTTAAGTTGTTTAGCATTCCGTTTTATTTCTGTTTAGTCAACATCGCCAGCCTGATGGGGTGGTATCAACTGGTCATTGGTAAACGAGTTGACATCTGGAGTTCAACTCAACGTACTAAATAATATTTAAGCCATTATAAGGTTTTAAACTTTATAATGGCTGATATATCGTAAGGAAAACAGTTATGTGTGGAATATGCGGCAAAGTTTATTATGACTCCCAACGTCCTGTTGAGCCTGATATTTTGGTAGCCATGACGGATGCCATTGTTAAGCGTGGGCCTGATTCTAACGGTTTTTATCTTAAAGGAAACGTGGGTTTAGGTTCAAGACGGCTCTCTATCATTGACGTAGAGGGTGGTCGTATGCCCATATCTAACGAAGATGGCACCGTGTGGATTGTCTATAATGGTGAACTGTATAACTTTCTGGAGTTACGTCAACGACTGGAGCGAGCAGGCCACCAATTTAGTACCCATACCGATACTGAAACAATTGTTCATTTATATGAAGATGAAGGCGACAATTTTGTTAAATATATTAATGGCATGTTTGCGGTTGCTATTTGGGATGAACGCCGCCAACGGCTTATTTTAGCTCGCGACCATGTGGGTATTAAACCCTTGTATTACGCTCAATTAAATGACCGTTTGGTTTTTGGCTCAGAGATTAAGGCCATATTACCTGACGGCATGGCGCGACAGGTTGACCCCGTTGGGCTGCATAATTATCTCTCACTTAATTACGTCCCTGGCCCCGAATCGCTTTTTAGCGGCATTAAGAAACTTTTGCCAGGGCATATTTTAACGTATGAAAATACCACCAAGAAAATAAACGTTGAGCAATATTGGGATTATCCCACACCTGACCCGCAACGAGTCAAACAGCAAGCTACGCGTGAACTAGAGGATGAACTCCTTCATTTATTACGTCAAATTGTCAAAGACCAAATGATAAGTGATGTGCCGCTAGGGGCGTTTCTCAGTGGCGGGATTGACTCCAGTTTAGTGGTGGCCTTAATGAGCGAGGCTTCTAACCAACCCGTGCGGACATTCTCGGCAGGTTTTGAGGAAGAAAGTTACAGTGAATTGCCCTTCGCAAAAATTGTCGCTAATCATTATAAAACTGACCACCATGAAGTTATCTTAAAGCCAAAGGCGCATGATATTGTAGCCGCTATTTCGGATTATTTTGACGAACCCTTTGCCGATTCTTCGGCGGTAGGGGTTTATGCTATTAGCGAAATGGCCGCCAAACACCTTAAAGTTATTCTCAGTGGTGACGGTGGCGATGAGTTTTTTGGGGGCTATTATACTTATCAAGCGGATAAAATCGCCCATTATTACCGTAAATTACCTAAATTTATCGGCGGAGGCTTAATTCCTAAATTGGCTAATCTGGTGCCTACTTCCGATGAAAAAGTGAGTTTCGATTTCAAACTTAAGCGGTTTATGGCGGGCGGTGCCTTAGCTCCTTTGCCCGCCCATTTTGAATGGAAAGCTTTTTTTAGTGAAGAAATGAAGCACCGTCTTTATAATCCAGCCTATTTACGGCAACATGCGGCTTCATTAAACCCTTCCGTCACTTTCATGCAACAAATTTTTGATGGCTACCCTAGCGATGACATGCTCAATCGGTTGCTTTATGTCGATTGCAAGGTACAACTACCTGACGATATGTTGACTAAGGTTGACCGCGTGAGCATGGCTCATTCATTGGAGGTGCGAGTACCGTTTTTAGATTTGCGCCTGGTGGAATTCATGACCAGGTTGCCAAGCCATCTGAAAGTGCGTGGCTTAACCCTTAAATATTTACTCAAACGGATTGCCACCCGCGTTTTGCCTAACGAAATTTTAACCCGCCCCAAAGCAGGTTTCCATGTACCAGTTGCCCGTTGGATAAAAACTGATTTAAAAGATTTGGTGGGCGACCATTTATCAGTGCAACAAGTAACCCGACAAGGTTTTTTTGACTCGGCCATGGTGCAACAAATTTTACAAGCTCATTGGCAGGGGCGACAAAATCATAGCCACAATATTTGGAATTTACTCATGTTTAGCTTGTGGTATGAACGTTATGTTGTTTAAAAAATAAAAGTCATGGCACTAACTAATGAGTATGCAAAAACATCATCTATATTACTTATTGTTGAGTAGCTTTTGTATCTGGTTATATGCCATTCAGCCGAACTATGCCCAAAATGGTCTACCTGGGGCTTTTGTACTGAGTCCATTAACGTCATCTAATAGTATTACTTTTCGTCCCGTTACCTTAACTGCTACAATAACCTCTACCAAAGCAATATCTACTCCTCTTATCTCTCCTACTACAATAATTTCCAACCAAGTCATATCGGGTAATACCGTTTCTCCTGCCAGTGTTACCATAATTCCGGCCAAAATTATATCTGATAGTATTATTGCCGTAACTCAAGTAATAACTCCTGCGCCCATCATTACACAAACAAACCTGATTACTTCATCTATTGACCCTACTCGTCCTCAAGTCACCTCAAAGCGAAATAATTTTGATATAGTTAGTTTTGAGATGCTTGGAGTTAAAGAACAACTTTTAAATAGTCCACTCGGCTCATATACCCTTCGGCTTGGATTACCTGCTAGCCAACAATTGATTACAGGAACAGAACTTAATTTGGATTTTAATATTACTTCACTCTTATCCAATGTTACGCCAAGTGGTTCATTACAGGTACTATTTAATCGGGTGCTTTTAACTGAGTTACCCATTACTGAATTGGGAAATAAACAACTCTCTCTACCCATTAGCGCGACGGCTTTTATACCTCAAAGTGCTGATGGCCGCCATGAAGTGGGGTTCAAATTTCAAAGCAGTAGTGCTGATTGTAATACTCTGAGTGTGGTTATTGAGCCGTCATCTACCCTGGTTTTAGCTCGTAAAATCGTTACCCCGTTAATAGATTTACAATTTTTACCTCGCCCCATTTATCAAAACACCTTTCTGTCAGACCCAGCGACCTTTGTTTTACCTGATAAGCCAACGACTACTGAATTGCAAGCAGCCCTAGCCACCGCCAATGCTTTCGGCCAAATGACCGCAGGTGGCTTAGTTTTTTCAACTACAACTCTTAGTCAGCTAACCGCAGAACAGCGAGAATCAACCCATTTAATTTTTATAGGCACTAGCCAAGCATTTCCCTTACTCCAACAAGTTACTTTACCAGCCCCCATTGGTGAAGTCGGTTTTGAAGCTACGGCTGCTTTACCTGATGATGGTATTATACAGATGGCCGTTTCCCCATGGAATCCAGAAAAAGTAGTCCTAGTAGTAGGGGGTAATTCTGACTTGGCGGTCTTCAAAGCAGGCCAAGCCATCAGTACGGGTGAAGTAAGAATTTCTAATCAACCTAATTTGGCGATTATTGCTGACCTTTATAATCAAGATGATACTGTCTATATTTCCGATTTTGACCAAACTTTGAGCGATTTAGGTTATGAAGAACAAACTGTATTGAATGGTGGCGTTAATAAAATCAACTTCCCTTTTAACATGCCGATGGGCTATTATATTAACGATGCCGCTTATTTTAATTTAATTTATAACCACAGTACCTTATTTGATTTTTCAACCTCAAATGTTACAGTTAGATTAAATAATCGCTCCTTAAAGAGTGTCCGTTTAACGCCAGATGGGGCTAATCCTACAACCTTAAAAGTGAATATCCCTCGTTCGTTGGTTCATCCAGGAACAAATGACTTTGTAGTCTCGGCAAACCTCATGCCCGACACCACTAATAAATGTATGGTTCAAAATTCAGATGATTTTTGGTTTACAGTATGGGCTGATTCTTCATTTCATTTACCATTGAAGAAAAATCCTCCTGAAATTAAATCCGTTTTTAGCTTACAAAATTACCCTTCACCTTTTGATTTTAATAAAACCTTAACAACTACTGTATTTCTATTACCTGCTACCAACTCAGTTGCCTGGAATGTTGCGACTCAAATTGCTTTTAATTTGGGGAGGCGAGTACAAACCAATATCGCGCAATTTAAAGTTGCTTTTGCTGACGATATACCAGCAGAGCTAAGGCAAAATCATCATTTTATTGCGATTGGCTTACCTAATGAGTTACCTATTGTTTCGCAATTGAAAAAAATTCTGCCCGCCTCATTTGAACCAGGCAGTAACCTAGCGATAGAGAACGGGGTGCGTATCAGGCCACGAATTATAACAGGCACTCATATCGGCTATTTGCAAATTGTACCTCTGCCCTGGAATGGCGATTATAGTGTTTTAATGGTTTTGGGTACGAGTAATGAAGGGTTGCAGTTAGCAAATACGCTATTAATTAGCTCCTCCTTACAAAGCCGCTTAAAGTATTCTTTAGCTATCATTGAAGGTACTCAAATTACCATGGGGAGTTTAAAAATTGATTTCTCGCCCCCTGTGACCTCTAATACAGTTATTCCAAGCATGGTTGAAACAGATACTATGACTACTACCGTTGAGATTTCTAAACCATTAGCCAGTAATGCTGCTCCCCCTCCTAAAGCGCGTCCCTCATGGATGTTTCCGGTTATTGCCACTGCAACGCTCGCCATGTTTATTGTTATCTTGATTGTAATTAGCTCTTCCTGGAAGAAATATTACGTTCTCATTTCTGTCAGACTAAAAAAGATGAATATTTCAATTCCTACGTTCAATATAGCAAGATTTTATCGTAGGAAACCGTAAAGGATTTAGAAACCTTCCACCAGAAAAAATTTTCACCTGTAGGACTTACGCAGAACCCTCACCCCGACCCTCTCCCACAGGGCGAGGGAGTAAAACTTCCTTCCCTTCGGGTGGGACTGAGGGATGCATGGGAATGATGATGGTTTTGCCATCTTTGGGGAGTAAAACTTCCCTCCCTTTGGGGGGGACTGAGGGATGCATGGGAATGATGATGGTTTTGCCATCTTTGGGGAGTAAAACTTCCCTCCCTTTGGGGGGGACTGAGGGGGGGGATTTTGCGTAAGTCCTACTAATTTGAGTATAAATGGGGGGGCATGTCATTGCGCTTATTTACAACTAATTTATTCCTAATTATTATTAGCGAATTGAGCTATTTACTTTATCCTAGTCATGTGGCTACTACAAAAATGGCTGCTGTTTCAGGTAACCTCAAGCCATCTTTGGTAGTCACTCAAACATTAATCGGCCATACCGCAATCCCTATTTATCAAACCAAGTTAGAACTCGTAACGACCAAAGCCGTTACGGGAGATGGTGGCAATAGTTGGGGTGGGCATCAAACGCGCATTGTACATACCCAAGATGGCGTTTTTACAGCCTACACGGTTGAGGGGCGGGGTTACTTAACGCGTGAATGGCGTTTAGCTTGGCGGCAAGCTGACGGAACATGGCCGATAATTGCTAAAGGGGGGTCAGGCCGAGAACCAGTCAATTTGTTGGCTTCGCCTGATGGAACGCTCCATGTCACTGGTTGGCCGAATAGAACTGGCACTATTTGGTCGGGTAAACCTATGAGTAACACTATTCAAATGGAGTCAGCTATAATTCCTAATCAGGTGAATGACTATTGGCCTTATCAGGCAGCAGGTATGGATGGGCAGGGCAATTTTTGTGTGTTTTCCAGCGTGGGCGGGCAAAAAGCGGGCGGTTCATTCAACTGGGCTTGTTACTTGCCATTACAAAAACAGTGGCTTACCCAAACTAGCAAACTAGATTATCGTTTTTGTTATAGTTATATTTTTCCTCAGCCAAATAACCAACTTTCAATTGTTTCAACCCGTGATGTGCGTTGGGAAGCCTTGGGGTATAAAAAACCAGCAGATAAAGAATTTAGTTACATCTTGAATGCTTTTAGCTATTGGCGAACAAATTATCAGGAAACAAAGCCCATTGAACGGCTAACCTTACAAGAGGAAGTTCCAACGACGAAATTTCCTGAACCCTGGTTGACGGCTCAACTGGATGCTTACATTGACACCAAAGGACAGATGCATGTTCTTTATAATAAGTTAGGCGCAACTACTCAAGGCGAACGGGAATATCATCATAAAGTCATTTCATCATCAGGCAAGTTATTATATGATGTCCAACTTCCCACGGAGGTGGGCGAATTTAGTCGCATATTTCAAGATAAACAAGGCCGTTTTTACCTGATTAATTCTGCGGGATTGTTATATCCCGCAGGAGAAGATGGAGTTCATCTCAGCCAACCCTTTAAGTTAAATTTAGAGAAATATAAGGTAAAATATTCTGGCTTTGGCCTATCTGTTCCTCGCACAGGAACACCGTTAAGTAATGTTATGAATGTGGTTTTTCCCTCGGATGACTCAAGCAAATGGATTTATTTCCAACTTGATTTATCTTACCTCACTTATTTACCTTTAATTAAAAAATAAAAAATAGCTACCTTAGGACTTACGCAAACACCTCACCCCCGCCCCTCTCCCACAGGAGAGGGGAGACAAGAGACTCCCTCGCCCTTTGGGAGAGGGCAGGGGTGAGGGTGACAAATCTTGATATACTGAGTATATTTAAGGATAATCCCTTTATGAGCATGATTTCTACCGCCACCAAACCCATATTCGTCATCGGCACAGGTCGCTGTGGGTCAACTATTTTTCACCAAATTTTTTCCTACCATTCCCAGGTGGCGTGGCTATCACGCACCTGTGAAATGTACCCGCAACACCCCCACCGCAATTACCTCGCCATGCGCTTGTTAGATGCGCCCTTACCCCAAAAATATCTCCGCAAACTGATTTATCCCGTAGAAGCCTATAATTTTTGGGACAATTATTGTTATGGTTTTGGCGAACCCATGCGTGATTTG
Organism: Chloroflexota bacterium; assembly: GCA_020049115.1. Classification (GTDB taxonomy): domain Bacteria; phylum Chloroflexota; class Anaerolineae; order 4572-78; family J111; genus JAIFLK01. Next base: position 6,598 of record JAIFLK010000110.1, on the reverse strand, counting down.
CTCAAAGAAGATGTATTGCCCATTACCAAAAAACGATTACAAAAAGTTATGGCCTCCATGCTGACTGAAAATCGGGCGCGCTTATTGATTAAAATTACGGGTTGGTCGCGGATTGGTTTCCTCAAAGAAATCTTTCCCGACGCAAAATTTATTCATATTTATCGCGATGGCCGCGCCGTCGTTAATTCATGGCTGAATGTGGATTGGTGGCAGGGGTGGCATGGCCCACACCATTGGCAATGGGGGCAATTATCGCCACAACAGGAGCAACTATGGCATCGCCATAACCAATCCTTTGTTGCTTTAGGTGGCATTTTATGGGACATTCTCATGACCGCCACCGATAAAGCCAAAGAGCTTATCCCGCCAGAAGATTACTTAGAAATTCGCTATGAGGATTTTTGTCAGCAGCCCGTGAAACTATTTCAACAAGCTGTTGATTTTTGTGATTTAGCTTGGAGTTCCGAGTTTGAAACGGCGATCCATTCCTTTAAAATGGAAAGTGCTGATTATAAATGGAAGGAACAATTAACCTTGCCCCAGCAGCAAATTCTTAATGCGTCTCTTCGCGATGCGCTGCAACGCTATGGTTATGAGTAATTAGGCCGAAAATCATATTGTCAGCTTAACCGAGTGAGTTTATAATGTCACTTGGTTTTTTAATTCTACCACTGCCCCTTACCACCAAGATAAATAGACATTATACCGATTTAATGATTTTCGTAGGGGCAGGGCCAGGGCTTGTCCCTGCCCACAATGGGGGCAAGCACAAGGCATTGCCCCTACAAAATGTCAACGATTTTTTAATCGGTATAAACTCTAATGTATCCAACAATTATTTGAAAGCATTGCGGCGAAGCCGCAAGTTGCTTTAGCTGAACATGAGGAGTTTGAATTATAACCATGAATAACACTATGCTTGAAACATCATTGGCTTATTGGCGTGAACAGTTGTCTGGCGCGCCTCCCTTGTTAGAATTACCGACAGATTATCCCCGTCCTGCCATGCAAAGTTATCAAGGGGACACGTTCTTTGCCACACTGCCCGCGCCCTTAGTGGCGCAACTTAAAGGATTTAGTCAACAGCAAGGGGTCACTTTATTTATGACCTTGTTGACGGCTTTTGAGGTTTTAATGTATCGTTACAGTGGGCAGACCGACTTGGTGATTGGTTCAATGGTTGCCAATCGGCATCGGGCTGAGTTAGATAACTTAATTGGTTTTTTTGTCAATACTATCGTCCTGCGGACCGATTTAAGCCAAGCCCCCACTTTTTTAGAGCTATTAAAACGGGTGCGCCAGGTCACATTGGAAGCATATACTCACCAAGAATTGCCCTTTGATAAACTGGTGGAACATCTTCACCCTGAGCGAAATTTAAGCTATAGCCCCTTTATCCAAGTGGTATTTTTGTTACAAAACGTTCCGCCTATCACCCATACCATTGAGGGTGTAGAACTTTCAACCCTGCTTGTTCTCAATAAAACCGCTAAATTTGACCTGAGCGTTTATGCGATTGAGGAAAAAAATGGCGAAATGACCCTAGAGGCGCACTATAATAATGCGTTATTCAAGGCCGAAACCATCAGCCGTTGGCTAACCCATTATCAAGTTTTATTAGCGCATGTTGTCAGCAATGCCCATGAATTGATTGTCAAGTTACCGTTATTGAGCGAGGCTGAACAGCAGCAAATTTTAGTTGACTGGAATGACACCGCCACCGATTACCCGCGTGATAAAGGGATACATCAGTTATTTGAGGCGCAGGTAGAGCGCACTCCCGACAACCTGGCTGTTGTGTTCAAAAATGAGTCATTGACCTACCTAGAATTGAATCGCCGCGCCAATCAACTTGCCCATCATCTGCAATCGTTAGGCGTGGGGCCAGACGTGTTGGTGGGGATTTGTGTGGAACGGTCAGTGGAGATGATAGTCGGGTTGTTAGGTATCCTTAAGGCGGGTGGGGCATATGTGCCGCTTGACCCCACCTACCCCGCCGAAAGATTGGTCTTCATGGTGGAAGATGCCAACATGCCCGTTTTATTAAGTCAAAAACGGTTACAGGCGAGTCTGCCTCCGACTACGGCGCACCTGGTCTGGTTGGATACGGATTGGCAACAAATCGCGGCTTATCCTCCTGTAAATCTTGCCAATCCTACAAATCCTGGTCACAGTTTGGCGTATGTCATCTACACCTCTGGCTCTACGGGCAAGCCCAAAGGGGTGATGATTCAACATGCTTCGGTTATCAATCTTAACGATGGCTTGCAACAAGGGGTTTATGCTTCTGCGGGTAAATCCCCGTTGCGGGTCAGCATGAATGGCTCATTTGTCTTTGATACCTCTGTGAAACAATTCATTCAATTGTTACAAGGCCACCAACTTGACATCACCCCCGAAGAGGTGCGCTTTGATAAGGAAGCCCTCTTTGCCTATCTCCAAGCACATCAAATAGATGTCTTTGATTGCACGCCCTCACAATTAAGTTTGCTCTTGTCATCGGCACAATTTTTCAACGCCATGCCTAAGCCACAGACCATCCTTATCGGTGGCGAAGCCGTGAATGAGACGGCTTGGCAACAATTACAACAATTTGAAACCAAAAAGTTTTACAATGTTTATGGACCCACTGAATGTACCGTAGATACAACCCTGTGTGACATCGCCACCTCGCCTAAACCCATCATTGGTCGCCCCATTGCCAACGCCCAAATTTATCTGGTTGATGCTTATCACAACCCCACCCCCATTGGCATTCCTGGCGAATTGTGCATTGCGGGTGCAGGCGTGGCGCGGGGGTATCTCAACCGTCCCGACCTGACCGATGAGAAATTTATCCCCAATCCCTTTGGCGAGGGGCGATTATACAAAACGGGTGATTTAGCCCGTTATCTGCCCGATGGTAACATTGAATTTTTGGGGCGGATTGACCACCAAGTGAAGATTCGGGGTTTCCGTATCGAATTAGGCGATATTGAAACCGCTTTAATGGAACATGCCCAAGTCAAAGCGGCGGTGGTCATTGCCCGCGAAGATACACCCAATGATAAGCGGCTTGTGGCTTACGTGGTATTGCATGAACTGCCCGCGCCCGCCATATCGGAGTGGCGGAGTTTCTTACAGCAAAAATTACCCGCTTATATGATACCCTCGGCATTCATGGTGTTGGACGCGTTACCCTTAAACCTGAATGGTAAAATTGACCGTAAGGCGTTACCCGCGCCCGTTTTCACGCTAACCACGCGTTATGTGGCCCCGCGTACACCGTTAGAGCAAAAATTGGTGAACATTTGGCAAGAATTATTCAATTTAAAGCAAGTGGGCATTGAGGATAATTTCTTTATGTTAGGTGGACATTCGCTGTTAGCCACGCGCTTATTAGCTCAATATATGGGGCAATTACACCTTGATTTATCCATTGCCACCTTATTTGAGCATGTAACCATCGCTCAATTCGCGCACTATTTAGAAAAAGATGGCCTGATAAAATCAGAAATGTCTGACATTTCTGAGGAACGAGAGGAGTTTGAGTTGTAACTATGAACACCAACGAATTTTTAGCCCACTTACATAACCTGGACATTAAACTCACCCTTGACGGCGAACGCCTCAAAATTAGCGCACCCAAAAATGCTCTTGATGCCACCTTACGCACCCAATTAACGGAACGGAAAGCGGAACTTATCGCTTTCTTAAGCCAGGGGCAGCGTATCCCAATCATTCCCCGTGACCAAAAACTACCCCTTTCTTTTGCCCAAGAACGGCTATGGTTCATCGACCAACTTACGCCCAATCAAGCCACCTATAATTTGCCCATTGCGGTACATTTGCAGGGAACTTTCAAACGGGCGGTTTTAGAGCAAACTTTGCCCCTGCTTATCCAACGGCATGAAATCCTGCGAACAGCTTTCCTCACGAAAGAGGGGCAGCCCTATCTCGTGATTCAGCCTCACGTTGATGTTACTATCAATTATCAAGATTTTCGCCCCCTTCCTCCCTTAGAGCAAGAAGAAAAATTAAACCAAGCTATTTTGGCGGATACTCATAAACCTTTTGACTTAAAACAGTTACCGTTATTTAGAGTCAGCCTGTTTCAAATGGCGGCTGATGAGCATGTTTTATTATTCAATTTCCACCATATCATTTTTGATGGCTGGTCTAGGTCGATTTTATGGCAAGATTTATTCAGCCTATACGAATCGTGCTTAAATCAAACCCCAAACACGTTGCCTGAGCTAACGACCCATTACGTTGATTACGCCATGTGGCAACAGCAACGGCTGCAAGGTGAGTTTTATGATAAGCAGGTGGGCTATTGGCAAAAGCAATTAAGTGGCACGTTGCCCCTGTTAGAATTGCCCACCGATTGGCCGCGCCCACCCAAGCAAGATTTCAGCGGTGGGCATCAAACGTTAACCTTATCGGTTGAATTATCAGTTAAATTACAAACCTTAAGCCAGAACGAAGGTTGCACCTTGTTTATGGTCTTGTTAGCTGCCTTTCAATTATTACTGCACCGTTACAGTGGACAGGATGATATTATTGTCGGCTCACCTATTGCCACCCGCCAGCAAAGCGAAACCGAACAGATGATTGGCATGTTTCTTAATAACTTGGTTTTACGCGGCCATATTGTCAAAACAGCAACCTTCCGTGAGTTTTTACGGCAGACCCGTCAAACCACTTTGGAAGCCTACACTCACCAAGAATTACCGTTTGAAAAACTAGTGGAAGTGCTGCAACCCCCGCGCGACCCCAGCCGTTCCCCCATTTTTGAGGTCATGCTCAATTTGCTCAATTTGCCCCAGGCCCAGTTTAATTTGGCTGATTTAACCATCACCCGCCACTCCTTGCCCTATTTAGATTCTAATTTCTCCATGACTTTATATGTGCTGGAGAAACCTAGTGGCCTCACTTTCGATTTAGTCTATCAGCGCGCCCTCTTCTCTGCCGAGCGCATGGCCTATTTATTGGCACAATTTGAATATTTATTGGAACAAATTGTTATTTCATCTGATTTACCGTTGCATCGTTACTCCTTGGTTACGCCCACTTCCCCCATACCTCACCCCACCGAAATCTTGCCCGAACCGCGCCAAACCCCGATAACGGAATTGATTGCCCGTTGGCGCGACCAAATTCCCGAACATCCCGCCATAAAACAGGGCGCGCTACAGTGGAATTATCGCCAATTGGTGGCAACCGCCGAAACTTTTGCCCAAGTCATCGTGCCATTTAGTCAGGGTGAAGTGATTGCCGTAACGGGTCAAAAAAGTTTTGGCCTCATCAGTAGCATGTTAGGCGTTTTAACCAGCAATAATACGTTACTCATGCTTGACCCGAACCTGCCCAGTTATCGTCATCAATTGATGTTACAGCAAGCCAATGTAAATTACATCATTTATGTCGGTCCGCAACGCCTCGAAGATGCCTGGATGTGGGATGAATATATCTTAATGTTCGTTGACCCTATGAACGGCATGATTGAGGGCGCAAGTGAAATTGAGGCCACCGCCACGATACCAACCCTTTCACCTGACTCACCCGCCTATATTTTCTTTACCTCTGGCACAACAGGAGTCCCGAAAGCGGTGTTGGGTTGTCATAAAGGGTTATCTCATTTCCTCCAATGGCAAAGCCGCACCTTTAATATTGGGCCACAAGACCGCGCCGCCCAATTAACGGGGCTATCGTTTGACGTAGTCTTACGAGATATTTTCACTCCTTTAATTAGCGGGGCGACCTTGTGCCTGCCCACACCTGACCTTGACCTCAGCCCTGGGCAACTCTTGCCCTGGCTAGAGCGGGAGCGTATCACTTTGTTTCATACCGTTCCCTCCCTGGCTTCCACTTGGCTCGCTCTTGTCCCGAAAGGCGTGACCTTACAAAATTTACGACTCCTATTTTTAGCGGGTGAGCCGCTGACTCAAACCTTAGTGGAACAATGGCGGCGCGCCTTCCCCCAAGCGGGCGACCTAATAAACTTATATGGGCCAACAGAAACCACCTTAGCTAAATGTTATTATCCCGTACCGCACGGTGAGGTTTCTTTTGGGGTGCAGCCTGTAGGTCGCCCGATGCCTGAAACCCAAGCTCTGGTCATGAGTGAATTTAACACCGTGTGTGGTATCAGCGAGATGGGCGAAATTGTCATTCGCACCCCATTTCGTAGTTTAGGTTATCTTAATAACCCGACAGAAACGCAAGCCCGCTTTTTCCCCAACCCCACGCGCCAAGACCCCCATGATTGGCTTTATCGCACGGGTGATTTGGGGCGGTATCGGCCTAACGGTTTATTAGAGATTTTGGGGCGGGTGGATGACCAAATTAAGGTGCGCGGCATTCGGATAGAATTGGGCGAAATTGCCACCATCTTGGGGCAACATCCTAATGTGCAGCAACAGGTGATTATCGCTCATAAACAAAGTGACTTCGAAAAAATCTTAGTGGCTTACATTGTATTTCGTCAGCCTACCACCGAGTCCATCCATGAATTGCGTCAGTTCCTGAAACAAAAACTGCCCGACTCCATGATTCCTTCCATCTTCATGCCACTAGAAGCCATTCCCTTAACCGCTAACGGTAAAGTTGACCGCCG
>JAIFLK010000090.1 GCA_020049115.1 Chloroflexota bacterium | reverse complement strand
ATTTTAGAGCCGCCGCGCTCGCGGTATTACAGGCAATAACAATCAATTTACACTCTTGGCTGACCAAAAATTGCACAATTTGGGCGGATAACGCTCTAATTTCTTCCGCCGAGCGCGGGCCATAAGGACAATGCCCCTGGTCAGCCACATAAATGGTGGATTCATGGGGTAATTGTCTTACAATTTCTTGCCAAATAGAGAGGCCGCCAACGCCTGAGTCAAATAAACCAATGGGAGTCATGAAATTGTGACGATACTCAGCCAGGGTATAAAGAGGAGTGCAAACCTTATGCAGGTTCGAGAATTATTTCGGCAATGAAAGGAGTCCGCAATTATTTGCGGGCTGTCCGCAAAGGATTGCGGACTCCTTGTTTCTTACAGGCTATTCTTTACCGATTTATTTTCCGAACCTTCATAAGGTTTGCACTCCAAAAAGGGCAATTTCTACTTGCCTTGAGTATACCTCAATTTAGTTCATACTTACAAAATCAAAAAAGCGCAGGAGCAGCCCCCCACGCTTTGACCCTACAGGTCAGCCCCATGGCCGCCCTGCTGCATGTCCCATTCGTTTATTTCAACACTTCGCTGTAGTACAGCAACCCTTACCGCTGTGGTTCTAATCACCCTCATAAATATCTTTACGATGTCCAATATCTGTTAATAAAACCTTATTTTCTTCTATTTCATATACGACACGATAATCTCCCACCCGAAGTCTCATTTTATGTTTCAAATTTCCCTTAAGCGGTTTGCCGATTTCTTTTGGATTATGAGCCAGTTTTGCAATACTATTTAATATCTGAAGAGCTATCGTCGCATCTAATTTAATTAAATCCTTGTATGCCTCTTTTTCCCACTGCACATAAAATCTATTGTCGGTCATCGGAATTTTTTAATCGCGCTTCAAACATTTCTGCGACTTCCTCATGGGGAATGACATTACCTGCTCTAGCACTTTCACTCCGAGCCAAAGTTTGCTTAACAAACTCAGGTTTGTAAGGCAAACTTGCTTCATATTCTTCTGTCCATTCCATGTTAACGGGTGCTTTTGTTATTTGAAATAATATTTCATTATCTTTAATCAAAAAAAACTCTTTGCCCTTTTTTATGCCTGCCAGAATTTGTTTAAAATTGAGCAATAAATCCTCAAAAGTAATTTGTATTTTGGTGTCGGTGATATTTACCATAATGAAATTTCTCACTTTTAGATTAAAAAATATTTTGATAAGAAACCAGTAAAACTTTCTCTATTATGCTACCATACCATGACCAAAAAAGCAACCAATCAAAAAAGCGCAGGAGCAGCCCCCCCACGCTTTTACCCTACAGGTCAGCTCCATTGCTCAAAGCCTACGGCTTTGGACTCCGTATTACATGCTGACGCGTGGCCTCAACAAAAGCGGCAAACATTTGGCGCGCCGTTTCATGTTCTTTCACCAATTCTTCGGGATGCCACTGCACGCCCAAGCCAAAGGGGTGGTCAATCACTTCTAACACCTCCACCGCGTTATCTTCCGATTGTCCCGTTATCTTAAGATTATCTGGCACATCTTTGGCCGCTTGATGATGCAAACTATTGACCACCAAATAATCTGTTTGCACAATTTCGTGGATTAACGATGATTTTTCCAACATAACCTCATGGGCAAGGTGATTACGGGGGTAAGCATTGGGGTCGCTGTAATAAAAATCATGGCGAATCGCTTGGTGATTTTGGCGGGCAACATCTTGCCATAAATTACCCCCATTTGCCACATTCATCACTTGAATGCCGCGACAAATGCCAAAAAAGGGTTTTTTGCGTTCTACTGCCAGTTGCATGAGCTTAATTTCCAGCGTATCGCGCGGCACTTCCACATCGCTGAGGTTATCAACCTGGGGCGTTTCGTTATAAAAACTCGGCTCAATATCGCCGCCGCCAGAGAATAATAGGCCGTCCACTTGATTGAACACTTGCTCAATTTGCTCATCGGTAAGATGAAGCGGAATCATAATTGGTAAGCCTCCCGCCGCAATAACGGCGTTAGTGTAACTACTGTTAAGAGCGTTAATGGGACGGCCCGCGTAAATGCCGCTGTTATCAGAACGGCAGGGAATACCAATCAAAGGGTAATATTTGGACATAATATGAGAGTAATAGAGGAGTGCAAACCTAAAGGTTTGCGCCATAAGTTTTAGGCAAACCTAAAGGTTTGCACTCCATTAATAAATGGCTGATTTTATTTGGCTTGTAGACTTTCAACGAAAACGTGATAATGGTCAACCTGGTCATGGGTCATTAAATCTACCATGAAGGGTGTGGTTGCATCGGCTTTGAGCAACTGAACAGTTAAATTAGCTTGACGTTCAGCTAATATTTGATTGGCGGCGTTATACGCTACGGCCACCAAGCGAATCGATTCGGCATTATATTTACCTTGATTATGCAATTGGCCTGACAAACGATATAAGGCAGCCCCGACCACTTCACCATGCAAATTGGAGACTGCTAAATCAAAATAGTAACGGTTTTGCGCGGGCAGGGGGCGGGCGGTAATAACCTTAAGCTGATATTGAGCAAAGTCGGCGGGCGGGTTGGTGAATAGAATAGCTATCGGAGATGTCATTTTTGGTAAGATAACTTCCAATTGGCTAAAAGCATGGGCGCGGTCTAAAACCACGCCGTTGCTGTCTAATAAAGTTGCTTCAACCTGTACTTCAGTTACGGCCTGCTCACTCGAATTATGCACTTGTGCCAAACACCATAAACTGCCCGAAGGATTGGGGTAGAAATTGACCGCTTCCATGAACATGGGCAATGGCGTGGGCGTGACGGTGGGAATACCTTCATTTAAGCTCTGCGGCGGAATGATAAGGCGTTGCCCGATCATGAGTTGGCGCGGGTCAAGCAAGCCATTTGCCAATTGGAGACTGGTTTTAGAACGGTTAAATTTCGCGGCAATCGTTAATATTGTGTCACCCGCCTGTACCACATAAACCTGCGGCGTGGCGGCCAGGGTAGGCGTGGCCTCGGCAGTTTTAGTGGCACTAGGGCTGGGCGGCATGGTTGTCGCTACGGGGGAGGGGGTGGCTGGCTGAACCAGCGGAGTTGGGGGAGCATTGCAGCCGACCATGCCCAGATAAATGAGGCCGAGAAGATGGCGTAAATAAAACCGTTTCAAAGAGTAACCTTTAGAATTTTTATAGACCTGCAAGGTTTTTGAAACCTTGTAGGTCTAAACAAACGGTGATTATACCATAATCTCGCTGAAAAAGTGAAAGTGTTTTAAGCCGATTGACTTGATTGTTATGGAAAGTTCTGGTACAATGGGGTTGTTAATTACCTTGTTTATGGCAGATTTAAGGGGCAAACTAATGAGAAGACGAATCCAAGATTTTCTCAAATTCTTGGAGATAGAACGGGGCTATTCTGATAACACCGTCGTGGCGTATCAGAATGACCTGACGCAATTTCTCGACTATGTAACCAGTGATGACATTGGCCAGCCGTTGGCAGATTGGGCTGAGGCTGACCATGAATTGCTAATTGATTATATTGATTCGCTCAAAGAGAGCGATTATAGCTCCTCGACGGTGGCGCGTAAAATTGCCGCGCTCAAAGCCTTTTTTAATTTTTTGGTCGCTGAAGGCGATTTGCGCGAAGATTTGACCTACAAATTAGACCCGCCAAAAGTGCAAAAACGGCTGCCCAAAACCCTCACTTTTGATGAAGTTGACCGTTTATTACAATCTCCTGCTGCCGAGGATAGTAATAGTCCTAAATCTCAGCGTGATTTAGCCCTGTTAGAAATGCTTTATGGCGCGGGCATGCGGGTGACGGAGTTGGTGTCATTAGATGTCACTGACTTGGCTTTAGGGCGCACTAGCGGCGAGGTGAGCATTCGCGGCAAAAAAAATAGCTCCCAAGAACGGGATATTCCCCTAAGCGGCCCTTCACTAGAGGCCATTCGTTATTATGTGGAACATGGCCGCGAACAATTAGTGTTACATACCGACACGCCCGCGCTATTTGTGAACAGTCGCGGCCAACGCTTAACCCGTCAAGGGTTGTGGTTGATAATTAAGCATTATGTTAAAGTGGTCGGCATTTCGGTGCATGTCACCCCGCATACCTTACGCCACTCTTTCGCCGCGCACAAACTGAGCCAGGGCAAATCATTACAAGATATTCAAATTTTGCTCGGCCATGCCAACATTTCCACCACTCAAGTTTATAGCCACATGCGCCAAGATAATATTAAAGAACTAATTTATCGTAAAGACTCTTAAACCTGTAGGACTTATACAAAATCCCCCCCTCAATCCCCCCCAAAGGGAGGGAAGTTTTGCTCCCTCGCCCTGTGGGAGAGGGTCGGGGTGAGGGTTTTGCCCTAAATCGTAATTCATAAAGGATAATTTCATGACCGTTAATACCAAGCCATTTTTCACCTATCAAGAATTTAGTGCTGCCGCCGAGTATGTTCGTAGCCAAACCGCCCACCAACCCACCATTGGCCTCATTTTAGGGTCAGGACTTAGCCCGTTAGCTGATGAAATTGAGCAAGCCGACCATGTACCTTACGCTAACGTTCCAAATTTCCCCGTATCAGGCGTGGTGGGTCATGCGGGCAAGTTGGTCATTGGCAAGTTGGCGGGTAAAACCGTGTTAGCCATGCAAGGGCGCACCCATTTTTATGAAGGCTACTCCATGCAGCACATTACGCTACCTGTCCGCGTGATGAAATTGTTAGGCATTGAGACCCTCATTGTCACCAATGCGGCGGGTGGCACGAACCCCGATTTTAAGGCGGGTGATTTGATGTTGATTAAAGACCACCTGAACATGGTTGGTTTTGCGGGGAGTAATCCGTTATGCGGCCCCAATATTGAGGAATTTGGCCCCCGTTTTCCGAGCATGACCCAAGCCTACACTCGTGATTTGCTGAAAGTGGCGCGCCGCGTGGCGCAGGCGCAGGGGCTAACTTTGCATGAAGGGGTTTATGCGGCTCTCGCTGGCCCGACCTTTGAGACCCCCGCCGAGTTGCGCTATTTACGCATGGTGGGCGCGGACGCGGTGGGCATGTCCACCGTGCCAGAGGTGATTGTGGCGAACCACGCGGGCATGCGGGTGTTAGGCATTAGCAGTATTACGAATGCGACCATTCAGGATTACGAGTCAGAAGAGATTACCACCCATGAGGAAGTGTTGGAGACGGGTAAAATTATTGTGCCAAAATTGATGGCTCTCCTACGTGGGGTTTTGGCGGAGATGTAATAGAGTTCAGCGAGTCAGTCTGTCAGCTAAAGGCTGACTCGCTGACACGCTGACAGACTATTGATAAAAAGCTATGTTAACTTTAACGACGATTGAAAAAGCAGAGAAATTTGTCACTTACCTTAAAGTGGCGCAACGATACCATGATCCACTGATAGACCAGGTATTAGATAAACTCTTGGCGCAAGAATTTCGTCATTTAAAGCAACAACAAGTGGCTTTAGAGGCGGAGTTAAACCAATTTGAGCAACTTTATGGTTGGCCTTCGGCTGAATTTCAGGCCAAATTTACGCAAGGTGAATTAGGAGATGAGTTAGATTTTGTGGATTGGTCGGGGGCTTGGCAAATATATCAAACTATTCAGCAATCCTTAGCTTTCTTACCTCTAGTCGCATGAACAGTTTTATTACAACGCGGTTTAGTCATTACCAAGAGTTAATGATTCTTAGCCCTATCATCACCAATTTTGTGGTATTAAAGCAAAATATTACAGCTCATGATGGGCGTATTCGTGTGAAGGCTATGTTAAGTAACAGGGGATTATTAGAGTTTGCGGAATATTTAGCAGTTGATGAGGACTTGCAAATTCTTACGCATACCTATACTTTTCATTGGCAAGATGAGCAACAAAAATTAATGCGACGTTGGGATAATGTTAATCATTTTCCTCATTTGCCCCATGCTCCTCATCACATTCATGTAGATGAAAGTACCGTTATCGGCAATCCGCAAGTGCCAACCTTAGAAGAGGTTTTGCTAGAAATAGAGCATAAACTTGATGATGTAATATGAATAAATTTATTTAATGAAGTGAACAGCACAGGTCAGGCAAATTTGCCTGACCTGTGCTGTTTTAGGGGGGGCCTCCCAACTTAAGTTGGCTGATGCAGCGAAAATCTTTAACATTGTGCGTGACCAATGGTATCTGATGATAGATGGCTGTGGCCGCAATCCAAGCGTCAGCTACCTCTATGCGTTGACCTTTGGCCTGACACTCTACCCGAATTTTAGCCCAGGTTTCACAGATGGCATACTCAAGCGGCAGAATTTGATAATTTTGATTAAGCCAAGTTTCAAGCATTTGGCGGCGAGGCTGACCCCATTGCCGTTCATCTGCCCATTGGAATAACTCGGCTACGGTCATTAAAGAAATGGCATGGGCTTTATCACTACTCAAAATGGCTTGATATAAAGTCGCGCGGCTATCTTGTTTAAGCAGGTAAGAAATAATATTAGTATCTAATAACAACATCGTTAATGCGCCCGCGCTTCTTGTAAGAATTGGTCGAAAATTTCAATATCATCTTCAGGCCAAAACTCCGCCCCTGCGCCCCATTGGGGAATATCTTGCATAAAGGAATCTGTCACCCATTCCATGAGTTTAAGCCGTTTTTGATTTGATAGCCCCAGGCGAGTTTTTTGTTGTTGACGGAGATGAGTGAGCCATTCGAGCAATATTTCAAATTCATCATTTGTTAATATCGGGTCATCTATTTCAGCAAGTTCAGTTTCTTCAATCGGTAAAAAAGCCACATGTACTAATTTAGCCTGTTTATTGACCTGATTTGTTAAATAATGTAATAAATCAATTTGCTCTGTGACTGATAACTGCTTGACCGTTTCAAATATGGGGTTCATGGTCTCTCCTATGGTGAAGTAATTCTGGTTTTATCTTCCCATGTGATTCTGTCCGTTAATTGTAGTGAAACTTAAGGGGATGTCAAAACGGTTTAGCTGTATAGTAGGTGAGGCTATAGCTTGGAGTCCAAATCTTTAGATTTGACAATTAAACCTATCAAATCTAAAGATTTGGACTCCCTTGATTTATTTCCAATACCGTTCCGCCCATTGACCTTGCCCGACATACTCGGCGTAATCTTGGATACGGGGCAGGACGCTGGTTGCTTCACCAAACAGTGTGCCGATTTGGGAGGCGTAGGCGCAAATGCTTTTGGCTTTGGCTTGGAGGTTGGTTGCTGACAAAGGGCTTAAGTGAGAGATGAGTGTGATTTGACGCTCCGCCATGATATGTGTTAAGCGAGCTTGCAAACGGTGGTTATCATTAGGGCGGGTGGCAATTTGATTGAAGGGGAACGCGGGGTCACTGTAGGGGTAATCTTCATAAAAGTAAACATCATAACCCAACGCGCCGAGTTGCCATGCGGCCGCATGGGTCAATTGATGGTCAACATGGTTGCCGATGGCGAGGGGGGCATAAAGCGTAATATTTTGAGGTGGGGCAATGGCTTGGCAGGCGGCGACAATTTTGTCAATCAAGGCTACATCGTTGGCATGAATTGCCCCAAAAATATCCGTACTCTGATTGTAATACCAATGGGGATAGCCGCGATAAATACAATCGTTAAAGCCCAAATAAATGGGGATTGCGCCCAAGCGTTGCATGGCCGCGTTATCCTCCGCTTGACGGGCAGTGACAATTTCTTTCGGGCCAAGTTCACTGCTCCACCGCGCGTGCATGCGTGCCGCGTAAGGCGACAGCGGGTCAGCGGGTGGCGCGGCGCACACTGTCACCACCATGACCGACTGCCCTGCCTGGGCTTGTTGGTGGATGAGGCCGCCACAAGAGAGGGCGGCATCATCATAATGAGGCGAAAGATATAAGGCGATTTTCATGACTTGGCTAGGATTTTCCTGGCTTGAATCAATATCCGTATGGTTTGTCCGATCATAGCGTGAGTTAAAAAGTGTTCATAACTGCCATCTTCAACTAAATCTTCCTTAATTATTGCCAAAAATGGTTGCCACTGAGCTAACGCTTTGGGCTGCGCCATCACCTGTTCAATATAGGCTTGCATTTCCGCTAATCGGTTAGGCGTGGCTAATCCCGTAATATGGGGTTCTATTTTTTCGACATATCCCGTTATGCCATCGCCTAACTCACTGAGGTCTTTTAATTGTTCTAAATCAATAGAGTGACCAACGGTAGTTGACCATGCACTCACTGAATATCCTAATTCGTCGTCATTAAATAAATCTAACGCTAAATCACCTTTATACAGGGCTTGTAAACCGTCAATATAGACTTGGTCCATCTGGTTTTCTAGGAAAGTCTCTAACCCTGGATAACGGGTTATTAATTCTGTCATCTGTTGTTCAGATTCGCCCCCTGTTATATCCTGTAATTTATCTATATTTTCCATCAAATCATAGCCCGCACTAATACTTTTTTCAATCAAGGTGCGGATAAATTCAATGAGCGTCCAAACTTCCCGTGTTCGAACGGTCTCTAACAGGGAGTGGAGCAACTTTACATGGGCGGCTTTGGCTAAATTGCGATTCATTTCTTGACGTTCAGCGAGAAGTTTTAGTTGTCTAAGAATCGCGTTTTGCACCTCAGGCGTTAAAAGTTTACTTAAGGCTTGCGTAAAATCAGACAGATCTTCTAGGGTAACATCATCATCTTCATTAATATCGCGGACTGAACTTTGTTCTATTTCCGCTACAATTCGTAAGGCAGCCAGTGGGTCAATCAGCAATTCGGCAAATTCTGGCTCTTGCACCAATTGACCACTATCCTCAATGAGAAACTCCATATTACTGTTCGTTTCTTCAGGTGTAGCCGAATGTTTGCGGACATACTCCATCAACGGAGCCATAGGCTGTAATGGAACAGTTGATTTGGCCGTGTTAGGCCGAGACGAATTTTTATGTTTGCGCTCGCGCGTTTTCTCGGCGCGGCGTTGATTGATTTTTTGTTGACGTTTATCTTTTTTCTTTTGAGCCATGATAGTATCCTTAATAATGGGAATCCGTGAAGAGACGCGCAGAAATTGGAAGAAAAAATCAAACCTTCGCTTTTCTTCGCGTCCTTCGCGGATTCTTATTTCTCTTGCTTACCTAAAATATCGTAATAATGAATTGCCGTCTCAATGCCGCGATAAAGATTGGGCAGATGATACCGTTCATTGGGCGAATGAATATGGTCATCAGGCAGACCAAAACCCATCAACACCACAGGGGCCTGTAAAATTTCCATGAACATGGTCACCACGGGCAAACTGCCCCCTTCGCGTAATAATACGGGGCGTTGCCCAAAAGCTAATTGATAGGCTTGCGCCGCCGCTTCAATAGAAGGGTGATTACCGTCCACCACCGCGCCATTTTCGGCGGAGAGTTTTCTAACGGTCAGGATCATGGTTTTGGGGCAGATGGCCTCAATATGTTGGCGGAATAGCTCGGCAATTTCCGTCGAATCTTGATGCGGCACGAGGCGCATACTCACCTTCGCCATCGCCACCGCGGGAATGACCGTTTTTTGTCCTTCGCCAATAAAGCCGCCGCGAATCCCATGCACTTCTAAGGTCGGGCGAGTGCCAATGCGCTCCGCCACATGGTAGCCCATTTCACCCCATAACGCGGGCGCGCCCGTTTCCTGTTGCACCAATTCCGCCGTCAACGGGCTATGGCTTAAGCGTTCACGCTCGGCGGGGTCAAGCACCTCCACCTGGTCATAAAAATGGGGAATGGTCACACGTCCGTTATCATCATGTAACGCGGCCAACATTTTCGCCATCGCGTTCAAGGGATTTTCCACCACCCCGCCATACGCGCCCGAATGTAAATCTTGCGCCGAGCCGCGTAACGTAATTTCCATATACACCAAGCCGCGCAACCCCGTCACAATGGCGGGCGTGTTGGGCATCAATCATGCCCGTGTCGGAGATAACGGCGACATCTGCTTTAAGCAATTCATGCTGCTCTTTAATGAAGGCGCGCAAATTGGGGCTGCCAATTTCCTCTTCCCCTTCAATCAAAAATTTCACATTCAGTGGCAACCGTCCACTGGTTTTAAGATAAGCCTCCACTGCGGCCAGGTGGCTATAATGTTGCCCTTTATTATCATCTGCCCCGCGCGCATAGAGCTTATCATCTCTTACGGTGGGTTCAAAGGGCGGCGTAGACCATTCCTCCAACGGGTCGGCGGGTTGCACATCGTAATGACCATAAATTAAGAGCGTGGGGGCTTGCACTCCTGCGTGTAGCCAATCCGCATAAACGACGGGGTGGCCTGCGGTGGGCATTATGGCGATATGTTGCAATCCTAACGTGGTAAATTTATCCGCCAACCATTGGGCGGCGCGCTGCATATCAGGTTGGTGTTCAGGCAAGGTGCTGACACTGGGAATACGTAAAAATGTTTTTAAATCTTCCAAAGCCTCAGATTGATGGCTCTGGGCGTAGGTCAAGGCTTCGTCGCGCATGGGGGTTTCCTTTGAAGTTGAGTAATTAAATGTGATGGAGTCTAGTCATCAGGTGACTTCAAGTCACCTGATGACTAAATCCCCGAAATTGCCTTGTTCTTATCGTATCAATCAGCCCTTATAAGGGCTACTAGGCCGTTCCAAGATTTAAATCGTCCCAAATCTTGAGGAGTGATACACGCCCTCGTGTATCAGGAGTGATACACGCCCTCGTGTAATCAGGAGTTAGCACGAGGGCGTGTTAACTCCTCTTTGGGAGGTTTATTTTCTTGGAACAGCCCTATAGAAATTAAATGAACAAAGCACTATCCGCATGATAAGCCATTGGGTGATTTTAGCAATTTTAAGTGGCAATGATTCTGTCGCATGGCTCATCACAAATTTGGATAACCGCTCACTCTAGGGTATACTTGGCGTTTGTGTCTATTCTAAACTGAACTAAATGAGGAAATATCGTGGAAATATTATTACTAAAAGATGTCGATAATTTAGGCTATGCTGGCGATGTGAAAAAAGTGGCGAATGGCTTTGGGCGGAATTATTTAATTCCCCATCAATTAGCCATGTTGGCTACGCCTGGGGCCTTGAAACAAGCTGAAACCATTCGTCGAGCCGCCGAAAAATATCGCGCCCGTGAATTAGAAGATGCCAAAGCCATTGCGAATCAATTAAAAGACCTCAAATTGACCTTTGAACGCCGTTCAGGGGAAATGGGTAAATTGTATGGTTCTGTCACCTCAGCCGAAGTGGCGCAAGCGATTGTGGATAAAACAGGCATTACCATTGATAAACGAAAAGTCGTGTTGGCTGAACCGATTCGTCAATTAGGCGACCATGAAGTGATTCTCAAAATTGTGATGGATTTGAGCATCAAAATTCAGGTTGAAGTGTTACCTGAAGGGGGCATTTTAGAGCGTGACCGTGCCGCCGCCAAAGAAGCCGCCCGTGCCGAAGCCGTGCGAGTGGCACAAGAGCGCGCCCAAGCGCAAGCTGCCGCCGTACTGGCTGAAAAAGTCGCGGCTGAAACCGCAACGGAAGCCTCGGTTGAGGCTTAGTTGTTCTTTTTCACCCAACAGCATCTAATAAAGGAGTCCGAAGAAACACTAAGAGATGATGATTGTGCTTAGTGTTTCTTTGTATTTCCATCATCCTGAATCCGCGCCGTAACGCTGAGTTTTAAATTTTTTTATTATTTCTTCGTGTTACTTCGCGGATTCTGGTTTCTCCTATATGCTCCCCATTATTGAAGTCACCAATCTCATTAAGAAATATAAGAATAGCCCAAACAATGCCGTTGACGGGGTTTCTTTTAGCGTGGCTCCAGGTCAATTATTTGCGCTGCTTGGGCCAAATGGCGCGGGTAAAACCACCACCATCTCCATCTTAACCACCACCCTCTCCGCCACCTCAGGCAAAGCCACCATTGCGGGGTATGACTTAGCCACTCAAGCCAGTAATGTGCGGCGTAATGTGGGCATTATTTTCCAAAAACCGAGCCTTGACCTGAACTTGACGGCAGAGGAAAATGTCCGTTTTCATGACCGAGCCTTGACCTGAACTTGACGGCAGAGGAAAATGTCCGTTTTCATGCCATGCTTTACGGTTTATATCCTTTTCGCCCCACCTTTGGCACAATGCCCAAAGTGTATCGCGATAAGGTGCATGAATTGGCCGAGTTACTCGGTATTAAGGACGAGATTTTTCGCCCCATCAAAACCTTCTCAGGTGGCATGAAGCGCAAACTCGAAATTATGCGGAGTTTGCTGCATAATCCCAAAGTGCTATTTTTAGACGAACCCACCGTTGGCCTCGACCCCGCGAGTCGGCGCACCTTGTGGCAATATATTCGGCAAGTGCAAGCCACGAGTGGCACGACAGTCCTTGTGGCAATATATTCGGCAAGTGCAAGCCACGAGTGGCACGACAGTTTTCTTAACCACGCACTATTTAGATGAAGCAGAGGACGCGGACACCATTTGTATCATCAATAAAGGTCGGATTGTTTCACATGGGACACCTGAAGAGGTCAAATCGCAATTGGTGGACGAATATTTACTGATTGATGCGGCTGACCGCGCCGTGTTGCGCGCTGAGTTAATAAAGCAAAATATCCCCTTCACCGAAACGCCCCGCTTCAAAATCCCCATCAAAGGGCGCACAGGTCATCGTATTCTTAAGGCCATTGATACGCCCCTCACCGTGCTAAAAACCCACACCCCTAACCTGGAAGAAGCCTATATTTCGATTGTGGAACGTTTGGAGGAAGAGTAGAATTTAGGCACAACCATGCGTAACGGCTACTCTTAACCTAATTTATGGAATTAACCGCCATTCTCGCGATTGCCTATCGCGACCTGTTAAAATTTTTGCGTGACGGTCTACGGATTGTCTCCACCTTAGTCTTCCCGCTTATCTTCATTGTTATTTTGGGAAATAGTTTTAATAGTTTGAATGCAGGTTACAACTATTTGGCCTATGTTTTTACGGGTGTATTTGCTCAAAACCTCTTTCAATCCAC
>JAIFLK010000226.1 GCA_020049115.1 Chloroflexota bacterium | reverse complement strand
TTGGGAAATATTACTAAGGCATCTTGGGCGAGTTTGGCTAAACGGCGCGCTTCCTGCATGGTGGCCTCAATGCAGCCTGATGTGCGAATGGCCTGGACAATGGCCTTAATTTCGCCATCTGTCACAGGCTCACGGCGCACCGCTTTGCGAATGGTCGGATGATTGGGTGATTTTTGCTCAAACAGCATGACGGGTAAGGTCGCATAACCTTGCCGCAAATCATTGGCGACAGGCTTGCCCACAATTTCCTCATCACCCTCAAAATCTAACACATCGTCCATGACTTGGAAGGCCATGCCTAAATGATAGCCATAATCGCGCATGGCCTGCTCCTGCGCCTCAGATGCCCCGCCGAGAATGGCCGCGCATTGGGTGGCGGAGGCAAAAAGTGAGGCGGTTTTGGCGTAAATCCGTTGATTATACTCCTCGCGTGTGGGGACATGGTCATGGCCGTCATTGAAGAGTTGTTGCAATTCACCGCCCACAATGGTCATCAAAGTTTGGGCGAAAATTGTTACAATACGGATGTTTTGCGTCTCGGCAGAGAGTTCGGCGGAACGAGCAAAAAGGTAATCTCCCGTTAGAATAGTTGCGCCAGGACTCCAACTGACGTTCAGGGTAGGCATACCACGCCGTAACATGGAGTTATCAATGAGGTCATCATGCACGAGGGTAGCAGTGTGTAATAATTCAACGGAAGCCGCAAGGGAATACAGTTTATCTTTATCCACCTCAAAAAAAGTGGCGGCCATGAGGCTTAAGACGGGGCGCAGCCGTTTCCCGCCCGCGCCCATGAGATAATCAACGACGGCGGCCAGGTCAGGGTAACGCTCCGCCACACCAGAGCGCATTTTGGTTTCCACATGGGGCATCCCGTCAGCCACCATATTAAGTAAATGATTGATGTTGGACATAATAAAATGTATCAGGAGTCCAAATCTTTAGATTTGGCCGTCAAATCTGAAGATTTGGACTCCGCTTATAAATGAAAGAAAGCGAGACTATTTTCGGTTAATTGTTGGCAGGTTTCGGCGTAAGATAGCCCTTTAATCTGGGCGATTTTCTCGGCGACCAGTTTCACTTGGGCGGGTTCGTTGCGTTTGCCCCGAAAAGGATGGGGCGATAAAAAGGGCGAGTCGGTTTCCACTAACAAACGGCTTAAGGGTGCAAAGGCCACCACGTCAGGTAACTCTTTAGGGTTTTTGAAGGTGATGGGGCCGCTAATACCAAGATAAAAGCCTAAGTCTAAGGCCATTTTTGCTACAGCCAAGTCACTTGAAAAGGAATGTAATACCAAGTAAGGATGTGGCTGATTAGCCCACTGTTGTAAAATCGTCATGGTATCCGCTGCCGCGTCGCGTTGATGAATGATAACGGGTAAATTAAGTTCACTGGCTAAGGTGAGTTGTTGCTCAAAAACCGATTTTTGCACCTCAGGCGGCGACTCATTCCAATGGTAATCTAGGCCAATTTCACCAATGGCGACCACTTTGGGCTGTTGAGCTAATTCGCGTAATTCGCTCAAGGCTGCTTCATTAAAAGAGGCTGCGTCATTAGGATGAAAACCAATGGCTGCGTAGAGGTTGGGAATCTCTTGGGCTAAAGCAACGACGTGCCGACTATCGGCTAAATCAACGCTAGGGTTAACAAAGGCCACCACGCCCACGTCATGGGCGCGCTGTAACACTTCGCTACGGTCAAGATCGAACTGGTCAAAATTGAGGTGACAGTGTGTGTCAATCAACTTGGGAGTCATGAGATGATTGTCCTTTGAGTAACGCCATGAGACGGGCAACTTCGGCTTCAGCCTCCGCCCGTTGCCGTTCAGATTCAGCCCGTTGTTCAGCCACGCGGCGCGCCGCTGACTCCGACTCAGCGAACAGTTCCGCCTCTATTGCCTCAATAAATTTCTCTTCTTCAGGGGTGCGATACTCCTCCTCCCAAATCACCCATGAATGGCGTGGGCGTTGGTCGGTGACACCCTTAACTACAAAGAAATCGGGGCCACGAAAATTACGGTTTTTCTGCTGATTGGGGTCAAAGTAAATAAACATGTTGCCCCCCAAATATACGTCGGTACGGTCACGCCAATGATATTCCAAGACGCGAATGAGCAAATACATAATATCCAAATGCCAACTACTGGACTGTTCATTTAATTATTAGTATATCCGAACAGACAGGAATGTCTGCCGAACAGACAGGAATGTCTGTTCCACCGTTGGTAGGTCAGACATTCCTGTCTGACCATATACTAAAAACTAAATGAACAATCCACTACTTTCCAACGGTTCACCGTCCTCGCTAGGTAAGTCAGCCCCACGAATGGGGCCGCGATAGATTTGGGGGGTAGGTTGTAACATGGTTACAGTAGACGTTAAGGTTGTCATAAGACCACCTCCTTTGGGTGTGAATTATACCACATTTACCCTAAGCATACACGATTTGGGATAATCTTACAATCCCCTATTTGCCAAAAGGCTCATGGCGATTAAAAGTTAATTTCTCTCATTCGCCTTCTATTTTGACAATAAATTGACCTATGATGGGTTGTTTGTTATAATGCAAGCCACTTAACTAGTTAAGCAACCGTAGTTACTGTTTTATCCCCTATTTTTCAGCCATTCCAGTTGTTTCACCGACCCACTTAAGACCGCAGCATTACCATCAACAACTCAATTTTTGTGTGCCTTCAACGTAGAGTTGCACCCCAATCATTTGTAAGCATTAAGTCTAATGAGGAGGTGATGTTTTTATTGACCATTTAGTTGTTCAACTATAACCTAAACTTGATGTGTTTTTATTTTAAATTTAGCTAATTTTCAGAGGAGAACGTAAAAGATGAATTTCAAGCGTATTTTGTTAATTTTGGTAGCCTTATTAGCCACCTCCACCGTCGCGGCCCAATGTGGTGGGACGCAAGTCGTTGAGAAAGTGGTCACCGTTGAAGTTGAAAAAGTGGTGACCGTTGAAGTTGAAAAAGAAGTGATTAAAGAAGTGACGGTTGAAGTACAAACACAACCTGAAGCCGCCACTGAAGTTGCGGCTACGGAAGCCCCTGCTGCGACCACTGAAGTTGCGGCTACAACGGCCCCTGCTGCTGCCGCTACAACGGCACAAACCGCCGCCCCTGCCGTTCAAACAGCAGGTGGGACATTAAAACAAGTACAAGAACGCGGCATGTTAAAATGTGGTGGCAATGCTTCAGTGCCTGGTTTTGGTTATCTTGACCCCGCGACCCAAAAATTTGCGGGCTTTGATGTTGATTTTTGTAAAGCTGTGGCCGCTGCCGTTTTAGGCGATGCGGAGAAAGTGGAAGTCCGCCAGACCTCGGCGCAAGAACGTTTCCCTGTATTACAAAGTGGCGAGATTGACATGCTCAGTCGGAATACCACCTGGACGATTAGCCGTGATACGTCGCTCGGTTTTAATTTTGCCCCCGTTACGTTTTATGACGGTCAAGGCATGATGGTACGCAAAGATAGCGGTGTTAAAACCTTGAAAGACCTCGAAGGCGCGACAATATGTGTGCAACAAGGCACGACTACCGAAAAGAATTTAGCTGATGTGTTCCGCGCTTTAGGCATTAAATATGAACCCGTCGTTATCGAAAATGCGGATGCTACCCGTAATGCCTACGATGAAGGCCGTTGTGATGGTTTCACCACCGACAAATCAGGTTTAGTTTCACAACAAATCCTGCTCAAAAAACCGGAAGACCACATCATTTTGGAAGATACCATGTCTAAAGAACCATTGGCCCCGCTCGTGCGCCATGGTGATGACCAATGGTTTGATATTGTGAAATGGGTTATTTATGGCACCATCGCTGCGGAAGAGTATGGTATTACTTCTAAAAATGTGGAGGAAATGGTGGCTAGTGAAAACCCCATTATCCGCAACCTGCTTGGCGCAGAAGGTGACTTAGGCAAAGGTTTAGGTTTGGATAATGACTTCATGGTGAACGTCATTAAACAAGTGGGTAACTATGGCGAAATTTATGACCGCAACTTAGGCCCCGCCACACCGTTTAACCTCCCCCGCGCCCAAAACGCGCTGTACAATCAAGGTGGCTTGATGTACGCTCCCCCCTTCCGTTAATCAGTCTTTCAGCTAGTCAGTCGGTCAGCAATCAGCCTGTCAGCTAGTCAGTCGGTCAGCAATCAGCGTGTCAGCAATAAACTGACATACTGAACGCTGACTTGCTGATAGACTGACAGGCTAACTAGCTGACACGCTTTAGGAGACCTGTGCATGGCAACAACGTCACCCCATATTAAACCTCCCGCCCAAATTCCTTTTTGGCGTGATGTCAGGGTTTTAGCTATCATTGCTCAAGTCATCTTCATGGCCGCGGTGTTGGCAGGACTAGGCTGGCTCATTGGTAATTTTTTTGATAATGCAGAAAATCAAGGTCTGAATATAGGCTTTGATTTTTTAAATACAACCGCCGCGTTTGATATAAAAGAGGGCATTGCTTACAGTTCAACCGATAGTTTTGGCCGCGCCATTTGGGTCGGCATGGTCAATACGGTCTGGGTTTCCGTCATTGGGATTATTCTGACAACCATTTTAGGGATTGTCGTCGGGATTGCGCGCTTATCGAATAACTGGCTACTCAGCCAAATCGCGACAGTTTATGTCGAGATTATTCGAAATATTCCATTGTTGGTCGTTCTCTATTTTGTCTATTTCGGTTTATTTCTCCAACTACCCGCCGTAAAAGATAGCGCGCAAGTTTTTGGCCTGCCCATCTATCTTAACCAACGCGGCGCGGCCTTCCCCGGCTTAACCCCCACGATTGGCTTTCCCATTTGGTTAGCGTTTATTGTCCTCGCGGTCATTTTAGTGCTAGTTCTTTGGACAATTCAAAGTCGGCAGGAAGAAAAAAGCGGCCATGCCGCTAATAAAATAGCCACCGCCATTGTCGCTTTTTTGGTGGTTGTTCTGACGGGCTGGTTTGTTACAGGTAGTTTCATTAGTGACCAGGCTATCATGGTCAGTGCCAGCAAAAATGTGCGCGACTTTAGTGGTTTTGAAGCCATCTATCTCACCAAAATTGACCAAAATGCCCTCAAAGCCAGCGGAGCTAAAAATGACCTCTTAGATAAACTCAAAGATGTTCATAGCGTTAGCCAAGTGAGAATCGATTTAGTTAACCAAATTGATTTAGCAAAATCAGCGGGCATTGATACGGCCCTGCTGGATACTCGACTTGAAATAATTGATAACGCGGCCATCGTCGTTTGCTCCGTAGAAAACAGCATCGGCGAAACCAACGCAGCCAGCAACTTACGCCAAATTGATATACCCGTGAAGGTCAATGGCAATAAAACGCTTAAGAAAGCGACAGAGGCTTATGCTCAAGGGGATTGTGACCTCCTCGCGGCCTCCCAAGCCGAGTTAGCCGCAGAGCGAGTCGTGTTAGAAAACCCCAGTAGCTACGCCGTTTTACCCGTGAATGTCGCCCCATTGATTATGAACACCCCCGCCCCATCAGGTTTTAACATTCAAGGAGGCGCAAAAATCTCGCCTGAATTTGCGGCCTTACTCTTCGGCTTGGTCATCTATACGGGAGCCTTCGCCTCAGAAATTGTCCGCGCGGGTATCCTTTCGGTTTCTAAAGGACAAACGGAAGCCGCCCGCGCCCTCGGCCTCAATGATAATCAACGCTTACGCCTCATCGTCTTACCCCAAGCCATGCGGGTCATCATCCCCCCCATGACCAGCCAATATCTTAACCTTGCTAAAAACTCCAGTTTAGCCGTGGCAATTGCCTTCCCTGACCTGGTCAGTGTTGGTAATACGGTCATCAACCAGGCGGGCGTTGGCGTGCAGGTGATTATCATTTTCATGGTCTCTTACCTGTTGATTAGTCTCGTTATTTCGGCTTTCCTTAATTGGTATAACCAAAAAGTCGCCTTGGTGGAGCGTTAACATGACCACAATAACCAAAAACGTACGCCCGCCCGAAGTCCCTCGCCTCGATATAAACCATTGGCTGAGAAACCAAGTATTTAGTAATATTTGGTACACCCTCTTTGCCTTCGTGCTTATTGGGCTGAATGGGCTTGTCATTCAAAGTGGCTTCACCGCCCAACCCATCAAACTTGCTTTTAGCTATGCCCCTAACGGCCAAGTCACCGCCCTCGGCAACCTGATATTAACCGTAACGAGCGGCCCATTTTTAACCTCCGCCGTTATCATTCTCTGGCTGATTGGCGCGGGCTTGGTCATCTATAGTGCCACCCAACACCGTTGGACCAGCGTTAGCCACTGGCTCAAAGATAGCTTGTTTACGGGTTTCTTCGGGGCATTAACCACCCTCTTACTCACAATTATCATTGTATTCAGTCTGCGGGCTATGTTGGCTTGGGGCTTTTTTGGGGCTGAATTTAGCTCTGACCCGAAAGTGGTTGAGCTAATCCGCCCCAATACCCCTGGCGCAGTTTGGGGCATTGTCGGCGCAAATCTGCAACTTTTCGCCATTGGTCGTTATCCCACTGAAGCAGGTTGGCGAGCTTTACTTTGTCTCGTCATCGTGATGGTTTTAGCCGCGTTAAGCCTATTTGCCTGGAACTTTGGCTCACCCCTCATCAAATTCCGCCGCCCCTTAGTCTATGCCTGGCTGTTCACCATTCCGCTAACTTACGGGATATTATATGGGTTGCCTGGTAACGAAACTGGCCCCATGATGGTCGTCAAAACGGATTTATGGGGTGGTTTTCTGCTCACCGTCGTCCTTTCCGTCACCTCCATTGTCCTCTCCTTCCCCTTTGGCCTACTCCTGGCGTTAGGCCGCCGCAGTCAAACCAAAGGCGTGCCATATCTCTCAGTGTGGGGTTTCATCCTCATGGCAATCTATTGGCTCTTAGGTAACTATCCGTCAGAATCTGCCACGTATGTCATTCCCGTTATTTTTCGCAATCCACCCACCGTCAATGTAACCCTATCACCCTTCATGTATGTCGCTTTAATAACAGCCTTAGTCGTCGGGATTTTCTGGCTCGTGGGTCATTATTTGGAAGGCAACCTGATTAAAACGTTCTGTACTGTTTACATTGAACTCGTTCGCGGCGTACCTTTGATTACGGTACTGTTTATGGCTAACATTATGTTACCCATTTTTTTACCTAAAGGGGTTGAAATTGACAATTTATTACGGGTTGTCGTGGGTCTTATCATGTTTAGCGCGGCCTATCTCGCCGAAATTGTGCGCGGTGGCTTACAATCTATTCCAAAGGGACAATATGAAGCCGCCGTCGCCCTCGGCCTCAGCACCACCCAATCCATGCGCTTGATTATCTTACCGCAAGCCTTAAGAGCCGTTATTCCTGCCATGGTGGGCGATTTTATTGGCCTCTTCAAAGACACCTCCCTGGTATCCATTGTCGGCTTATTCGATTTACTGAAAATTGCTCAATCCGCTATCTCGCAACCCGAATGGTTAGGGTTACAACGAGAAACCTACGTTTTTGTCGCTATTGTCTATTGGGTCTGCTCTTTTAGCATGTCCCTCGCTAGTCAGCGATTGGAAAAAAATCTTGGTGTTGGAAAATACTAAACCTTAACCATCTGCAACGAATTTCACGAAGTAATAGTCTCAGTATTTCAAGATTTGTCACCCTCACCCCTGCCCTCTCCCAAAGGGAGAGGGAGTATCTTGTCTCCCCTCGCCCTTTGGGAGAGGGGCGGGGGTGAGGGGGCTTTAGTTATTGCACCCAAATCTTGATATACTGAGTCTAGTCATCAGGTGACTTCAAGTCACCTGATGACTAGACTATTACTTCGTGAAATTCGTTGCCAAAATAATTAACACAAACCTGACATGAGTAAAAAAGAATTAGGCCCAGATATTATTGTTTGCAAGGATGTTAATAAATGGTATGGCGAATACCACGCCTTACGCGGCGTTTCGACCACGGTGCGTGAAGGGGAAGTGGTGGTCATCATCGGCCCCTCAGGGTCAGGCAAATCCACTTGGATTCGCACGCTGAATCGCTTGGAAGAACACCAAAGCGGACAAATCATCATTGACGGCACCGAGTTAAATAACGACGTGCGAAATATTCAAGAGATTCGGCGCGAAGTGGGCATGGTGTTTCAACAATTCAACCTCTTTCCCCATCTCACCGTGATGGAAAATATCACCCTCGCCCCCATTCATGTGCGGGGTTGGTCACGGGAACGCGCCGAAGAAGAAGGCATTAAGCAACTCAAACGGGTCAAAATCCCAGAGCAAGCGGGCAAATACCCTGGCCAACTTTCAGGCGGACAGCAACAACGGGTCGCCATTGCCCGCGCCCTCGCCATGCAGCCCAAAATCATGCTGTTTGATGAACCCACCTCCGCCCTTGACCCCGAAATGATTAAGGAAGTGTTAGATGCCATGCAACAACTGGCCGACGACGGCATGACCATTCTCGCCGTCACCCACGAAATGGGCTTCGCCCGCACCGTCGCCCACCGCGTCATTTTCTTTGACCAGGGCAACATCGTGGAGGAAAATCAGCCCCTGGCCTTCTTTGAAAACCCTAAACATGAACGCTCTAAGCTGTTCCTGAGCCAGATTTTACATCATTAAGTAAAAAAGACCTTACAGGCTTAAAAAATCTGTAAGGTCTTTTTAATAAAAATAGGAATTAGATATGTCGTATGAAAGTCTTGACCTAAAAAAGCCCTAAGAGTCAATAGATTACGAGGAGTGTTCAAATTTTGTTATTCATTCCATAAAGTCAATAATGAAAGAGGCGATGGATAATGGAAATGATAGATTTACGCTGTGGTGATGCAATTGCGCTGCTAAAACAATTAGATGATTCCTCCATTGACCTGATTGTGGCAGACCCACCTTACAATCTTGGCAAAGATTACGGAAACAATCACGACTTTAAAGGTTTTGATGAATATATAGATTTCACGAGACGTTGGCTAACCGAGGCAGCTAGAGTTTTGAAGCCAACGGGTACGATTTATGTTTTTATGGGGGTTCGATTTATATCCTACCTATATGACATATTAGAACGAGAATTAAAATTATATTTCAATAGTTGGGTTGTCTGGCATTACACTCAAGGTCTAGGGAAAACCAAGGGCTTTTCGCCTCGGCATGACGATATATTGGTTTTTACTAAATCTACTAAATATAAATTCAATCTTGATGAGGTAAGAATCCCCCAAAAATATTATCGCGCTAGAAATAATATGCGAGGTGCAAATCCAGGCGATGTTTGGAAGTTTTCCCATGTACATTACTCTAACCCCAATCGCCAAAATCACCCGACCCAAAAACCAGAGGGATTAATTGAGCGCATGATTTTAGCCTCAAGCGACCCTGGCGATATGGTGTTAGACCCATTTTCTGGCAGTGGGACTACCATGAGAGTTTGTCAACAATTGAATAGACCAGGCATAGGCTTTGAACTAAATCCTGAATACATTGAGCTGACCAAAGAACGATTAGCTGAACCTTTTAAGGGGTTTGATAGTGTAGACCCACGCATGGAACGGGTGCCTAATGATTTGAGAAGACCAGAAATTAGAAGTGAATATTTAGAAAATCATATTGAATGGTTTCTTAAAAATCATGAAAATGCGCTTGAAGTTTTCACCAAAGCAGTCAAAGAAAAATATGGGGTAGAGGTTAAGGCCCCATGTAAAAAAGTAAATGCTAGCCAAGAAAAGTTATTTTAATGAAATATTTTCTTAGCTAGGACTTACGCAAAAAAGCAAAATCCCCCCCCAAAGGGGGAGGGAAGTTTTACTCCCTCGCCCTGTGGGAGAGGGTCGGGGTGAGGGTTCTGCGTAAGTCCTATTAGCCAAACAAATAAAACAAATCAGAGAACCATAAAACGTTCCTAACAGGAGTCCAAGCCTAATGACTTGGACTCTTATTTTTTTACCTGTAAATTTTGAACACGCGAAACCTCACGCCCGCCGCCGTTGGAGCCAGGCGCGGCCTTGCTCTAGCCAGGACGTTTCGGAGACGGGCCTAACGGCAGCGGGAGGGGGATAGGGGTCGGTGCTGGTGGTTTTGGCATAGAGATACCAGGTAATCTCTCGCCCAGAGGCAATGATGGGCGTGGCGACCAACGCCCCTAAAATTCCTGCCACACTTGCCCCCACAATCACCCCGATAATGACCACCAGGGGGTGGAGTTTGACGGCATGGCCTAAGACGCGCGGGATAACCAGCGTATTATCGACGTAATGTATCGATAGATAAAAGCCGATCACTATGAAGGCAAAATTAAGATTACTTACCTCAAAATAGGTTGAGCCTTGAATCAAGGCAATGACCACCGCGGGAATGGCGGCTAAAATGGGGCCAAGATATGGGACTAGCTCCATGAAGCCCGCAATCATGCCCAAGGCAAACGCCCCTGGTACGCCCAATAACCAATTCCCCAAACCAATGGCAAGGCCAATAATTATCATGACGGTGGTTTGGCCGCGAATGTAAGATTGCCAGGTTTTTTTCAGCCGATTTAATAAAATGGCGACTTCAGGCTGATAGAGTGTTGGCACATGACTGAGAACATAGAGCGGGAATTTATGGCCGTCTTTGGTCATGTAAATGGCACACATTAAGGTGACAATGAAGGTGACCATGAAAGAGAGGGTTGTTCCTGCAACACTGGCGGCGACTCCAAAGGTCAACATAATGGCTGATTGCGCTGAGTCATAAATGAGGCTCATGGGAGGTAAAACGGAGGCGGAAAAAGTGGTGGTATCGGTATTTTGCAAAAAGTCGAGGGTGGGGTCAATGAGGGGCGAAAAGTCAAGTTTAGTTTGAAACAAAGGGTCACGAATGGTGCGTAAACTGATGAGCGTGGCTTGCAGGTAGCTAACGAAATCAGCCACAAGAATGGGATAATCAATATCCGCTAACACTTGAAACCCTTGCATCATGGGACCAGTGAGCAATAATAAGAGCAAAAAAACTATAATAAATAGCAATAAATACGCGAGAATAACCGCGATACCCCGTCCCAAGTTAAGGCGTTCTTGGAAAAAATCCACCACGGGAGTGAGTAAAAAAGCCAATAGGGTGGCAATTATCAGGATAGGAAAGACATCTAAGCTGATATAAATGACCCATACCCCTAATAATACGAGGCTAACGCCAACGACTTGTTTGGTGGAGGTATTCCATTCTGGGCGCATAAGTTGTTCCTAAAATTGGGGCTAATTTAACATGGATAGTATCAAAAGCTGATAGTGACCTCCATTATAACATTTCTCTTAAAAAACAAAAAAGGCGTGGCTCATAGTTGCCACACCTTCATGGTTCTATTTACAAATCTACCCACTTAATCCCCCCGACATCCAGGGGAGATTTTGCTCCCTCTCCTCTTTAGGAGAGGGTTGGGGTGAGGTCTGCCATTTAGCCCAAAAAACTAAAGCCACTGAAACGTTGTTCCTTCCAGGGGTCAGCTTCATTGTGATAGCCGAGGCGTTCCCAAAAACCGAGTTGGTCATCTTGCCGAAATTCTAAGGCGCGTAACCATTTGCCACCTTTCCATAAATAGGCCGATTTTTTCTCGCTGCGGTCGGCAAATGAGCCAATGACCATGCGTAAGGGGTAGCCGTGGTCGGGCGTGAGGGGCTGCCCATCGTAATGTGTTGCCATTAACATGTTGTCTTGCATGAGCAATTCTAGCGGCGTGTTGGTCGTGTAACCTTGCTCGCAATGTTGAATCACATAATTGGCTTCGGGCTTAATGTTGATAAAGCCACCGTCCACCAATGATTTGAGCGAAACGCCTTCCCAGGTGGTATCCAATTTAGACCAACGGGTGACACAATGTAAATCTAGCTGAATTTTGGTGCGGGGCAATTGATTAAATTCCGCCCAGTTCCATGTTTTTTCGACCTCGACTAGCCCATAAATCCGAAAATCCCATTGGCTTAAATGAGTATCAGGCACCGAACCATAATGTAATACGGGAAATTTTTGGGTTAAAGATTGACCCGATGGGAGGCGGTTAGTGGCCTTCCCTTGAACTTCAGCCTCACGACGACCAAATATTTTACCTAACATATCACGCTCCTTGTTATATAAGTACCCAAGCAAAAGTTTTGCGGCATTTCGTAGGGGCAAGGCCTTGTGCTTGCCCCGTTTTGGGCAGGTTGTGCTTGCCCCGTTTTGGGCAGGGACAAGCCCTGCCCCTACGAAAATCATTAAAAAGGTCTGCCGCAGAATTTTTGCTCACTTACTTAGAATTCATCATTAGCCGCATGGTATCGTAGAATTCTTACACAATCGTTAACCCATGATTAAACGCAGTTTAAATGCCAAGTCTCAGTATTTCAAGATTTGTCACCCTCACCCCAGCCCTCTCCCAAAGGGCGAGGGGAGACAAGAGACTCCCTCTCCCTTTGGGAGAGGGGCGGGGGTGAGGGAAATTTAGTTGTTGAACCAAAATCTTGATATACTGAGTCTACCCCCCTTAGTCCCCCCGACATCAAGGGGAGATTTTGCTCCCTCTCCTTATGTAGGAGAGGGTTGGGGTGAGGTCTTTGGAAAAGTCCTAAACAAGTGCCTTGACCAATTTGGGCGTTAAGAGCCAGCGCAAAGTTGCCAACCCAAATTGGAGTTCAGCCCAATCATCAATGTCGGCTTCAAGGCAAGCAAGGCTGGCGGGGGCCATGGAAATGCCCATGACGCTGGAGTCGGCTAAACATAGTTTGGCAATGGTTTCCTCTAAGGTGGGGTTATGTCCGACTAATAAAACTCGCTCCACCCAATCAGGTAGCTCATGTAAAGCGGTCAATAAATCATCGCTGGCAGCCTCATAAAATGATTCTTGCCAATGGATGGGTTTAACATAACCACAGGCTTCAGCCACAAATTCAGCCGTTTGCTTGGCTCGTTTAGCAGGTGAAGCTAAAATACGGTCAGGAGTCAGTTTAGCAAAAGCCAAAGCCTCGCCCATACGTGGGGCATCTTTACGCCCTCGTTTATTCAAGGGGCGGTCAAAATCTTTCAATTTAGGGTCGCCCCAATCGGATTTGGCATGACGTAATATTAGAATCGTTTTCATTGAGTCAATCCACTTAAGGAGTCCAAATCTTTAGATTTGAATATAAGTACCCAAGCAAAAATTTTGCGGCATTTTGTAGGGGCTTGTGCTTGCCCCGTTTTGGGCAGGGACAAGCCCTGCCCCTACGAAAATCATTAAATTGGTCTGCCGCAGAATTTATGCTCACCTACTTATTAAATCTAAAGATTTGGACTCCTATAGTATCAATCAGCGATTATAAGGCTTAAAAGCCTTATAATCGCTACTAGGGCAAACACTAGCGATTATAAACCACCTGCCGTCCCATGGCCCAAGATAACACAAATTCTAAAGATCCTATCACGATGATAAAAAGTAAATCCACCATGATAGTAATGGCAAAGGCAAATAATAAGGCAGCCATGGCCGATAAAATAAGTTGTTGCATGGTGACGGAAACTAACGGGTTAAAGCCTAGACCAATTATCACTAACACAATGAGTGCGCTGTAAAGTAAGGCCGTGCGCCATGCTTGGCGGTCAGCATGGCTAGGGAACATCGCATTGGAAATGGCAAAAATGGCATAAAGCCAGAGCCAGGCGATAGGAACGGTAAAGATGTGGCTTAAAGTTTGCCAAACCGTTGCCAGATTACCACTGTTAATGGCATGGCGGATTTCATCTAAAGCCAGTAAATATTGCCCGATAAATAAGACGGCCATGCTACCAAATATAAAGGGAGCTAAACCAATGAGGCTATGCCGAAAAGGGTCAATGGCGGCCTGCATGTGAATAGCTCCCATTTGCATCCAACCGTTAGGTTTCATTCGCGGCCAAATGGAAAAGTGATAGGTTTTAACCCGTAGTAATTTGGCGGTTAACCAATGGCTTAATTCATGGAGAAAAGTGCCAGGCAAAAGGACTATCCAAAAAACCCAGCGCGCGAATTGAATATTACCCGTCAGCAAAAAAGCCACCCCCTGTAAATGGTCACTTATCCATTGTTTCATGGGGGGGATTAAAATGAAGCACAATAACAGCCATAAAGAGAGAGAGATACTCGTCATGGTGGGCCTCAGCAAGTGATGGTTAAACTAACGAAACTTAACTAAAGCACCCTTAACTAAAGTGACAAAACTATCAGCTTTGAGACTTGCTCCGCCGACCAAGGCGCCATCAATATCAGGCTGGCCCATGAACCCTTCCACATTACCAGGGTTTACGCTGCCACCATATTGTACCCTTACGGTTTCAGCGACATTATTATCATATAACTCGGCTAAAACTTGACGGATACTCGCCACGATAATGCGGTTGGCCTGTTCGGGGGTGGCGGTTTTGCCTGTGCCAATCGCCCAAATGGGTTCATACGCCACAACAATTTTGGTCGCTTGTTCGGCGGATAAACCAGCAAATGCACCCTTAATTTGGCTGCCAACAAAGGCTTCAGTTTCGCCTGCTTCATTTTGAGCGAGGTTTTCACCGACGCAAACAATGGGAATGAGTTTGTGAAATAACGCGGCTTTCATCTTTTTATTGACCGTTTCATCGGTCTCACCAAAATATTGGCGGCGTTCAGAGTGACCCAATATAACATAATCACACAGCCCCTGGAGCATCAAGGGCGAAATTTCGCCTGTAAATGCACCCTGTTCTTCCCAGAACATATTCTGCGCGCCCAAGCCAATTTTACTATCGGCAATAATTCCCTCTACGGCAGCTAACGCCGTGAATGGTGGACATAATACAACTTCAACTTGGCCTAAATCAGCCACGGCTTCACGCACTTCGCGGGCTAATAACACCGCCTCAGCCGAGGTTTTAAACATCTTCCAATTTCCTGCAATAATCGGTTTTCGCATGTCAATCTCCTTAAATAAAATTAAGCTATCAGTGATTAACTACTATGCAGTTATCTTACCATACTCCTAGCTAGTTGGCAATGACTGAAAGCCTATAATCAGTTAATTTGATTTGACCAACTTAATGAGATGTGTTACCATGACCACCCCACACAAAAAGCATCAGCCTCCTCGCTGGTCGAAAACTTTTTCGAAAGACCCCTGCAAACAACCTCGGTTTCAGGGGTCTTTGCCGTTATTGGAGCTGAAGCCTAGACCTTACAGGTTTTAAAAACTTGTAAGGTCTAAAAATACCTCGCGCCTACGCCATATTTTTTTCAAATGGCTTGATAAAAAAGCAAAACTACGTTAATATTATATGAGTTGAACTCTCACCCCCGCCTAAGTAAAATCTTCTGGATTGAGGATAGAAGCATCATGGCTGTTTTAACATCTGCCTTTTTTGCCCGTCCTGCACCTGTGGTGGCGCGGGATTTATTGGGGCAATATTTAGTAAGAGAGGTGGCAGGGCAACGGCTGAGTGGGTTGATTGTGGAGACGGAAGCCTACACTGGCCCCGAGGATACAGCGTGCCATGCCGCTAAAGGGCGCACGACTCGCACCGAAGTGATGTTTGGTCGCCCAGGGTTGGCGTATGTTTACTTAATTTATGGCATGTATTCCATGCTTAATCTGGTGACTGATGAGGTTGATTTTCCTGCGGCGGTGTTAATTCGGGCGATAGAGCCGCAGGTTGGGGTTGAGACCATGCAGCAATTACGCCACCATGCCATAAAACGGCTAACCCATTTGACCAACGGGCCAGGTAAAGTGTGCCAAGCCTTCGGCATAGACCGTCAGTTGAATCAATGGGATGTGACCCAGGGGCAAAGCCTGTGGCTAGAATCAGGTGAGCCAATCATTGCCGCGCAGGTGGCTACTGGGCCACGCATTGGGATTGATTACGCGGCTGCGCCTGACCGTGAGGCAGCTTGGCGTTTCTGGATAAACGGGAATCCGTTTGTTTCTAAAGTAACTTAGATAAACTATATAGGACTTACGCAAAAATTGCGGAGTTAGCACGCCCTCGTGCTAACAGTGACACACGAGGGCGTGTGTCACTCCTCAAAATAAACGGGTTTGCGTAAGTCCTACTATAGTAAAAACGGGCAGAAATTGCATTTTTGGAGTCCACATTTTTAGATTTGACGGCCTAATCTAACAAATCTAACGATTTGGGGTTCTCTGAGGTTTAGTGTGGTCACGCGGAGTTAGCACGCCCTCGTGCTAACCAGCGACACACGAGGGCGTGTGTCACTCCTCACCTCAACCACACCATACCTCAAAGAACCAGATTTGGACTCCACTTGGCGAACGTTTTATATAGATATATTAAAGATTAAACATCGTAAGGGAGAGGTGAAGTATGAATCGGGAAGAAGTCATTCAAAGGCTGCATGAAGCGCGGGAAAGTAGTAGTCGGGCGGATTTTAAGGGTGATGACTTAAATGGGGTGAATTTGGGTAGCCTTAATTTTCGAGGTGTGGATTTAAGCCAGACCAATTTGGCGCAGGCGGAGTTGAGCCTGGCTGACTTGCGTGGGGCGAAATTGGTTGAGGCGAATTTAGAGTTTTGTAAGCTCATCGGGGCGAATTTGATGCGGGCGAATTTGACGGGAGCTAAATTACGCGGCATTAAGGTACGCAAAACCCATTTGCATGGCATTAAAGGGGACGGGGCTGACCTAAGTGAAGCAAAATTACATGCTGAACGGTTGGACACCTGTAGTTTAATCGGCGCGAATTTGTCTAAGGCGGATTTGAGCGAAAGTGATTTGCGTTGGGCGAATTTTAGCCAAGCGAATTTGAACCAAATCAATTTCCAGAAGGCTAATTTATACGCCGCGAATCTAACGGAGGCGACGCTGACGAAAGCCAATTTACATCGGGCGAATTTGAAAGAGGCGAATTTTACGGGGGCGAATTTAAGTGACGCGGATTTGAGCCGCAGCGATTTACGCGGGGCAAATTTGAGTGAGGCAAATCTAGCCAATGCTAATTTGGATGATGCCAATTTAGAGGAAGGTAAGTTGATAGGCGCGAATTTGAGTGGGGTGGATTTGAGTCGGGTTAAGCTGATGGGCGCGAATTTGAGCCGCGTCGATTTAAGTGGCTTGGATTTATCCGACCTTAATTTTCATCGGGTAAATTTGAGCGAAGCCAATCTGAGCCGCGCCAATTTATCGGGCGTGGATTTTAGCGCGGCTAATTTGACGAAGGCTAATTTGAGCGGGGCTGACCTGACTAACGCTAAATTTGATGAAGCAGTTTTAGCTGAGGCTAATTTTGTGGAGGCCAAAGGTAAAATGGAGCAGCTTAAGAAAGCCCGTAATCTGGATAATACGCTC
The DNA here is from genome assembly GCA_020049115.1 of Chloroflexota bacterium. GTDB lineage: Bacteria > Chloroflexota > Anaerolineae > 4572-78 > J111 > JAIFLK01. Next base: position 6,354 of record JAIFLK010000226.1, on the reverse strand, counting down.
ATGTTGGACGGTTCACGTCATCAAACGGCGGAAGAAACTAAAAAAGAGGAACGGGCTAAACGGGCGGCGGAACAGAAAAAAGCCCGCCAAGCCGCTTTATCAGCAACGATGGCTAAATTTGGGAAGGGCAAAGAATAGCTATTTGTAAATATTTTACAAGATTACCGTTTGTAATATCACTAGACATATTGATATTGCACCACATTTCATTTTTCGCGGTTTGTTATGTCATTCTGTAATCCTATTGCAATATCAATATCTCTAGTACACTTCGGCTTAAATAAGGTGCAAGCCATTATAAGGTTTTGAACCTTATAATGGCTGGGCGAACTACGTACTTATTTACGCCAAGCTGTACTAGTGACATTACACCTGAAGGTTTGCACTCCATTTTATAACCACCCATTCAGACACTAACAAATCTGAAGATTTGGACTCCTGATTAAGCCTATCATTAATAGTTGACGGGTCAACAAAATCAGAGTATAATGCTTCACGTATTTTGCTAATATTTACATGTTACAAATATGGTGGCGGTCTGTTTCCTCAACATATCCGCAGGATGGTCAAGTTTGAATGAATGATACCACTCATTCAGGCTTGTGTGCCATTAAGCCTAGCCCACATGATAGTGGGTTGACTTCTCTTTTACCTTACTGTTTTTAGTTTAATATTATTAACAAAGGAGTTAGTATGAGAAATACCAAAATATCAAGAAATTTGACTGGTTTTTCTATGGTTGCTTTACTGTTGCTTATTTCCCAAGCCTCAGGCGTTTGGGCCGCGCCCACTTCGGTGACAATTGCGGGTAGTTTGCAAAAAATATTAGGTTGTGCCGATGATTGGAAGCCTGAATGTGACAAAACATTTCTGGCGTATGACGCGGAAGATGATGCATGGCAAGGAAGTTTTAATGTTCCTACGGGTAACTATGAGTATAAAGCCGCCCTCAATGCTGCCTGGACAGAGAGTTATGGCAAAAATGGCGGCGCGGATAATATCGCGCTGGCTGTTACCAATACCATGACCGTTACGTTTATGTACGATGATAAAAGTCATTGGGTGACAGATAACAAAAACTCACTGATTGCGACTGCGCCAGGCAGCTACCAAAAAGCCATTGGCTGTGGCGGTGATTGGAAACCTGATTGCTTGCGCTCATGGCTCCAAGATAAAGATGGCGATGGCACATATCAATTTGCTACTACGTCCATTCCTGCGGGCAGCTATGAATTTAAGGTCGCGACAGGCCAAGATTGGGGTAATCCCAATTATGGTGTAGATGGTGGGGCTGATAACGTTAAGTTCACCGTACCTGCGGGCGCACAAAAAGTGACCTTTTCCTTTAGCTCAACCACCAAGATTCCGACGGTTAAAGTGGAAGCAGATGTGCCTACGGATGGGCCAGAACCAGGCGATGATAAATTGGTGCGCCCGATGATTCAACATGCCGTTGAGAATGAAGTGCTTTACTTCCTCATTCCTGACCGCTTCGCGAATGGCGATACCAGCAACGATTGTGGTGGCTATGTTGCGACTTGTGTCATTAGCGACACCAAAGAAAATGTAAAACTTACGGGATATAAACCTTCTGATAAGGGCATGTATCATGGTGGTGACATTAAAGGGTTAACCGCCAAATTATCTTATCTTAAGAATATGGGTGTAACAACCATTTGGGTTGGCCCTATCTTCAAAAATAAAGCCACCCAAACCGATTCCTCCCAAGAGTTTGGCTTCTCCTCTGGCTATCACGGCTATTGGATTTTGGACTTCATGAATGTTGACCCGCACTTAGGGACTAATGCTGATTTCAAAACTTTAGTTGACCAAGCACATGGCATGGGCATTAAGGTGTTCATGGATATTATCACCAACCACACGGCTGATGTGATTCAAGTCGAAAGTGGCGATGGGAATTATCGTAATAAAACCGATTTCCCCTATAAAGATAGTACGGGAATGGCTTTTAACGATTCCATGTATGCGTATAATGGGCAAATTACCAACACCTTCCCGACCCTCAATTTAGCTAGTTTCCCCTATAAACCTGTCGTGCCTGCGGGCGAAGAAAATACCAAAATCCCCGCATGGTTAAATGACCCCATGATGTATCATAATCGGGGCAACACCACTTTCTCAGGCGAAAACTCCATGTATGGGGATTTCTTTGGCTTAGATGACCTGTTCACTGAGCGCAAAGAGGTGGTTGAGGGCATGGTGAATGCTTACAAATTCTGGATTGATGAGTTTAAGGTGGATGGCTTCCGAATTGACACCACCAAACACGTCAATATTGAATTTTGGCAAAAATTTGGGCCAGATATTGTGGCCGCCGCCAAAGCCAAAGGCATCAATGATTTCTTCCAGTTTGGTGAAGTGTATGACCAACAATATGGAGCTTCCTTCAAGAGTCATTTCTCCACTAAAGGAAAATTACAATCCACCATCGATTTTGGCTTTCAAATGGCGGCGCGTGATTTTGCGAAGTCAGGTGCAACCGATAACCTCAAGAGTTTCTTTGAAACCGATGATTATTACACCGACATAGACAGCAATGCCTACGCGCAACCTATCTTCTTGGGCAACCATGATATGGGACGTATTGGTAATTTCTTGATTGCTGATACCAAATTAGACCCCAAGAAAGCGGCAGGTAACGCCGAGTTACTGGCTCGTGATAAATTAGCCCATGCGCTCATGTTCTTCACGCGGGGTCAGCCCGTGATTTATTACGGGGATGAGCAAGGCTTTACGGGTGATGATGGCGGCGATAAAAACGCCCGTGAGGATATGTTCCCCAGTAAAGTGGCGGTTTATAACGATAATACGTTGATTGGGACAACCAAAACGACGGCGGATGATAATTTTGATACCTCTCATCCGATGTATCAAGCCTTACAAGATTATGCGAAGGTTTATTCTGAGAACAAGGCTCTCCGCAGTGGGGCGCAAATTTATCGCGCGAGCAGCAATAAAGCGGGCGTGTTTGCCTTCTCCCGCATTGACCGTGACGAAAAAGTGGAATATTTAGTCGTGTTTAATAACGCGCCCATTTCCTCTACGCGGCAATTAGCCTCTATTACGGTGCAAACCTTCCAACCTGCTTCAACTAAAATTACGGTTGAAGTGAAATATGACTCGACCAAAGGGTTGCCTAATTTAACCTACTTACCTGTTATGGCGAAGAGTTCTTTAACCTACTTACCTGTTATGGCGAAGAGTTCTCGAATCACTGGCACGGCGACGACTGAGGTAGAGACTTTAGCCACAGCCAGCCAAACCGTTGAAACCGATGCGAATGGTAAAGTTACAATAACTGTACCTGCCCTGGGTTTTATCATCTACAAATTCCCGACGGCTTTAACACCTAGCACTAAAGCCCCAAGCGTTAGTATTAGTAATCCGCAAACGGGCGCGGCGGTCAACCTCAAAGTCCAAAATCAAGATGGGCATGACATTGTAGACCGCCTTGAAGTGCGGGCTGAGGTGGGTGGCAATGGTTATAATTGAAGTGCGGGCTGAGGTGGGTGGCAATGGTTATAATGAAGTGACCTTTGCCGTAAGCATGGATGGTGGGGCTTATACGCCTATCGGCACAGACGACAATCCACCTTATCGGGTGTTCTATGATGTGTCAGATTATCGCGGCAAGCCCATGCCCACGTTCAGCTTTAAGGCGATTGTTAGCGACCTGAATGGTCATATCAACTCGGCTAAAGTAACGGGCGTTAAACCCACGATTGAAGAACCTAAACCTCCCACTAACTTAGCCGTCTATAACTACGCGGTGATTCATTACATGCGTCCTAATGGCGATTATGGCACAGTTGAGGCCAATAATTATTGGGGCGTTCATGCATGGGGCGATGCTTTAGCCTCTGGACAAGGGCAAGATAAATGGGATAAACCCATTCCTTTTGTCGGGACTGATGATTTTGGGCGGTTCGCTTTCTTCAACATCAAAAATAGCTCTATCCCTTTCAATTTCATCATCCACCAACCCAACGGTGATGCAATTCCAACCACCCGTGAACCTGGTGGCGACCGTAGTTTTAACATTGAAGCGTCACCTGAAATTTGGATTGTGCAAGGCGATGAAAAAGTTTACACCTCGCAAGCTGCGGCTCAAGGATATGTAACAATTCATTACCAACGAGCCGATGCCAAGTATGATGGCTGGGGATTGCATTTGTGGCAAACTGTCAATGGCGTAGATACAACTTTTACGCCTAACGCGGCTAAGTTATTTGATGGGAAAGATGATTATGGCGTTTATGCTAAGATTTCAAAAGCAGATTATCCTGCACTTGATTTCTCTACGCCATTGAGTTTCCTGGTACGTGATGCTAATTGGAACAAAGACCCCGATGGCAACCGTAGTTTTGATGTAACTAAGAACGCGACTATTTGGCTCAAGAGTGGCGATACGAAAGTTTACACCTCTCGTGGCGGAGCCGATAGTTATGTTACCGTCCATTACCATCGTCCTGATGGATTATATGGCACGGTTACGGCAGGGAACTACTATGGAGTCTATAGCTGGAAAGATGGCGGTTATTCTGGGCCAGCTTTAACTTGGCCTGACCGTATCAAACCCCTGGGGCAAGACTCTTATGGCTCATACTTCCAAGTTCCCATCTTTAGCGACACCACCCAATTAACCTACATTATGCAAGCAGGTAGTGATGAAACTAAAGACCCCCTTGCTACCAATATCATCGTAGATTTGACCAAATATGACCATGAACTTTGGCAACTCTCAGGCTTACCCAAAGATTCAACCGCCAGCCAAATTTTCGTCCTGCCCATTCCGCGTGTAGCCACTGGGCCACAAGCAGGGGGAAATCTAAAACAATCTAACGCCATTTGGTTAACGCCCGATACTATCGCTTGGAAAATTACCCATAAAACTGGCAACAGTTATGGCTTCCATGCTGCCGCAGATGGGGGTTTGGATATAAATGGTAAGTTAGGTGTAACCATGACCTTGACTTATGACGCGGCGAGTTTGAGTGCTGAACTCAAGGCGAAATATCCGCACCTGAAAGATTACGCGGCCTTCAAACTGAGCGCGACAGATGCGGCGAAAGCGGCAGACATGCTCAAAGGTCAAATCGCTGTTTCAGCCGTCAATGGTGGTATTGTAGTAGATGCGACGAGCTTGCAAATTGCGGGCGTGTTGGATAGCCTCTTTACCTACGACGGCGCGCTAGGCGTGAGCTACAATGGGGCAATCCCCACACTCCGTTTGTGGGCCCCGACAGCCAAATCGGTGAAGTTGCATGTGTTTGATACCTCCACGATTACCTCCGCCACCCAAATTATCGACATGGCGGCGGGTGATAAAGGGACATGGAGCGCAACAGGCGATGCGACTTGGGTTGGGAAATATTACCTGTATGAGGTGGAAGTCTATGTGCCGTCAACGGGTAAAGTTGAGAAAAATGTGGTGACTGACCCCTATTCATGGAGTTTGTCGCAAAATAGCACCCGTAGCCAAATCATCAACTGGAGTGATGCGGCCTTGAAACCTGCGGGTTGGGATGCTCAAGTGAAACCTGCTTTGACTGCCCCCGAAAACATTGTGTTATATGAACTGCATGTGCGTGATTTTAGCGTCAATGATGCGACCGTCCCTGCGGCTAATCGTGGCACCTTCAAAGCCTTTACGAATTTGGCTTCTGACGGCATGAAACATTTAATTTCTTTGAAAGATGCGGGCTTAACCCATATTCACCTGTTGCCCTCATTTGACATTGCGACAATAAATGAAGATAAGAGCCAATGGCAATCCCCCACCATACCGTTAACCATGACGGCTGATTCTGATGCGGCAGCCATTGCCGTAGACGCGATTCGGGATAAAGATGGCTTTAACTGGGGCTATGACCCTTATCATTACACGGTGCCTGAAGGCAGCTACTCCACCAATTCCGATGGTACAACTCGGATTGTCGAGTTCCGTGAAATGGTGAAGGCGATGCATGATAATGGCTTACGTGTGATTATGGATGTGGTTTATAACCATACCACGGCGAGTGGTCAAGCCAATAGGTCAGTGTTAGATAAAGTCGTCCCTGGCTACTATCAACGCTTGAAAGATGATGGCTCAGTGGCAGATAGCACTTGCTGTGCCAATACCGCCACTGAAAACGCCATGATGGAAAAACTCATGATTGACTCCCTCAAAACGTGGGCTACGGCCTATAAAGTGGATGGTTTCCGCTTTGACTTGATGGGACATCATACGAAAGATAACATGGTGAAAGCCCACACCGCCCTCAATGCCATTGACCCAACCATTTACCTTTATGGCGAAGGCTGGAACTTTGGCGAAGATGTAGAGAATAA
>JAIFLK010000095.1 GCA_020049115.1 Chloroflexota bacterium | reverse complement strand
GGAAAAATGTCAATGGCGGTTTGACCGATAACCTCAGCCGCTAATTTTCCACCTGGCGCATCAAAGCTAATCGCTTTGTCGCGCCAGTTTACCTCTCACTGCCCCAACCGCTGCTTAAACTCAGCCGTCAGCGCGGGGACATATTGATTAACGTCACCCACAATGCCATAACGGGCATATTTGAAAATGGGAGCTTCGGGGTCTTTATTTATCGCTACAATAATTTTGGAGGTTTTCATGCCCGCCAAATGTTGAATCGCACCCGAAATGCCACAGGCAATGTATAAATCAGGTTGCACGGTTTTACCCGTTTGCCCGACTTGATGCTTATAGGGAATCCAACCCGCATCCACCACCGCCCGACTCGCGCCTAACGCGCCGCCGAGCGTATCGGCTAAGGCTTTGACCAGTGGGAAATTTTCTGGGCCGCCCAGCCCGCGCCCACCAGACACAATAATTCGCGCATCGGTCAAGCTGACCTCATTGATGGCGGCCTCTTCCATGCGCTCAATTTTAGTTGTAATGTCAGCTTCACTGAGCTTAACCTGCACCGCGCTAATTTCTCCGTTGCGGCTACTGTCCGTTGTGGGCATGGGGAAAACGCGCGGGCGCAAGCTAATAAGATGCGGCGCGGCCCCGTTAAAGGTGACGGTTGCCACCAAATTGCCGACCAACGCGGGGCGGGTCATCATCATTTTACCGCTTTCCACGGCCATGCCAATGCAATCTGCGGCCAAACCCACCCCTAATTTCGCCGCAACGTAGGCTGATAATTCTAGCCCCGTATTACTCGCGCTGAAGATGACGGCGTGGGGCGCGTGACTTTGTAGTAGCTGCACTAACAGCGCGGCGTAAGGTTGCAGCCGAAATGCCTGTAAGGTGGGGTCATCCGCCACAATCGCTTTATCCGCCCCATGCTGAATGGCCTGCGTCGCCAAATCCGCCACTTTATCGCCGAAAATGAGCGCGACTAATTGCCCACCCAGTTCATTTGCTAGTTGGCGCGCCGCCCCCAAAGCCTCCCATGAAGCCGTGTTGGCCGCGCCATGATGTTGTTCAATCCAGATGAAAACGTTCATAATGGAATTAGCAATTAGGAATTAGGAATTGGTTTACTTTATTTCCTAATTCCTAATTGCTTAAATGACTTTCTCCGCCATGAGTTTATCGACCAAAATTTTGGCGGCCTCGGCGGGGCTGCCGCTGATGAGTTCCACTTGGGCGGTGCGGCCGGGTGGCAGCGTTAAACTCCACGTTACCTGCGGAGTTACCTCCGCCGCACTCAGCCCCAAATCTTTGAGCGACCAGACGGGGATGACCGCTTTGGCCGCTTTTTTAATGTTCATAAAATTGGGATAACGAGGCGAGTTAATTTCCTTCACCACACTAATTACGGTAGGTAAATGGCTGCTCACCGTTTCCCGCCCCGCCTCAATCGCCCGTATCGCGCGCATGGTTTTGGTCGCAAGGTCAATGCCCTCAATTTTCGTCACGTAGGTTAATAAATTGAAATTAAGCAAGGCCGCGACCTGTACCGCCGTCGCCGCGTTATTGCCATCAATGGAGGAACGCCCCGCAATGATTAAATCCACCGCGCCAATTTTACGAATGGCGGCGGCCAAGGCCCGCGCTGTGGCTAAACTGTCGCCATTGCTCAAGGCCGCGTCTGAAACCAAAATGGCCTCATTCACGCCCATCGCCACAGCCCGTTTTAGGGCTTCATCCGCCTCCGCCTTGCCCACACAGAGCGCGGTTACTTTCCCTTGATATTTACTCTGCAATAGTAACCCTTCTTCAATGGCATATTCATCCCACGGGTTAACAATGCGTGCGCCACCATCAGCCGATAGCTGTAGGCCATCTAAACGAGCCGATAATTTGGCGGTGTCTGGAGTTTGTTTCACTAAAACGACAATGTTCATGTAAGTGATGAGTGATAAGTGATGAGTTATATCACTCATCACTCATCACTCATAATTCCCCTCATGGTTTTCCTAAAGAAAAATCCGCGTCTATTCGCATCCTAAATCATCGGCAAGGCCAAATAATTATCAGGCACAAACAAGCTGCCCTCAGTCGTATTTTGTGGCGCGAGGCGGCTCAATTGGCGGGTCAATTCTTGATAAGTCAACTGACCATGCAGGGCATTTTGAAAGGCTTGGCTAATTTGGCGTACCTGTTCCGCCGATTCATGCACAAATTCTAGCCGAAAATGGCTAATCCCCGCATCCTGCAAATCGGCTAAATGGCGGCTGGCTTCCTGTGCCTCCGCCCCAAAAACTGTATTCCGACAGCCCACGTCCGCCATGACCGGGTGAGCGCGCCCCTGCTTGTCCCGCAACGCTACCCGATGTTTCTCACATGGATGACCGCAATCTTTATAACTTGTACCTTTGGACAGGAAGCGACAAAAAACGCAATGTTCCGTATGGAAAACGGGCAAATGTTGATACACCACTACCTCCAGGTTATCCGCCCCAATCCCCTGTGCCAACGTGACGATTTGGGCCGCGTTCAAGTCATGGGTCGGCGTGAAACGGCTCAAACCGAGCCGCAAAAAGGTATCTGCTGTTAAGACATTGGCCGCGTTCAGGCTGAAATCGCCAATCAACGACGGGGCGGTTTCTGCTTGCAGGGCTTGCAATAAACCCGTTGAGCGCACTAAAATTTGGCAATTTAACTTCAGCAGAAAACGGATAACATTTTGCTCACTTGGCTTCAAAATACGGGGACTAGCCACCCGCGCCGTTAACCCACTCGCCTGAATTTCCTCCACCGCTGGGCGCAAGCCATACAATTCTAAGTAATCCAGGGTAATACTTGCGGGGTGCAGGGCAATCGCCGCCGCCAATTGTTCGGGCGTGCGAACTAATAAATGCAATTGCGCCTTCTCACTTACGGAGTGCAAACCTTCAGGTTTGCTTGCATCGGGTACGGCAAACCTGAAGGTTTGCACTCCATGCCTATCCGTAATCTTTCCCAACGCCGCCTCTAACACGGCGCGCGGTTCATGCACCACTATGGGCTGGGGCTGACCTTGTAATTCGGCCAGTTGCTCGGTGGCTTGACGGCGCAAATTATTCAACAGCGAACTTGGCGCGAAAGGTTGACCGCGCATGTCTAGCTCAAGCTGACTCAATTGATAGGCGGTGTTGCCTAATCGCCCCAGCTGCTCTTGTAATAATTCTAAACTTAGGGCGCGGTTTTGTGCCTGTCCCAACGGCTCAGGCGATTGGACAGTTACCGTAATTTCAGGCCGCGCCACTAATGCCCAAATTAAACGCAACGGTTCACCTTCATACGCCGTCACCTGAATTTGCACGGGCTGTTTTTGCACGGGCGCGGCGGGTTCAATAAAGGGGCGCGCCACTTTTGCCAACTCAGGGTCATGGCTACGCCAGATTAAATCGCCCACCCGAATACGCCCAAAATTAATCGCTCCATTGCCAAAAGCCAATTCAAACTGCCCCCCGCGTAGAGAGGTAATCTCATAAATTCGCCCACCTTCCTCCGCCTCTTCGGGGCTGCGCCAATTTGCCGCATCAAACACCACCCCATCGCCTGCTTTTAAGGCAAACCTCACCCCTACTAGGAGAGGGGCAGGGAGTGAGGTTTCAGTTTCAATCACCACGCGGTCAGGCAACACCCGCACTACTTGCCCCATGAGAACGCCGCGATGACGCGGGGCGCGCCCATTGACCACCGTTTGATGGTTCGTACCGCTAACGAAATGCGCGCCCAAGCCGCGCGAATAAACCTGCTCTAATTGTATTTCCTCCGCGCGGGTCACGCTTAGGGGCAAGCCCGCCCAGGCTTCATCAACAGCTTTGCGGTAGGCTTGCGTGGTCAGGGCGACGTAATCTGACTCTTTATAACGCCCTTCGATTTTTAGGGCAGAAATTCCTAATTGTACAATGTCAGGGATTTGATGTAGCGCGAATAAATCTTGCGGTGACAACAAATAACGCGCCTCGCCTAACGGTTTGAGTTGCTCATCAACCCATAATTCGTAAGGTAAACGGCATGCCTGCGCGCATTGCCCGCGATTGGCACTCCGCCCACCCCACGCCTCCGAGGAAAAACATTGCCCCGAATAGGAGACGCACAATGCCCCATGCACAAACATTTCCAATTCGCAATCCGTTTGGCTACGAATGGTGCGGATGTCCGCCAGCGATAATTCCCGCGCCAATACCACGCGGCTCACCCCAAATTGTTGCGCCAATTGAATCCCCTCCGCACTGGTCAGGCTCATTTGGGTGCTGCCATGTACCTCCAACGTGGGCGCGAGGCGGCGCGCCAATTGCGCCATGCCCACATCTTGCACGATGATGGCATCCGCCCCCGCAGTGGCAATTTCGGTGATGGCTTTGGCGGCCTCGCTCAGTTCATGGTCAAAGACCAGCGTATTAAAAGTGACGTAACCTCTTACGCCACGTTGGTGCAGGGTTCGCATGACCTCTGGCAATTCGCTTAAGGTGAAGCCCACTTTGGCGCGGGCGGTGAAATGGTTCAGGCCGAAATAAACCGCATCCGCGCCTGCTTCAATCGCAGTGTGCAGTTGCGGCCAATAGCCTGCCGGGGACATAATTTCTGGTTTGGGCATAATAGCTGCTGTGTTGCCATGAACAGACAGGAATGTCTGTTCTACTTGAAACACTTGGGACACTCAACATTCTCAAACTCGCTGTGTTGCCATGAACAGACAGGAATGTCTGTTCTACCGTAGGGTAGGTCAGACATTCTTGTCTGACCTACCCTACCGTTGTGAGATAGTTAATTAATTCTCATTCCTTAGCAAGAATAGTACCGCTTAACTGATGGCTCTCCAAATCAAGTTCCTTCAAATGCGTGAGTGGCCTTTCGGGTCAGAGCGTGTTTCTTAAATACTTTATTACGCTACGCTTCATTTATACTGCATTTCAAATGAAAACTACACTTTCGGCGCAGGAGTCCGCAATTATTTGCGGACTCCTGTCAGTCATAGCAAAAGTGTAACTCTCAAATAAAAGGCAGTATAGAATGACCTGGTATTTAAGAAACACGCTCTCACCTGAAACAAAAAAGCATTCTCATCGTGAGAAGGCTTTTTTGTTTCAGGCGAATGGGCAAGGTTGCGAATAGTGGTTCTCTGAGGTTTAGTGTGGTCACGCGGAGTTAGCACGCCCTAGTGCTAACCAGCGACACACGAGGGCGTGTGTCACTCCTCACCTCAACCACACAATACCTCAAAGAACCCGAATAGTTTTGGCAGTTTCGCCTATTTGCTATTCGCCTTACTCACTCCGTTTCAATCCCCAAGTTGACATTCATTACGTGCAATTTGCTCAGTATCCTGTGATTTGCTCAGTATTCTTGTGTCGTTTCAATCCCCAAGTCGGGATTCATTACGTTGCAACTTTACCACCATTTTACCCAAACATCAAACGGGCATGAGCAATTATGAATTACAAATTAATTCCTAACGCCCAATTCCTCATGCCCCAAAAAATTGCCCCTTGACCCAGGGCAAAATGTATGATAAGATAGCAGCACCGCGTAGAGACAGGGCATGCCCTGCCTCTACTTGAGTACCAATCTCTATTGAAGTCCCACCTACTCGACCATTTTAATGAAAAGTAGGTGGGACACTCACTCAGTTTCACCAGTTAAAGGAGTATAACCATGAGCTTTTTGATTCTACTGTTAAAATCATCTCAACGCAAGCAACGTCGTATGCTGTCAGGATACACCGTTCACCCCCAGCCCCTCTCCCCCTGGGAGGATAATAACCGTCATTCATTGACCATTTATAGAGCGGGACATGAAACAAGAATTTAGGAAGGCTATCACCTTTGATGAGGTTATTTTACAGGTGATTGCAGCAAAAATTAATCGTACTCTACTATCCTACTAGATTCACCATAAAGGCCATTTTAGCCCCATGTTTCCTACATAGGGTAGGGACATGTTGCGTCTGCGCCACCAGGCAGGAAAGTTTTTCCGCGACCCTACCTGGTTAAAAGGGCTGTAGGGTAGACTACCCTATTTTTATCAGCCGTTTCCGTCCGCCATGTCGGGTTGGGGGTAGGATGGTAGGGCTTAAAATAAGGAGTCCAAATCTTTAGATTTGGTCGTCAAATCTAAAGATTTGGACTCCTCCTATATCTAATGAAGGATATTTATGAATTTCCCTCAGAGTGAGTTAGATTTAAGTGAAAAAGGTAAGGATAAAGAGGGGCAACCCATCTCCCTAAACCGCCGTTTATTTGTACAATTTTTGGGCTATGGACATTGTGCCGACCCCGCGCCGTTGATGGCGCAGTTTGAGGCGCATGGGATTGAGGGCGCGATTTATGCCGATGTGAATGACCCGCAGGGGATTGGCCTGGTTATCTTGACCGAAGACCCCGCTTTTTATGTCAATACCTTACGCCCCATCCTCAATCAACCGCTTTTTAGTCAGCTGACTTTCAAGCCCGAATATACCATGTTAGGGCGGACGTATGCCATTGGTTATGAACCTGATTTGGTGGAGGCGTTGATTGACCGCCCCAAGCGCAAAATCTTAAACCCTGAACTTCAATGGGCGGTGTGGTATCCGTTGCAACGGGTGAAGAATTTTGAGAACCTACCTGAGAAAGAGCAACAAATTGTCTTGATGGAACATGGCGGAATTGGCATGCGCTTTGGCAAGGCGGGGCTGGCAACGGATATTCGCTTGGCTTGTCATGGCATGGATAAAAATGACAATGATTTTGTCATTGGCATTTTAGCCCATGACCTTTACCCCGCGTCCATGGTGGTGCAGGCCATGCGGAAAACCAAACAGACTTCGCTCTATTTGGAAACGCTTGGCCCTTTCTTTGTGGGCAAGGTTATTTGGCAAAGTAAGCCTGTTTAAACCTGCCAAAAATTATACGGCGAGAAAAAGTCTGTCAGTCGGTCAGCTAGTCAGCGTTCAGCGAAAGACAACACTCTTAATCACGCCGTATAAGGAGAGTTATGCGCGGTTCTATTGTGACAGAGTATATAGTTAGTATATCAAGATTTAGCACCCTCACCCCCCGCCCCTCTCCCAAAGGGCGAGGGGAGACAAAAGACTCCCTCTCCCTTTGGGAGAGGGCTGGGGTGAGGGTGATTTAGTAGTTAGGAAACGGAGGAATTAAAAACGGTCAAAAAGTTGATATTCCTTGACATTCCTTGACATGCAGGTGTATGATATGCACCCATTAGCACATGGGTGTTAATGGGTGTACCGATTAGCACAGAGGTGGATAGATAGCGTGTCCAAATCTTTAGATTTGAGCAATGAGCGATAAATCTAAAGATTTGAACTCCCATTGGGCGGGACCCATGCGAACGATTGCGGCGAGTAATGAAAAAGGTGGCGTAGGCAAAACAACCTCGGCGGTTAATATCGCGCATGGGTTGGCATTGCGCGGGCGGCGGGTGATTTTGATTGATGCGGATAGCCAGGGCAATTGTGCGCCCTCGTTGGGTATTACGGAAAAAAAAGGTACGTTGGCGGAATTATTGTTGGGGCAATGTAGCTGGAAAGAGGCCATTATTACGGCGCGGCCAGGGCTAGATTTAATTCCGAGTGGCCCCCGTTTGGCCGAGGCTAAAGATGGGTTGATTGCGCGCTTGGCGGCAGAAAATGTCATTGCCTTAAGCAAAGGCCGCCCGCCGAGCAGTGATAATAATTTTCTAGCCAAATTATTACAGCCGATTAAAGATTATGATTATCTCATTATTGACTGCGCGCCGAGCCGTGATATTTTGAACATGAACGCCATTCGCTTTGTGCAGGAAGTTCTCATGCCCGTCAGCGTGGATTATCTGGCGACGATTGGGGCGGGTCAGCACATGATGGCGATTCGTGAGGCGCAAGAGGTGGGCGCGGAGGTTTATATTTCGTATGTTGTTCCCACTTTTTTTAATAAGCGCACGATTAAAAGCCGCGAAATTTTAACGGAGCTACAAAGTTTTTTTGGCAATGTGGTCACTGAACCGATTCCCGCCAATGTTAGTTTGGCAGAGGCCCCTTCATTTGGGCAAACTATTTTTGAATATGCCCCTAATTCGAGTGGGGCGATGGCTTATACACATTTGGTAGAGGAGATTTGTCGTGACGAAAACAAAAAGAACCGGTAACACCGGCCTCACGCGGGGTATGCAAGATGCTCAACGGGATACATTAGACCAAGCCCAAAAAGCCACGGGGCAAAAAAATCCCACGAAGGCGGGGCAATATTATCGTAAGAGTTATTTATTAACTCTTGATTTGATTGATACCGTGCAATCAGCGGCGGATGAAAATAAAGTGGGGATTAGTGAGTTTGTGCGCTGGGCGTTGGCGTATGTGGCTGAGGGCGTGAAAGCTGGCACCATTGAAATTCCTACCGTCGAGAAACAGAGTCGTAAGATTCAGTTTTAGAAGTACCATCAACCGTCGCCCTGTGGGAGAGGGGCAGGGGTGAGGGGAGATGTTTAGCACCCATGAGCTAATAGGTGTTCATATTAACACATGTGAGCATGTGAGGTGGATACATGAATGAAGAAGTGCTTGCTTACCATGCCAATAAAGAACGGCAATATTTTACAATTCCTGTAGGCTTTGATAACAATATTGCGTGGAATATCGGGCATATTGTGGTGGTACAACAGCGTTTGCATTACAAATTAACGGGGCCTTGAACCGTTTGGGACTTTGGCAGCGAATACCATGCTCATAGGTGTTCATAGGTACACCCATTAGCACACGTGAGCATTATTGATGTTCATTAGGCTTACGCCAAACGCCAGCATAAATTCTGGACTCCAACGAATAAGCCACCGTTCTATTCATCTACGGTTGTCCACCCAATAATAGGACTGAGCAGCCCCAGGGTCGCCGCGAGGATACCGCCATGCCAGCTTGGCCAGGTAAGGCTAGGATAGGGATAGTAAAAAATGGAGCTGCGGTCAAAGATGGATAACGGCAAAATAAAGAGCAGCGCGCTCAGGCTAAGGCCACCAACCACCCAACTATCACGCCAATGCCATTTATCAGGGCGGTAAAGGGTGCGTGGCACGCGCCGCCCTATCACCCCCATAGTGACTAAAATCAACGTTACCCCGCTTAATAACATCCCCGTACCCAGCCAAATTTCCTCCCAACCGAGGCGTAATAACCAACCCGTCAACAATAATAATAAACCTATCGCCACCGCCAATTGACTTTTAACCTCATGCACAGGTTGGGTAACACTGGCAAAGCCGCGCGCCGTCATGGCCTCGGCCAACTGCAAGGCGCGCTCCAGCCCACCGACCAGTAAAGGGATCATCAAGGGTCGCCAATCGCGTAGCCCCCGCAACCGATGGCCGCGAATGGCTTGCGCCTCGCGGATTTGTTGCAGTTGACGCAAAGTTACGGGAACAAAGGTCACGGCAATGGCTGCGACCACCGCGACGGGGTAGAAGGTTTGGGGAATGAGCCGAATCAAGGCGCGCACCGATAAGGTTTGATTGATGACGCTAAATGCAGCGTAAATTCCCATCAGAGTCACGCCATTGAGTAGGCCAAAAATAACCGCTTCCAAAGTGATTGAGCCGCCAATCAACGGCCATGAACGGGGGAGTTGAAATAAAACGGTGCTACCAAAATGGGCCGTCAGGCCATTAAACAGCGCGGAGGTCGCCATGACCACTAAGCCAAATTTCCAGGGCGAAATAGGCAAGGGAGGCGCATCAATTAAACGAGGACGGCGATAAGCTACTAGGCCAATCCAACCCAAAATCAAGCCCAAATAGAGCGGGTTGCGGGTCAGGGAGAGCATGGCGACCACCACACTCAACCATAGTAGCCATGTAATAGGGTGTAACATAAATAAATGGCCTCACTTCAACACCAAATGCTCCAGACCGTTGTACCAGGGTTCTGGTTCAGGCTTACCCACAGGTTTGGGTTCACTCCAATTATCTTTGAGGGCGGCGCGCAGGGTGCGGAGGGGATTATCGGTTTCGCGGTTCTCTAGCCAGGAGAGTTGCCTGTCTA
>JAIFLK010000270.1 GCA_020049115.1 Chloroflexota bacterium | reverse complement strand
CATTAGGAGTCCGCAATCCTTTGCGGACAGCCCGCAAATAATTGCGGACTCCTACGCCAAAAGTGCCATTTTCATTCGGTACGCAGTATAACAGGAGTAAGATGGCTTATAAGCCATCTTACTCCTGTTTCAGGATGGGTTGTTTCAGACTTGAGTCATCAATTCAGTTTCATCATCTAACGATTGCTCTTCATGAGGGATGATTTTGACGACCTCTAGCTCATCGGTCAATTGCTCCATGCAATTATTGGCCGCGACTTGCTTGGCGACTTTTTTGCTCGTGCCTTCGCCCGAAATGCGCCGTTCCCCTTCGGGCGTAGCCACCACGACCACACATGAGAAGTAGGGGTTATGGGATGGGCCTGACTGTTCAAACTCATAGTTGGGTAATTCCCAGCCCTGTTTTTGGCAGAGTTCGTTCAGCCGTCCAATATAGTTTTCAACATTATTCGCAATGGCGGTGCGGGGGGCTTCAAAAATAGAGCCGTCTCGTTTCAGCAAATACATTAAATCTTTGGCTGAAAGTTGCTTTGCCATTTTTTTGCTCGTTCCCGTACTAGCGGCGCGCATCGTCCCTTTGGGGGTATCTAGTTTCACTTCACAGGTGATGATGGGTTGATGGGAGGGGCCGCGCTGTTCAAATTCGTAATGGGGGGTTGACCAACCGACTCGCCCGACGCAGATGTCATTGAGTTGCCCGACATAATTTTCTTCCAAGTTAATCGGTTCAGGCGGGATGTCTGTGCCTGACATGTTGGGTTCAATGGTTTGTTCTGGCGGGACTAAATCATGGGTCAGGTAGCGAATCAGAAAATCATAGCTGGCGCGATGTTGCGCGTCTTTTTTGCTGGGCCCAACGGTGTAATACGGGGTGGAAACCACGCCCGCATTAGATGAGGCCACCACGCGGGCTAAGAACCCATCATCATTTTGTTTTATTTCAACTTGATAGTGGGAGAGGTTGCCCTTTTGGGTTTGAAGGTTGAGAAGCTGATTGCTATAGCCTGGGTTGGCTTTGGCGAAGTCTAAAGCACGGTTGCGAATACGACCCCACACGCCGCCATCGCCCACCATATCAAAGAAAATGGTATAAAGATGACTTACGTCAATCAGATTAAGGTCAAAACGGGTCATGAGGGCTTGTTCAAAATCATCCCCCACGATGCCACTTCGACAGACTTGTTTTAAGACCAGTCGGAAGTCAGCCGAATCCATTTCGACTAATCCATCGGTCGTAGTATTGGTTGCTTGATATTGTGCTTTTGTCATTGCTTTCCCCTTGAAATACTCGCTTCTCGCTTCTTTTACTTCAGTAATTTTATCATTGATAGTTTGTGATAATTCAGCCAACTCTTCATGGCTGAAAGGCGCGGGTTGTTGGTGAATAAAGGCTTTAATGATGTGATGGTTAATCAAATCAGGCACCCGCCGAATCGGTGAGGTGACATGGCTATAAGCCACTTCATTTAGCCCAAAGTGACCCTTGAGAATCGGGTCGTAGGTGGCGCGATTGAACCATAACGCGGTGCGTAAGCTGAGATTTTCCAACAGATTAGGGTTAATCATGGCCGCATTGAATTGCGCCATAATTTCATCTCGGTCAGGGGTGCTTTGCTTAACGGTGTGGTTACGGAACAGGAACGTGACATTGTTCTGGGCAAAAAACTTGGCGGTGCTTTGATTGGTCAAAATCATTAACTCTTGCACTATCAAATTGCCACGATTGGCTTGACCGCCCTCTAGGGGTAAAAAATGCCCCTCTTCATCGGTAAAGATGTGCCGCTTTAGGTCATAAATAGCTAAAGCTCCTTTCATCCGCCGTTTATTCAGCAGGCGGTCAGCCAAGTTATTACATTCAACTAACATGCGATAATCACGGTCTTGCGGGCTGCAGGCGGTCAGCCAAGTTATTACATTCAACTAACATGCGATAATCACGGTCTTGCGGGCTGTGCGAGATGATGTAATCCACTTGGGGATAACTCAACTTGCGACGGTTGCGAATAACCGTTTCGCGGATTTGAAACTCTTCCACTTCTAACTCGGCTGAGAGGTTGATGAAAAAAGTTAAAGCAGGGCGGCGTTCATCCTCCAACAAACTTAACCTATCTTCTGATAAGAATCGCGGCAACATGGGAACGGTGTAATCGCGATGGTACTGCGTATCCACTCGACGGAGGGCTTCAGCGTACACTTTGGTATCTAGCCGCACTAAGGCGGCCACATCCGCGACGGACACTTGCACCCGATAGCCATTGGCATGGGTTTCGACATAGATGGCATCATCTAAATCTTTTGAGGTTTCCCCATCAATGGTGAGACCAACTGCCTCCTCACGCGTCTCAAGAAGTTCGTCTGTCAAGGTGAGAGACGTTATTTCTGAGAGTACGTCCTTTCTAAACTGGTCAGAACTACTCATTTTAAAATTCTCACTTTCGCCTAAATTTATACTTCGGCAATGTCACATGGCACAACTAGACTGTAATAGCTAATTTTACGTTATACGGTTACATGGTTTAATGCTCCTCGTGGTTAAGCAAAGTTTGAACGACATACCTAAGCAAAAGTTTTGCGGCCTATTTTAGCCCTTATAGCTTGAAGCCTTATAAGGGCTGCCGCAGAATTTATGCTCTTACATACCTCGCCCCCGTCCCCTCTCCTAAGTAGCAGAGGACTTACGCAGAACCCTCACCCCGACCCTCTCCCACAGGGCGAGGAAGTGAAACTTCCCTCCCTTTGGGGGGGACTGAGGGGGGGGATTTTGCCTTTTTGCGTAAGTCCTAAATAGGAGAGGGGTGATGAACGTGTCTCCCTCGCCCTTTGGGAGAGGGGTGGGGTGAGGTTGGGTTAAAATTAACAGCATCTTTGTCCAACATGACGTTGCCGAGAGTACATAGCAGATAATATAACACCAAAAAATTTTTATTACAACATGGCTACTCGCTATAAATTAATCCTAAGTAAGTGAGCATAAATTCTATGGCAGCCCTTATAGGGCTTTGAGCCTTATAAGGGCTAAAAAGAGTCTCAGTATTTCAAGATTTGTCCCCTCACCCCCGCCCCTCTCCCTTTGGGAGAGGGGAGATAAGAGACTCCCTCGCCCTTTGGGAGTTCGCTAGACTTGCGTCCATTTTTCTCCCAAAGAACTCCCTCGCCCTTTGGGAGTTCGCTAGACTTGCGTCCATTTTTCTCCCAAAGAAGAGAGGGGAGATAAGAGACTCCCTCGCCCTTTGGGAGAGGGCAGGGGTGAGGGGGATTTAGTTGTTGCACCAAAATCTTGAAATACTGAGTCTGCAAAATTTTTGTTAAGTTACAAGTTCATTTTTATTCCCAAAAGAAGCCCATTTTTGGGAATAAGTTGGGTCAATTGTTAGAGATATTATTTGGTATAATAAGCCAAGTAAACTTCTTCCGCCTGTAAATATTTAGGGGGCCGAGTCATCAGGTGACTTGAAGTCACCTGATGACTAAACCTCCAAATTATCCCTAAGTAAACTCACCATGAAAAAACGTATCTTGATTGTTCATAATGACCCTAGTTTGGCTTTTTTCTTAACTGAAACGTTGATGGAACTTGGCCCTCAATATCAAGTAAAAAGTTGTAATTCTGCGGCGAAGGCGTTATTGCTCAATCGAGCCAATGCTTTTGATGTGGTGATAACCGATTTATGTACCACTGACCTATCAGGGTTGCAGCTGATACGGCAATTGAACCAACATTCGATGCGAACTGAATATATATTAATGGTGTCGTATGAACATAAGTTTCCGCCGCCTGAGATTAAACTCATTGGGGGTCACTCCATTCATCTCTTAATTAAACCCTTTCAGATGGAAACATTATTAAGAATGATTCATGACATCATGCCCGTTCGTTTAGAGGTGCGGGAATTAATGATGGCTGTTTAGGCCATTAACTTTGCATATCTCCTTTGTTAGTGATAAAGTTGTATATTACGCGAGGGCATGAATTAAATTTTTCTGGAGTGCAAACCTTTAGGTTTGCCCCACGATAAACGAGCAAACCTGAAGGTTTGCACTCCAATTTATTCCCTCGCGTGGTATAGAGTTTATACCAATTAAAAAATGGTGGTCATTTCGTAGGGGCAATGCCTTGTGCTTGCCCCATTGTGGGCAGGAACAAGCCCTGCCCCTACGAAAATCGTTAAATCGGTATAATGTCTACTATATCATGACTTTCTTTATGAATCAACCAAATGATAAGGATAAAATAATATATGTTAACAAAACAAGCTAAAAATGGTCATGAAGCCAATGATAAAATGCCGATTGCGCCAATGCGTTATGGCGATGATGAGCTAGACATCAGCCAAGAAATGTTAAATGAGATTTGGCAACGGCGGGCATATGAGTTAGCGCAAGAGCCAAAAGCGGAAGCCTTTGGTCAAACGATTGATTTATTGGCCTTCCATGTCGGTCAAGAACATTACGGGATTGATGTAACTAATGTGCGGGAAATTTATCCGTTAGAACGCTTAACGTATGTCCCGCGTACCCCTGATTTTGTGGCGGGGGTTTTTAGCGCGCGTGGGCGTATCATTTCGGTGATAGATTTACATGTTTTTCTGGGGCTGTCGCCGACACCTCATGCTGAAACGAGTAAAATTATTGTGGTGGCCAGTAACCGTTCTAGCTCTGAAAATGTAGCCTTAGAAATTGGCATTTTGGTTGAGGCGGTGGATAATGTGATTACTATTTTTAAAGATGAAATTGAACCGCCCTTAATCAGCCACCATAACAATTACACGCAGGGCATTACCCGTAATTTATTAGAGGTGTTAGATTTGAATGTTTTATTGGAAGAAAAACGGTTAATTGTGAATGATGAAGTGAAATAAATTAACCTGTAAATTTTCAAGGGATAAAAGTAGCCATTATAAGGTTCAAAACCTTATAATGGCTTAAATCATGCCTGTGAGGTTTCAAAAACCTCACAGCTCTGAAATGTGGAGTTAATTATGGAAACAACTAAACAAGTAACCTGGTCAGTGGGGCGCAAGTTAGGGGCAGGGTTTTCCGCCATGGTCTTTTTGGCCCTGGTTGTAGGGGTGGTCGGTTTGGTGGCGATGAATACGGTTAGCCAGGAAGTGCAAAATAGCACGGTACAAGTTGATTTATCAGATTTAGCCGACGAAATTCAAATAAATTTACTCGAAGGGCGCAAAGTATTTAGAGATTTTTTACTTTCTTATCAGAAAGAGGGCATTGAACAAGCAAAAAAGGAATATATAACCCAAGTTGATAGTTTCATCAAGCAACTGAAAATATATGCCGATAAGGGAAATAAAGCCGCCAAAACTGAGGAAAATAGGCAACATTTCCTCCAAATTGAGCAAGGCGCGGCAAAATATAACACGGCTCTGCAAACGCTCTTGAATAACGTAGACCAACGAGGCACTCGTATTAGTGGCATCGAAAGGCAATTGATAGAAACATCAACTCGCTTTCAAGACACGGTACAAACTTTTGGCTTGAATGAGCTGACTATTGCCACGTTTAAAATTCGGGAATATGGCCGAGATTATCGCCTTTATCATCAAGAGGCCGATTTCCAAAAAATATCTGAGGGGGTCAAAGAGTTCAAGCAAACCGTTACTGATTTACCTGACCGTCAACTCTCCGCAGATGATAAAGCTAAATTTCTGAAACAGGCCGATGATTAC
>JAIFLK010000239.1 GCA_020049115.1 Chloroflexota bacterium | reverse complement strand
CATTGGCTGATGCTCGCAAACGGCGTGATACCTTACGGGGTGATGAATGGTCAGCGTTTTTTGAGCAAGTTACAGGCAATCAAAAGGCAAATTGGCTCATCCAAAAGCAGTGGGGCTGGCAAAAGAAACGGGCTAGTAAAGTTGAAACGACGACGACCTTTCAAAAACTTCTTGAGTTATTTGCATCCGTCCAAACCATGTCCGTTGGGGCTTCTGACATTCCTATTTGTGTGCTTCCCCCGCATGAACGCCTTAATCTTGCTACCAAAATATTACATTTATATAGCAACTCCGTTGATCCCGAATTTATAAAATGGCTTGGTTTAGCTGCCCCATTAGTTATCGTTTGGATTACGGGTTTTAAGCCTAAAGGAGATGATTCGCGTCCCGATAGAGGGCTTCTGCCATTGGCGAGGATGTTATTTGGTGACGAAATTGAAATTCTCACCATTATTTCTGGCCCAGCTAAACCAGACATGTGGTTATTATTACAAAATAACATAGAGCAATTAGCCCAACAGAATGGATTATGGGAAGCTGTGATTCGCCTCAGTAATGCTATTTTTGCCGATAGTCCTACACTAGCGAGTAGGCCATTGACTCGTTTGCTTACCCCTGTTCGCCGACGAAATAAAAATATCATTCGCTTCCCCATAACCTCAGCCATAACAAATTTCTCTGAACATGATGTAGATACGGTGATTCATTTACTGTTTTCAACAAATATGGCACACGGGGTTTTTGAAGTAATGTGTAATCCACCAGGTGGGGATTGGAGTGGTTTATCTATGGTAGATTTTCAGACGGGGGCGGAGTTTCGTTGGACTTCTTTGCCAAGAGTCTCTGGTGTGGGCGGTAAGCGACCTGACCATGTAATTCAATTTGATTCTGGGGGCGGAGTAAACACATTATTGGCAATAGAATCAAAAGATATACCTGCCAAAATACCTGTTAATTTAGGTACTGACCTGATAGCCTATATTGAAAAGTTATTTAAGATACCTCCCATTACCGCAAAATTCCCTGATTCAACTTGGCAATTATGGCAAAGCGATAATTTACCCATTACGAATATCAACGTTATTTCAGGCGGCGCATTCTGTTGGACACAAGAAAGCGATTTAGCAGTCTATTTAGAAAAGTGTCAATTAGACATGGTAATTGCTATAGAGTTTGACTCAGTTAAAGAGGTGGCCTTGCTTCATCTCAAGGTCAGGTTGAGGGCTGAGTTTCTTTTGCCCAAAATTCAGCACCTGACTCACTATTTCGGGGGGCGGCTTAAAATTCAAGTACACTGACTCGACCACCGCATCTAGGCCAGTTTTCATTAATTTAGTAAAGGGAGAATTACCTGTGGGCAAATCTAACTGTGTTTTGTATAACTGAGGTGGCATGGCTGATTGATAGGTTCTATCTCCTGCCACGCCATCAAAGGTCAAAACCCATTTAACCCCGTGATAATTTAATCTTTCCAATTCTAAATAAAATTCCGTAAAATTGAAATCTGTCGGCATATATCTGCCTTTGGTGCCATTATAAGGTGGGTCTAAAAAGACTAAATCACCTGTTTGTGCCTCAGCAAGGGTTTGGCGATAATCAGCTGCCATGAATTTAACATTTTGAATATAGTAACTCCATTGGTGAATAACTTTCGCTAATCGTTCAGGCGCAATGCCAGGGCGAGTGTGATGTAATGAATTATTAAAATCACCATTTTTATTAAAACGAATTAACCCATTGACACATGTTCGGCTTAAAAAAAGAAAATCATGCGGGTTACGAGTAGCATTGAAAGAGTCGCGAATTTGATAATAGGCAGTGTGACCTTCATTTTGTAAGCGAGTCCAGCGCAGTTCGTACTCTTTTGCTGTTAATTCTGGTTCATTTTGAATAACTAACCACAACTGGATTAACTCAGCAATGACATCACCCGCCACCCCAATTGGGCTTGGCCTAAAAGGTAACATGGCCCCACTGCCCACAAATGGCTCAAAATATCGCTCAGATTCGGGCAATAAAGTAGCTAAAATAGGAGCTATATTGCGCTTACTGCCTGACCATTTAATGACAGATTCGGTATTTTGGGTAGCTCTTCGCATGCGGGTAACTCCATTTTTAATTGTGTATCTTTTGTTTCAAGATATGCTGAAATGCGTTGACAGGCCAAATCAAAATAAGTTTGGTCAACCTCATAGCCAACACAATCCATATTATATTTTAACCCTGCCACAATCTCACTGCCAGAACCAACAAAAGGAATTAATAATTGTCCACTTTGGATGGCCGAAATAAGTAACATTCTCTCAATCAATCGTAATGGCTTTTGGGTGGGGTGCTTACCAAATTCCAATTCAGCAGCTTTTTTATTATTAGGAATATCCCATACGGTTCGTAATTGTTTCCCTGCTTCTTTAAGGTTATCTTCCTGAAATGTTGCGGCTTTAACATCTTCATAATTAAAATAATATTGACGTTTGTTTCCACCCGTATGAACCCATAATATTGTTTCATGGCTCGCGGTTAAACGGCGCGCTGACAAATTGGGGAATGCATTCCGTTTATACCAAACGACCTCGTTAATAATTTCTAATCCTAACATCTGGCATGCCACATTAATAATGCCTGAATTATGATAAGTTGAATGTATCCAAATTGAACCCGTTGGCTTGACCAAACGTTTTAATTCTTTCAGCCAGGCAAGTGTAAATTCAAACCCCTCCAGGCCATTAAACATATCCCAATCATGAGAAGCCAATTTCCAGGCCCCCCCAAAACCAGCCAGTGCGTGTCCATTGTCTAGTTTCCATGTTGCGTTCGTTGAAGCCCCATATGGTGGGTCAGCAATTGCCAAATCAAAGGAATTATCCAACAAATCATGCATCCCTGCAAGCGCATTTTGAAGTTGTAGATTGACTTTATTACGAATAAAACTTTGAGATTTATCCATTTTTTTCTCCCAAGTAAGAATTGATTTGTGCCTCAGCAATTTTTAATGCTTGTAAGGTAATTGTATCAGCAGGGTAAGTGGTAATGATTTTTTCAGCAATGGCTATAACCGTAAGCTCTTGTAGTGAGATATTAAAATATTTAGCGAGTTTTTCTAGTTGTTGTTCAGTAGGTAATCTTTCGCTATGTTCTATTTTACTCAATAAACTGGCATCAATATCAATCATTGCCGCTATAACTCGCAAAGGTTCATTACGCGCTTGGCGTAAAGTTCGTAGTTTTTTTCCTAGAGATGGTTTGGTTTCCATAGACTTCGTTTTTGACTTATATTGTCTTGACAAAATTTGTCAAAATTATAATATAACTTTCTGATTAGGTCAAAATGGGTTTGAGATTATTTTGATATAGGTAATTTATCTTAAATTTAAAAAGGAACAACACCATGACCACCATCTTACTTTTACATGGCCCAAATTTGAATCTACTTGGTTTGCGTGAACCAGGCGTTTATGGCTCAACGACTATGGCGGACATTAACGCCTGGGTGGTAGATTTGGGGCAGCAACATCAAGTCGAGGTGCGCCCCATGCAGTCCAACCATGAGGGCGGCTTGATAGACATTTTGCATGAGGCGCGCGAGTGGGCGGCGGGGGTGGTTTTTAACCCTGGGGCTTATACTCATACTTCCGTTGCGTTACGTGACGCGATTTCGTCCATCAATTTACCTGTGGTTGAGGTTCACCTCAGCAACATTCATGCCCGCGAAGAGTTTCGCCACAAAAGTTTGCTCGCGCCCGTCTGTGTGGGGCAGATTAGCGGCTTTGGCTGGCGCAGTTATTTGCTAGGATTGCAAGCCCTATTAGGTTATCTGGCGGATAAGAAGTAGAATCACTTTAGTAGGACTTACGCAAACACCTCACCCCCGCCCTCTCCTACCTAGGAGAGGGCGCAACATCTCCCCCCGATGTCGGGGGGATTAAGGGGGGTAGACTTGGCTTTTGCGTAAGTCCTATTTAGTCATCCGATGACCACCCCTCTCAAATTCCTCATTTATTACCCACCTTTCTTCAAGTCAAATCCCCCAAAAAAAAATTTTAGTTATATTAAACGACTCTCCTGCAAAAAGGAGGGCAAACCTGAAGGTTTGCCCTCCTTTTTGTCCCCTCGCGTAGTATAGTTGAATCAAAAGGGCTACCGTCAGGTAGCCCTTTATTGTTTATGCGTCATTATCGGCAAGGTGAAGCAAAATTGGCTGCCGATGCCTAGCTGACTTTCGACCCAAATGCGGCCTTGATGATGCTCGACAATTTCCTTACAAATGGATAAACCCAAGCCTGTACCCTGTGGTTTATCAGTTAAGGTATCGCCGACTTGCTTGAATTTTTCAAAGACCAACGGCTGATTTTCAGGCGAAATGCCCATGCCCGTATCAATCACTTTGACCACCAATTCAGACTCATGGCAAGTTACTTGGCAGGTTATCTGGCCGACTTCTGTAAATTTGACGGCATTGGAAATGAGGTTAATGACCACTTGAATCAGTCTATCTTTATCTCCTGCAATAAATGGTAAATCAGGTGGAATATCTTTCACTAAAGTTAAGCGTTTTTTGGAGAATAACGAGGCCGTGGCTGAGGTGGCGCGCTCAATAATTTCATTTAGGGCCAAAGGGTGCATGTGCCATTCAGTGCGGCCCGCTTCAATTTTGGCTAAATCTAATACATTGTTAATGAGTTCGGTCAGTCGTTCCCCTTCGGACACAATAATGTTAAGATTATTACTAATTTGCTGGCTGGCGCGGCTCACTTTAGGTGAATCAGTCGGTAATTCAAGGCGAATGATTTGGTCAAACCGTTTTTGGATAATTTTGGCAAAGCCTAACACGGAGGTTAACGGGGTGCGGAGTTCATGGCTGACATTGGCTAAAAAGTCGCTCTTGGCCTCATTCGCGACCTCGGCAGTGATACGGGCTTCTTGGGCGGTGCGATACAAACGGGCGTTATCTAGCGCAATGGTGGCAAGTTGAGCAAAGCGGGTCAATAGCTCAATTTGCGCCTCAGTGAAAAATTGCGGGGCTTCGGCCCCATAAACCAGCCCCAACACGCCCACGACCTGCTCGCCTGATTTGAGGGGAATGCCGATAATGGCATGAATCACTTGATACGGAAAATCGGGGACTCGCTGCGGCCAGCTATCGTAATTATCTATTTTAAGGGGTTGACCTGTTTGCCACACCTGACCGGCCATGCCTTGGCCTGATTTAATTTCCAAATCCATGTGGTTTTTATACAGCCCCATGCCGATTTTTAGCTCAATGAAGGTGCGATTTGGCTCAATTAGACCAATGAAACCATGCTTCGTGCCGACCAATTGCCCCGCGCGTTCCATAATGTCTTCTAATAAATCGGTCAGGTTGAGCCGTGAGACCAGCCCGACGGTGGTTTCATGTAAGGCGGCTAAATAATCATTTTGATGACGTAATTCTTGCTCGGCGCGAGTGCGTTCTAAAATTTGAACTTCTAATTGCTGATAGGCCAGCTTAAATTCACTACTCACGCTACGGCTGAGGGATAAAATGAGAACTATCGCGGCAATAATAATCACCCCATTCAAACCAATTAAAAGCCATTGGGAGTTATGTTGAGCATTGAGGGCTTGATGTACAATCTGAAAGAAACTGGTTTCTTGGGTATCATACGCTGCCTTAACATCTTTTTCTAGTGCAGTGAGAAGTTGGTCAAGCTGACCTAACGTTCTGTTAACTTCCTTTGGCGTGGGATTATGGCGCAATGGTTCAACTAAACTGTCATAAATTTCCAGTTTACTAACAATTTGGTTAAGTTGCTGTGCCACTTTTAGGGGGATGATGGTTTGGTTTTTTCTAATTAACCGCAGTTGATTTCTTAATAAACTACGTTGCTTATCTAAAGCCGACATATCACCCTGAAAATTATCCAAGGTGTAATGAGCCACAACTTGTAACCGTAATAATTCTCGCTGAACGTTGGCTAAGTCGGCAGATAAAAAAGCCGATTGTTCGTAGGTTGAGGTGGCCTGACCTATCGTGAAATAGGTACTCATAATGACCACCTCAATCCCTACAATTAATAGGCAAACAATGATTATTAGGGCTAACTGTAAGGGCGATAACTGCCTTTGAGTATGCCCAAAAAAATTAATCATTTAATCTCCATGGAAGAAATATTCCAAATGGATAAGTTTTTATAGTCTAATAAATCAATCTCAGAAAAGGAATCGTAGGGGAAAACAATCCGCGTCGGGCCAGCATGGTCAACATCCATATATTGCCCATCCGCTTGAGTGGCTAATAAAATGGGTACTTCTTTGGTTTTGGCAATCACAATATCCACTTGGTAATCATCTAACGCCGTGAAGTGAACTGAGGTTGCGGTTTCAGCTGCGCCCGCCGCTTTGAGCAAATCGGCTAAAAGTACGCCCGTGTAAGTCACTTGTTTATTTTCCCAGGGGTCTTTTATCACGGTATATTTTACCAACCCTAATTTCTCAATCGTGGACATATCTAAAACTAACGTATCGGCAACATTTTTGTTGGTCAGCGCACCCGAAATGGTCAAGATGCCCTCTTTAGCGGGCGCAGGCAGTGGGCTACCGAGCGTAATTTCAGCAGGCTTAACAACTTCATACGCGGGCTTGCTTTGGCTGTTACAAGCCACCGCAATCAACATGAGGCTGCCTAACGCCAGCCAAGTAAATATTTTAAGACGGGGATAAAATGGTAAAGCGGTTTTCATGGGAACTACTCCTTAAGTTTATACCTCAGGACTTACGCAAAAGCCAAGTCTGAGTATATCAAGATTTGGGTGCAACTACTAA
The DNA here is from genome assembly GCA_020049115.1 of Chloroflexota bacterium. Classification (GTDB taxonomy): domain Bacteria; phylum Chloroflexota; class Anaerolineae; order 4572-78; family J111; genus JAIFLK01. The sequence goes on along the minus strand of JAIFLK010000239.1, from coordinate 3,337 downwards.
ATCACCCTCACCCCTACCCTCTCCCAAAGGGCGAGGGAGTATTTTGTCTCCCCTCTCCCACTGGGAGAGGGCGGGGGTGAGGGGGTAAAATCTTGAAATACTGAGTCTACTCACTTAATTTCCCCGACATCAGGGGGAAATGTTGCTTCATCTTCTACGTAGGAGAGGGCTGGGGTGAGGTGTTTGCGTAAGTTTGGTACCTAAATAAATAATGGATTTTGGGAGTCACAAAGCGTACTTTGTGATTTTTTAAAATTGCCCGTTATTAACAAAATAACAGGCAACTCTATTGTATCGGTTAAAATTAAATTTGTCTATTTACTAAACCTTATTTTTCGGCCAATACCACCACTCCCGTCCAATCCACAGGGACACCATATTCCAAGAAATAATTGATACGGTGCAGATATAACGCTGCGGCTTCATCTTCAGGGTGATGGGCTAACACTTTCTCGAAACATTTTTTCGCTTCGGCAAACTCGCGATATTGATAATGGAATAAAGCGGTTTCAAAATCGGGACGGGTTTTCAGTTTCAAGGCAATCAACCGTTCAGATTCACCATCTAAAATCTCAAAGACTGACACGGCCTCTTTCTTGCCTTTCACCTGCACTCTATCCAAAAAGCGCACATTATATTGATTAGAACCTTGCCCCAACATAGAGAGCGTATGTTCACTGACCACAATGGAGGCTTTATAAATCTTGGTCAACCCTTCCATGCGGGAGGCCAAATTGACCGCATCCGAAATAACCGTGCCTTCCATGCGCTCGGCCTCGCCCACCGTGCCGAGCATGACATTGCCCGTGTGTAAGCCAATCGCAATACTAATGGTGGGCAAGCCTCGTTCGACCCGTTCAATGTTAAAAGCTCCCACCGCATTTTGCATGGCAATCGCCGCATCCACCGCATCTTCGGCCCGTTTGGGGAAGAGTGCCATGACCGCATCGCCAATATATTTATCGATGAAACCGTTATGTTTACGAATGATAGGCCCCACTCGGCTGAGATAATCATTAATAAAGTTAAAGTTTTCCTGCGGGGTCATCTGCTCAGATAGGCTGGTGAAGGAGCGAATATCCGAGAATAAAACGGTCATTTCTTGCTGAATTTGGTCGCCGAGTTTGACCTCCACAATGCTTTTCTTGCCTAAAAAATAGAGAATTTCCCGCGGTACAAAGCGACTATAACTCATGGTTAAGTCATATTGATGCACCAAAGCCTCTTCCAGATCCTGATAAACGCCCGCGTTGGCAATGGTTACGGCAATTTGGTCGGCAATGGATTGCATGAGCGCGATATCATCGTGACTAAAACGATTGACCTTTTCACTTTGAATATCCAAAACCCCTAAAACTTTATCTCCTTTACGTAACGGTAACGCCAACTCGGACTGAGTTTCTAACAGTAGCGGATTTCGGACAAAGTTAAGCACTTCATCCACATTATTACTCAGAAATTGTTCATTCATAAAAGCCACTGTCCCCACAATCCCCTGGCCTTCCCGCAGCCGATGCTGTTTTGCTTCCAGTTTTTCGCCCACCTCGCCTGACCCCTTCACCATCACGAGGTCGCCGCTTTCTTCATCCACCAAATAAACTTGAACATGATAAAAATCAAATTCGCTGCGAATACGATTAACAATATATTCCAATAAATCATCCTGATTCAAAATGGAAGTAATATTACGACTAATTTCGGCGCTGGTTTGCAGGGCTTGAGTGCGTCCCTGCACGCGCTCCTCCAGTGTATCAATTAAATTACGTAAACGCTCAGTCATGGTGTTCATGGCCTCGGCTAATTGCCCCGTCTCGTCGCCCGACTCAATGGTTGTTTTTACGGTTAAATCACCTTTCGCTAATTCAATGGCGGCCTCTTTGAGTTGTCGGAGGGGGGCCGCAATATTTGTGTGGGTTGACCACATTAAAAATATGCCCAATATTAAAGCCACCAGCCCAGTTATAACCATGTTACGGTTAGTCGTCTCTAAATTTGCTCGCCCAGCCGCCAAATCAAATTGGACTAATTCTTGTTGATGGTTGGTCAAGTCACTTAACAACATTGCCATTTTGTTCGCTAAGGGCATGGCCTTAGTTTGGAACCGAACTAAATTTTCAGCGGGAGTGTGTTGGTCATACTGGTTAGCTAGCTCTTGAGAGAGGTATGACCAGGTCGTAAAAAACTCTTCTAATTTCGTGAATTGGGCTTGGTTTTCAATCGGTAATAAACTCTTAATTTGGGCTAAATTGGTGGTGAAGGTTTGTCGGTTGCGCTCATATTCAGCCTGAGTCTCTTTATTGCCCGTAGCCAAATAATTTCCCATATTCGCCGACAGGCGCAGCAAATTGGCTTGGGCTTCATTGATAGCCACCAAAGCTGGAACTCCAACTTCACTGGTGCGATTGAGGCTGGTTGTTGTGTTAGCTCCACCGCGATAGCTAAGACCAACCGCCAACATGGTAATCAATACTAATAGGCTAAAACCGAGACTTAGTTTACTGGCAATGCGGAGGTTATAGAACCAGGGTAGTTTTGAAAGCAGAGTTATCAGCCAACGGGTGAGACCAGGCTTTTCAGGCAGCGTTTTTTTTAGGGGGAGTTGTCGGGCCATGAGTGATATTTCCCAAAAATGAGTCGTTGAATCGATATGTTAAACTTAGCGTGAGTTATATTGTACCATAAACATTTGTAGTTGCGTATCGCCCTTATGCCCTATAGAGTTTTTTACCACCTGTAAATAATTAAGTGATGTGTAGTAGTCATCCAATGACTGCTAGTCATCGGATGATTAAAGGCTAAACTCTTTTTTGGAATAAAATAAGGCCATCAGCTATAATAGCCTTTACTTGTTTTGACTTTATATCTTTACACAAAATAATCATTGACTTTAGGAGGCTTTTTATGATAAAATCATCCCCAGATTGGACGCTTGATGAGCTAGACCTCAAAATATTACAAACCTTACAAACTGACGGGCGTATCAGCAATGTAGACCTAGCACATCAGGTCAATTTATCGCCGCCCGCCATGCATGTTCGCCTCAAACGGTTGGAAAATGAAGGTTATATTCGGCAATACGTGGCCTTATTAGACCGTGAGCGCATGGGGTATGACATGATTTGTTTTATCAATGTTAGCTTACAGTTGCATCAACCTGAGCAAGTTGATAAATTTCGTCAGACCATTCAGAACATTCCCGAAGTGTTGGAATGTCATCATGTTACAGGCGAGTACGACTATTTGCTGAAAGTGGTGGTGCGTAACCGTAAGGATTTGGAACGTTTTGTAGTCAAACAACTCACCCCGATTCATGGCGTGGGGCGGATTCATACCAGTC